>NZ_JBWQTU010000008.1:0-304567 GCF_056619925.1 Halalkalibacter sp. HAAS-P013
TTGGGATTTGGACAGAACTACCAATCCTAATTATAAGGAGTTTTTTTGTGCCTTGAAACCATAAATTTCTACTTGAAACTACTTGACAAATTTTTAATAACTTTATGCAAAGCTAATGATGTTCTAATAAAGAATAATTATTTGAATATTGACAACTATTATCGAATCATGGTACAAACTGCATATGGTTTTGCTACATATTGAGTTGTAAGTGGCACAAAAGAGCATACTGAAAATAAGAATAACAGAACAGAAGGAAGGTCTTACCAATGGAACAGAGTTGCAAGATTATAGATTGTACCATTCGAGATGGGGGATTAATTAACAACTGGGATTTCAGTGTTGAATTTGTTCAAGACTTGTATGACGGACTTAGTGCTGCAGGTGTTGAGTATATGGAAATCGGCTATAAAAATTCACCTAAGCTTCTCCAAGCGACGGAGCCGAATCCATGGAGATTTCTTGATGATAACTTCTTAAAAGAAATTATCCCAGAGAAAAAATTCACAAAACTATCTGCTTTAGTTGATATCGGACGTGTAGACCCCGATGATATTTTGCCGCGTGAGCAAAGTCCTTTAGATATGATTCGTGTCGCTTGTTATATTCGTGAAGTTGATAAAGGATTAGAGCTTGTTCAAATGTTCCATGATTTAGGCTATGAAACATCGCTTAACATCATGGCATTATCAAGTGTACCTGAGAATCAACTAATTGAAGCATTTAATATGGTGAAAAAGAGTGCCGTTGATGTGGTCTATATTGTTGACTCTTTTGGAAGTCTAGACCCGGCTGACATCCAGCATCAAGTGAACAAGTTTAAAGAAATGATTCCTAACAAGAAGCTAGGGATTCATACGCATAACAACATGCAATTAGCTTTTGCGAATACGCTGACTGCGATGCGAAATGGAGTTACGTTCCTTGATTCCTCTGTTTACGGAATGGGTCGAGCTGCAGGGAACTGTAATACAGAGCTTCTCGTTACTCATATCCAAAAAGCCAGCTATGAACTAAAGCCAGTACTCGATGTCATTGAAAAGCACATGTTAGAAATGCGTCAAAGGTGGGAATGGGGTTACATCATTCCTTACATGATCTCTGGGACACTAAATGAACATCCGCGTGTTGCCATGGCCTACCGTGCAAGCGAAGACCGTGATAAATTTGTTGATTTTTATGATAAGGTAACATCACCAGAATCCTCTTTGGCTCAAGAGTCGAAGTAGGTTAGTGATTCAATAGGGAAAACGCTCAATTTTGAGCGTTTTTTTTGATTCAGTTTCTACACCTTGCGAAAAATGTCGTATTTTCAGAATGGACATTGCTTTTACTATTCTAGTATGATATATTATCTTCCGTTGCCTTTAAAATTAGTGTAATTCAAATTTTTTGATAAAAGACAAAATTTTGTAATATAGTTTTAGTTTGTTGGAAATAGTAGGGGGATAATTTTATATGTCATCAAGAGTTTCATTCACAAATGTTATTGCAGTAGGGTTTATGTTGTTTGCTTTGTTTTTTGGAGCTGGGAATTTAATTTTCCCTGTGATGCTTGGTCAGATGGCTGGGGAGAATATATTATCTGCGAATTTTGGTTTTATCGTGACGGGTGTTGGATTGCCAATACTAGCAATTTTAGCTTTGGCGTTTTCAGGTAAAGGGGATTTACAATCACTAGCAAGTCGAGTGCATCCATTGTACGGAATGATTTTTACTGTTGCTCTTTATTTAGCGATCGGGCCACTTTTTGCTATACCGAGAACAAACACGGTTTCTTTTGAAATGGGGGTTAGGCCATTTTTAAGTAATCCTGATAGCATATTACCATTGTTTCTTTTTACAATCGTATTTTTTGGGATTGCACTCTTTTTCTCATTGCAATCTAGCAAACTAGTTGATATTATTGGAAAAATTTTAACTCCATTATTATTGATTTTTATCGGAATTCTTATTGTTGTTTCATTCGTTAATCCAATCGGACAAGTTCAAGCACCAGTAGATTCATTTATCGATAATAGTTTTTTTAAAGGTTTTCAAGAGGGCTATTTAACGATGGATGTTCTTGCTGCTTTTGTCTTTGGTATTGTTATTATTAACATCATGAAGGCCAGAGGAATCACGACGAAAAAGGAAATCATGATCTCAACTCTAAAAGTAGCATTAATTGCTGGTGGGCTACTCGCAATCATTTATTCATCCCTTACGTACATGGGGGCAAAAAGTGTTATCGAGCTTGGCCATTTAGATAATGGAGGAGCCATTTTAGCGAGTGTATCAAATTATTATTTTGGACCATTTGGTAAAGTAGTATTGGGCTTTATCGTGATTGCTGCATGTTTAACGACGAGTATCGGATTAATCACATCCTGTGCATCGTATTTCAATAAGATTGTGCCTGCTTTCTCTTATAAAAAATGGGCAATTGTTTTTACGATTTTCAGTGCAGTCATTTCGAACTTTGGTTTATCTACTTTAATCAACATTTCGGTTCCGGTACTGTACATGCTTTATCCATTAGCAATGTGTTTAATGGTTCTAACATTCCTTCATCCACTTTTCAAAGGGAAACAGAAAGTTTATCAGATTAGTATTTTGTTTACCTTTATTGTTAGTTTCTTTGAAGGATTAAATGCAGCCGGCTTCCAAATTGAGGCTGTGCATAATTTATTTACTACTGTTCTTCCTTTGTATGCTGTTGGATTAGGTTGGGTTGTTCCGGCTATAGTTGGTGGAGTCATTGGCTTTTTGGTTAGTTCAGTTGGCACAGAGACGGTGAATCATACTTTAGTTGAAGAGAAATAGAATATTGTCATTTAAAAGCTATCTAATTACCGATTGGTGTTAGATAGCTTTTTGTTAGAGATAGGGCAGATGTATAGTTCTGCTTTAATCAAACCAATTAGGCGCTTTCAAAGGACTATTGACATTTGTCAGCAATTTATTAATTTCTTAATGTTTATCTATACTTTTTAAACTTGGAATTAGAAATGATCTGAAATATAATAAACCTATTATATTACCAATAGTTAGAAATCATTAAAGTACGGTAAGCTGTAAATGGTATAAAACAAGTCGTATAAAAGGGAGCTTATAGAATGAAGCCGACAAAGATCTTATTTATTGGAGATAGTATAACTGATTGTGGAAGATTGGAAGATTATGATGGTTTGGGATATGGCTATGTAAGACTATTGCATGATTATTTGGTGACAACTTATCCAACTACGACTTTTCAATTTGTGAATGTAGGGATAAATGGAAATCGAATTATTGATTTGTTTTCAAGATGGCAAACAGATGTAATAGACCATCAGCCAGACATTGTTTCTATATCAATTGGAATAAATGATGTATGGAGACAACTAGACCGTCCAGAAATAGAACAAGTAACACCAGAAGACTATAATCGAATTTACATTGAGTTATTAAAAGAAGTTAGAGACAAAACCAATGCCAAAATCTTATTAATGGAACCAACGATTATTGGAGAGGACCCTAACTCAATTGGAAATAAAATGCTAGTAGATTATGTAGAGATCGTAAATACAGTAGCGAAGCAGTATAATGGAACAGTTATTCCAACGAATAAAGCGTTTATCAACTTTTTGCAATCCAATCCTAATCATAAGCTGACGACAGATAGTGTACATATGAATACAAAAGGAAACATGTTAATGGCCACGACCTGGCTTAGAGCTATTGAAGATCAACTTGTATAAAAAGTAGTTTCTTAGTAGGGCATTGAAAAAGGTAAAAATCGACCTTATCAGTGCCCTCTACTCATTGTGTTTGACAGACTTCTTTTACCCAAGCGCTTCATTTTTCTGTTTTTCTTTTTTTACTAACACTTTCTTTTCCCAGACTCTGCTCTTCCAACGTCCAAATAAAACTAACCCTCGCAGCCATTCATCAACAACAAAAGCCAACCAAATCCCAATTAATCCGTAGCCAAGCTGAATACCTAGTAAATAATATAATGGGACACTAAAACACCAGATGATGATAATGCTCATTATCATTAAGTAGCGTGCATCGCCAGTAGCTTGAATTGCTTGACCGAGGACAATGTTAAAGCAGCGACCAGGTTCTAGAAAAATCCCCATTAGAAGCAACATACCACCTGTAGAAATAATTATTGGGTTATCAGTAAAAAGACTAAACAATGGTTCGCTAGCTAAAATAAGAATGATAGCAACACCTAGACAAAGTAACATACTCATCCGCAGATTTTTTAGAGCCGTTTTGTACGCTTGTTCAAATTCTCCGGCACCAACCAAGTGCCCTATTATAATTTGCGTTCCTCTTCCTAAAGAAATGGAAATGACAATCGCAAAGAATAAAATATTTAACGTGTAAATTCTAGTCGTTAACATCTCCTGTCCAAGTGAAACAATAAAACCTGTAGTAACAATTTGACTTAATGAATAAGAAAGGTTGCCAATTGCACTTGGAACGCCAATATTTAAGATTTGGTAGAGCCGTTCCTTATTCCAATCGATCATATCTTTTATATGTAGTCGAACGTCAACTCTCTTAAATAAAATCATAAAGTTAACGATAAGTCCTAAAAATTGACTTGCAACTGTGGCAACAGCAACTCCAACTACACCTAATTGGGGAAAGCCGAGAGCTCCAAAAATTAATAAATAATTCCCTATAATGTTTATAATGTTCATTCCTACTGTTACAAACATTGTATCCCTTGTAAAGCCATGGGCTTGAATAATTGCCGAAATAGTGAGCATCATCGCTTGCAGGAACAAAGCTCCCCCTACTATTAATAAGAAGCTTTTTGCTTGATGAAATAACGCTGGTTCTAAGTTGAAGAATCCTAAAAACGTTTTGCTAAATAGAATCATAATGATGCTAATGATTAAACCAAACAAGAAATTAAAGGTAATCGCATTCCATGCAAATTTTCGAACATCATTGTATTTGTTCGCACCAAGATATTGAGCGATAACTACTCCTGCTCCAGTAGCACCAAATTGAAAAAGAAAAAACATAAACATAACTATTTGGTTAGAAACACCGACGGCTGCCACGGCTTCATCTGATATGAAACTTAACATAAAGGTATCAGCTGTTCGAAGGGACATGTGCAAGAATGTTTCGATAAAAATAGGCCAGGTTATTGCAAAAAGAGAGAGTTTTTTTACTTCACTTGTAGCCATTAAAGTCTCCTATTCTAAAAATTTGTTCAAAATCATCTGTAAAACGCTTTCAATAACAAACTTAATCTATTCATTTGTTTATGGATTCATGCCCTAATAGTAATATATATTATTATAAATGCAACGATAATTTTAAAGAGTATAAAGAAAAATAAGAAAAATATTAACCAATCTAATTGTTTGTCAAATTATTTATAACATCTGAATTATTACGAAAACTTAGTTTGAACGATACACAAACTAAGAATGTGATGTTATAATCATAAAAAAAGTGAAAGCGGTAACAAATATTTTTGGAATAAGGCCTTTGTTTTAAGATGGACCTAACTTTTTAAGGGAGGGAGAAAATTCTTATGGTAGATGTATTGACAATAGGAGATGCTATGGTTTCATTGAATCCTCAGGCAAAGGGACCTTTGAGGTTCGTATCAACTTTTGAACGCAAAGTAGGTGGAGCCGAGTTAAATGTGGCAATAGGTTGTTCCAGATTAGGATTACATACAAAATGGTTTAGTCGACTTGGACAAGACGAATTTGGCAGATATATTCTTAACTTTGTTCGAGGTGAAGGTATTGATGTGTCTCATGTCAAGCTTGTTGAGGGATATCCTACCTCTGTCTATTTTAAAGAGATCATGGAGGGTGGAAGTGGAAGTACATTTTATTATCGCTCGAACTCTCCAACATCAACATTAACAGAGGAAGAATTAGACGAATCACAGTTTGTAGGTGCAAAACTACTGCATATAACCGGTGTTTTTCCAGCTATTGATTCTAAAAAGAATATTAATGTTATTAAAAAGGCCATCATTTTAGCAAAAGAACAGAATATGCTTATTTCTTTTGACCCTAACATACGTTTGAAATTATGGTCTAAGGAAGATGCGAAAGCGGCATTAACTGAATTTCTCCCATATGTCGATATTTTGTTAACTGGTTTAGATGAAGCAAAGATGTTATTTGGTACAAACGACCCCAAAACGATTATTGCAGAATGCAAGCAATTTGGAATCTCCTATGTTGCGATTAAGCTAGGAGATAAAGGGGCAATTGGGTATTACGGGAACGAATATTTGGAGAGCCCACCAGTTGCACCAAAAAAAGTAGTGGATACAGTTGGTGCAGGTGATGGGTTTGATGCGGGTTTTATCTATGGAGTGTTGAATCAATGGCCGTTAGAAAAAACGCTGCATTTTGCTAATACAATTGGTTCCATGGTTGTCAGTGTAACTGGTGATAATGAAGGTCTGCCTTATTTAGATGATGTATTAGTGCAACTAGGTGAAAAAGAGTTTATTGAGCGATAATAATACATAGAAAGCAGATAAGAATGGAGGAGAAGCTTGAGTTTATTACAAGAAATTAAGAGTAGTGGAGTTGTCGCAATTATTAGAGGGGCCACGATTAATAATATTATTCCAATTTCAAAAGCATTACGTGAAGGTGGAGTGAAGACACTTGAGATCACTGTAGAAACACCAAATGTATTATCTGTTATAGAAAAAGCTTCAACAGAATTAGATGGTGTGATCGTGGGGGCAGGTACTGTACTTGATCCTGAAACAGCACGAGCGGCTATTTTGTCAGGAGCTAAGTTTGTTTTCTCACCAACTGTGAATACAGAAACCATTCGAATGACGAAACGCTATGGTGTGATTAGCATATCAGGAGCTTTAACTCCTACAGAAATTTTAACAGCTTATGAACATGGATCTGATGTTATTAAAGTATTTCCGGCCAATGTATTTGGACCAACTTATTTGAAAGATGTGCATGGACCCCTTCCTCATATTCCTCTTATGCCAACAGGAGGAATTAACTTATCCAATACGGCTGATTACATAAAAGCCGGTGGGGTTGCTGTAGGACTTGGTAGTTCTTTAGTAAATCCAAAGCTAGAAATGAATGAGAAAACGTTAGCAGACCTAACGGCTAAATCTAAAGAGTTTGTTAATGAGGTGCAAAAAGCAAGGCGTTAAGTCTATAAAAATTAGAAACAGCTTCGGAGGTGTCAAATAAGGTGATGTTGTCCCTTTTAATGGCACCTCTATCACTTTTTTATGATTCTATACTTACATGTTATTTAGTTTCTCCCACTTTTTGTACAAAGTGTGAATGGGAACAGCATATAGATTAGATCTTGTATGAAAGGGGTTAGAAATAGGATGAACAAGGTAGTACTAGTAGATGACGAACACTTTGTTAGAAAAGGGATATTAGCACTTGTAGATTGGCAAGATTGTGGTTTTGAAGTTTGTGCAGAAGCATCTAACGGTGAAGATGCATTAGAAATCATTGAACGAACCAAGCCTGATTTAGTTATTACAGACATACGTATGCCTGTACTAGATGGTTTAGAATTAATACGGCATTTAGTGGAAGACAAACAATTTCCAACTAAGTTTATTATCCTAAGTGGCTACAATGACTTTAAGTATGCTCAAAAAGCTGTTCGATATGGAGTTGTCGATTTTATATTAAAGCCACTTGATCAAGAAGAGATAGAAATCGTATTAAAGCAATTGACCAAAACACTTGATGAAGAAAGGAAGGTCAAAGAGTACAGGCAAAACATATTAGTAACAAATTTGTTTGAAGAATTAGTTTCAGGGAACATGGAGAATGTAAAGGAAGAGCAAACCGATATGTTACGCTTAGATTCAGTTAATCAAATGAATTATTTAATTGTTGAAATAAATGAAATCATTTCAAGTCCTATAGATAGAACTAGGATAGAATTATATAAAACGATGATCGGCGATGCGATATGTGATCTGACTAAAGAGGAAATATGGGCGATAAGAGAACATGAGTTGCTTCGATTTGGGTTAACAATTACCGACAACCATATGGCGAGCTTTGATCATAATATATTGGTGTTTGTAAGTAGCTTACAAAAAAATTTACAACATGAACTTGATAAAAGTTTAACGATTTATATTGGTCAAACGGTAAATAAGATCAACCAACTAAACGAATCCTTTGAATCGGCAATTGAATCTCTGCAATATAAATATATGAATGTTAGTAATCAACCAGTTATGTTTGATAAAGTTAAAGACTTGTCCATCACTCATATGGATATAGATGATCATTTGTATACATCTCTCATTGAATCAATTGAAGAAAAGGATAAAAAGAACATTCAAGAAAAAATCGATCTTCTTTTTTCAGAGTTTCAGGTTCAGCTCTTTGCTCCAAGGGCAATTAAAGCTTCGATTACTCGATGTGTAAATAAAATCATCAAAACGATTAGAAGTATGGAAGGCAATGAACAACAACTGACTACGCTAACTCCTATTTTACATTTGCATAATAGCTCGGTGACATTTATTCAATTAAAAAAATACTTTTCAGAATTGGTACTTGAGGCTTGTGAGTACATCTGCAGCTTGCGAAAGAAGAATGGAAAAGGTGATATATACAAGATAAAAGCGTATATTGAAGATAATTTCAATGAAAATATTAGCTTAAAAAGTATAGCGAGTGCTTTTTATATGAATCCTGTCTATATGGGACAGCTTTTTAAAAAGACTTACGGGGTGTATTTTAAAGATTTCCTTCTGCAATTAAGGATTGACGAATCAAAGAAGCTCCTTAGGCAAACAACATTAAGAGTTTATGAAATTGCTGAGAAAGTTGGATTTAGAAATTCAGATTATTTTGTTACGCAATTTGAGAAACAAGAAAGTATGACTCCAACTGAATATCGTAAGTCACTCGAAAGAAATGGATGAAACAGTTATGAAAAAGTTTAGCCTAAATAACGTTCAACTTAAGAATAAATTATTAATTACTTATTTCTTATCTGTCTTTATTCCGATCCTCCTAACAAACATCATTTTTTATCATGTAACAATCAATAATGTTAAAAAACAAAAAATGCATGATTTAACCCTTGCTTTTGAGCAAGTAGAAAATGAATTTATTAATACAGTGGATGAGGCTATAGGGGTTTCAACAACGATCTATACTGATAATATCATTCATGGTTTTTTAGAAAAAGAGTATGAATCTGTTATTGAGTATATAACAGATTATGAATCCATTTTTCGTAACTTTAATAAATATAGCCCTGTCTATTCTTCAATTAAAGAAATTACGTTTTATACCGATAATCAATCGATGCTGTTTGCAGGAGGGATTCACAAAATTACGAAGGACGTAAAAACGAATACACTACATCAAGACTTTATGTTATTAGAACAATCGCACCCGGTTTTACGAAGAAATGAATCAACCGATATATTTAGTGTGATCCGAAAGTTAGACTATTTTCAAAATAATACAAGAGAGAAGTTTGTGAAAATAGACTTAAATACAGATATGATTAAACAAGCTTTTAACAATGTAACATTTCAAGGTCATATTTATTTAGTAGGTGAAGAGGATCAGATTGAATACAGTACGGGTACAGTTAAAAACGATGAGCAATTAAATTTCTCGAAACTGTCTGATATTCCTAAAGAGTCCATTACTTTTGAAAAGGAATTCGAACTGAATTACTTAAATAATTGGAAGTTAGTTGGAGTTGTTTCTGAGAATGCTATATTAGAAGAAGTACAGAATTCTGGAAACTTTATTTTGTATTTAGCCGCTCTTAATTTCTTCATACCATCTTTTATTATTATATGGATTTCGTCTTCTCTTCATAGTCGGATATTACGAATATTACGTCATATGAAACGAATGCGAAACCAAAATTTCGCATTGATAGATGGTATAGAGTACAAAGATGAAATAGGGCAATTAACAAGTGAGTTTAATCGGATGGCCAAGAAGATTAATGATTTAATCAACGACGTTTATATAGCTAACCTTCAAAAGAAAGACTTAGAGCTAAAGAGAAAACAGGCTCAACTTAATGCGCTGCAGAGTCAAATTAACCCGCATTTTCTTTTTAATTCATTAGAAACCATTCGCATGAGAAGCTTACTGAAAAATGAAGTTGAGACAGCCAAAATTATTCAAAATATGGCTAAGTTGTTACGAAACTCTATATCGAGTGGGAAAGATTGGGTGAAGATTCAAGAAGAATTAAAAATTATTACTAGTTTCTTAGAGATTCAGCAATATCGGTTTGGTGAAAAGTTGCAATACCAGATAGACGTTGATCCAGAATGTAAAGAGTTAAATATTCCATATATGTCTCTTATTCCTTTTGTAGAAAATGCAAGTATTCATGGAATTGAACCAAAAAGAGGTAATGGGTTTATCCATATACAGTTAAAGAAGGTTGAAGAAGGCGTGATGTTTACCATTACAGATGATGGAGTTGGCATGAATGACAGGAAGCTAAATAAGTTATTGCAATCAATTCATAACGAAGATGATATGGGAAAAAACATTGGTGTAAAAAATGTTTACTACCGATTAAAGCTGCTTTATGGCGAGGAATTTGATTTTGAAATAAACAGTATTATTGATAAAGGCACAGAAGTCCGAATCTTTTTTCCAAGTAAGTAGAAGACACTAAGCTTTTCTAAGTATGAACTATACTTTTCGGGGTCACAGACACAGAATTTAAGCGTTATAATGTAAGTGCTTACAAAATAAGTGCTTATAAGTACACTTGTTAGGAGCAGTCATGCATGAGAACTAATTGTTTGCTTATTGCTACATTGTTAATTTGTTTAGTAGTAGTTACGGGATGTAATCGTGATGAAAGTGAACAGGTGAATACCGATCTAAATGGAGAGGATCTAGTTACGTTCACATACTTTAATGCTGCTAATAACGGAAGAAACATGGATTCCAATGTAACGACGATTGGGAAAATGTTTGAACAAGAAACGGGAGTGAACTTTAAAGTAGAGTATCCTGTAGGTGATATTGATACACATGTTGGAGTGATGATAGCTAGTGGACATTATCCAGATGTATTAAGTCCCGATGTAGCCGTTGATAAAGTAGTTGAAGCTGGAGCCTTCATTCCATTAAACGATCTAATTGATGAATATGCGCCCAATTTAAAGGCCGTATACGAACCTTACTTAGATATGATGAAGCATGAAGATGGAAATATTTATTATATTCCTTTTGGAGCGAGTAACGGTTATATTCCCAACCCTAATATTTACCAAGGTGCTTTTTGGATACAACGAGGTGTTTTGAAAGAGTTTGGGTACCCAGAAATCACGACGCTCGATCAATACTTTGATCTAATCGAAGCATACGAAAAGAAGTACCCAAAAATTAATGAACAAGAAACAATTGGTTTTACAGCTCTAACGTATGATTGGAGGTTTTTTACTTTAGCTAATCCTCCTGCCCATTTAGCTGGGTATCCAAATGATGGTGATGTAATTGTTGATATGGATACGTACGAAGCTGAAGTATATGGAAATAAAGGCATCACTAAACGTTATTTACAAAAGCTGAATGAAATAAATAGCAAAGGATTATTTGATAATGAAGCTTTTATCTCAACCTATGAAGAATATTTAGAAAAAATATCTTCTGGTCGTGTGCTTGGATTTTTTGACTATCGTTGGCAGGTTGGGACAGCATTTAATCACTTAAGTGAAGCAGGGGATGATGATCGAGAATATATGGCATTACCGATTGTTTTTGATGAAACGATTAAAGATCAATATCTCGATCCACCATCATTTACGGCAAACAGAGGAGTTGGTATTACGATTAACGCCGAAGATCCTGTCCGTATTATGAAGTTCTTTGATTATTTGATGAAAGAAGAAAATCAGAAGTTGGTAAATTGGGGAATTGAAGGGAAAACGTATGAAGTGAATGACGAAGGGCGTTTTTATCGGACGGAGGAACAAATTGCTTTAACAAATCAAGCAGATTTCCGAGAACAATTTGGCTTTTCTATTTTTGAATGGTATTGGCCTCGAGGGAATGGGTTGTATTCTGATGGAAATGCATGGGAACCACGACGTCAGCAGGAAGTGGCTATGAATGATTATACAGAGGAAGATCGAGTACTACTAGATGCTTATAACATTGAAGTCTTTTCTGATTTATTTTCAGAACCGGCAGAGCGTCCATGGTTTCCGGCGTGGAGTGCAAACGTAGAGCCAGGATCGCAAGCAGCGATTTATGAACAGGAAAAGTACGAGTTACAAAGGCTTTGGTTCCCTCAAATGATTTTAGCTGATCCCGATGAATTTGAATCAGTTTGGGACATGTATGTAGAAGAGTTTAATCAAACAGGCTACGAAGAAGCATTTGAGCAAGTGATGAATGATTTCATTCAAAAAAGAATTGAATTAAGTCAAGACAATCAGTAAACGTTTCATAGTTATAAGGTACACTCGATTACCGGATAGAAGTCAAAGAGGTGTTATTCCAGCACTCTTTGAAAATGGTCGTTTTAAGTTAAGTCAAAGTAATACAAGGAGGATACAATAATGAGCATGAGTGTTAAAGAGGTAACAGAAGCATACAAAGGTTGGTTAAGGTATGAAAGGATTCATGATCAAGATTGGATGAATGAAAATGGGAAGTGGCTTTCTGCTATCGTATGTTCCGCTAGTCGTACTTCAGTTATTGAATCAGCTATAGAGGAACTCATCGAAGCATTCACAAGTATTACAGGTCAAAAGCCGGTGCTAAGCAGCTCTTCCAAAAGCTCTTATTCCATTGTTTTATCAACAATAGACGAAGTAGATGAGAAAATATCAAATGAATTAAATGATGATGGCTATGTGATTCAAGCAAAAAAAACTGATAATGGCTCGACCATTTTGTTAGCTGGTAAAACAGACATCGGTATTCTTTATGCAAGCTTTCACTTGTTAAGACTCATACAAACTAGAACCAACTTAGAGACCGTCAACCTGAGAGAAAACCCGACGAATCAGTTAAGAATGATTAACCAGTGGGATAATATGGATGGAAGTATTGAGCGCGGCTATGCTGGTGAATCTATTTTTTATGAGAATAATCAGTTTACAACCAACCTTGAACGAATTAAAGATTATGCCAGGTTGCTCTCCTCAGTTGGAATTAATGGAATATCCATTAATAACGTAAATGTTCATGCCGTTGAAACCAAACTTATTACAAATGCATTTCTACCTAATGTAGCAAAAGTGGCTGAGATTTTTCGAGGTTACGGGATTAAAACGTTTTTAAGTATTAATTACGCTAGTCCTATTCAATTAGGCGATCTAGAAACGGCTGATCCGCTAGACGATAACGTTCGAAAATGGTGGAAGGAAAAAGCAAAAGATGTTTATAGTTATATTCCTGACTTTGGGGGATTTGTCGTCAAAGCAGATTCAGAACATCGCCCTGGACCTTTTACGTATGGAAGAAATCATGCAGATGGTTCGAATATGCTAGCAGAAGCATTGGAGCCTTTCGGAGGAATTGTGATTTGGAGATGCTTCGTCTACAATTGTATGCAAGATTGGCGTGATCGTAAGACAGATCGTGCAAGGGCTGCATACGATCACTTTAAGCCATTAGATGGACGGTTCCATGAGAATGTCATCCTGCAAATAAAAAATGGCCCAATGGATTTTCAAGTGCGTGAAGCAGTATCGCCACTATTTGGAGTCATGAATGAAACGAATCAAATGTTAGAATTTCAAATTACACAGGAATACACTGGGCAGCAAAAGCACGTCTGTTACTTACTTCCTCAGTGGAAAGGGATTTTAGAGTTTGAAACGTATGCAAAAGGTGAAGGAACTCCAATCAAAAGAATTGTTGATGGTTCCACTTTTGAAAATCGCTTTAGTGGAATTACAGCTGTTTCAAATATTGGTAATGATACGAATTGGACCGGACATCAACTCGCTCAGGCAAATCTATTTGGGTTTGGTCGTTTGATTTGGAATCCTGATCTTTCTGTTGAAGAAATTACAAATGAATGGGTTCGTGCAACATTTGGAAATGACCCTGACGTGGTAGAGCAAGTATCTATTATTCTAAAGGATTCATGGCCAATATATGAAAATTATACATCTCCACTTGGTGTCGGTTGGATGGTTAATCCCGATCATCATTATGGACCGAATGTAGATGGATATGAATATTCTGTTTGGGGAACCTATCACTTTGCTGATTGTCACGGGATAGGGGTTGATCGAACGGTTGCAACTGGAACAGGTTATACAGCTCAGTATTTTGAAGAAAATGCTAGCATGTATGAATCCTTAGAAACGTGTCCAGATGAGTTATTGCTATTTTTCCACCACGTTTCATATACTCATAAACTGAAATCTGGTAAAACCGTTATCCAACATATTTATGATACACATTTTGAAGGGGTCGAGCAGGCGATAGGGTTAAAAGAGCGTTGGGGTAGCCTAAAAGAAAAGGTTGACCAGGAGCGTTACCAAAAAATATTAGACCGACTCGATGGACAAATTGATCATGCAAAGCAGTGGCGTGATATCATTAACACGTACTTCATGCGTAAGTCGGGTATTCAAGATGAAAAAAATAGAAAGATTTATTGATATGGTGAGAAAAAATTAAAGAGATGAGGATGATTCAAGTGATGGCTCCCAGACATACGTATACATACAAGGATACGGGTGTTACTAATTTCGGGAGTATTCTTTTGTAGTCATCCTCATCTTTCTTTGTAGTAATATGTCAGCCTTTTTAAAGTAAGAAGAGTGTAATTGGAAGGTATGACCACGATATGGAGGGGAACACGATGCACGGAATCATGGGTGGGTTTTACCGAGCAAGTGAATGGGTTATGAGACTTGCCTATATAAATTTACTGTGGATTTTATTTACAGCATTAGGGCTGGTCCTTTTCGGAATTATGCCTGCAACAGTATCTATGTTTACAATTATTAGAAAATGGTTTAAAGGAGAAACGGATTCACCTATATTTAAACTCTTTTTATCTACGTATAAAAAAGAATTCATGAAGAGCAATTTATTATTTATCTTCTTATTTGCGATAGCTTATGTATTATATATTGATTTTCAACTACTTTCTCAAATTGGAGGAATAATGCAACTTCTATTAAATGCTATTTTACTTATAGTTGTATTTGCTTATTTAATCATGATTGCCTATATTATTCCTGTCTATGTTCACTATGACTTGAAGTTCTTTCAATATATGAAGCATGCACTATTAATAGGGATATTAAGTCCAATTATGACGGTTATAATGGCTATCGTTATATTTATTGGTTACTACTTATTCATGTATATCCCTGGCTTAATTCCACTGTTTGGAGCAAGTGCAATCGGTTATATCGTAATGGGGTCTGCATATTTTGCATTCAAACAACTTGAGCTGAGACGACAAATTACAGAATTGAGAAACAGCACGCAGTAAGAAGGAATTATAACCACTATGATTTTGGAGGCCACTGAAAAAGGTATGGTTTTGACCTTTTTCAATGGCCTTTGAGTTTGCCCCCTGAGGACAGTATCTAGTACACGATTTTAAATGTACAAGAACTGACCTCATCATGCGGGGCAGATCTTCATGAAGCGAATTCTCTTTTTTCTGAAATTTTAGATAAACATATATACTTTTTTAAGTGTAAACTATATTTTGCTTAGTTTTTTTAAGGAATAGAGTTTTGTATAATTTAATTACAAGCAACAAGGAAGTAAATCAAAACAAGAGGTTGATAACGACAGCTCTTGAAGGAAGATAGGAAAATCAATATATTCATATATCCAAAAAATCTTGTTCTTGTTTGACCTCTGGTGTAAACGCTTACCAAAAGAGGGCTCAAAGAAGGTCGTACTAGTAAAATAATAAATACTAAGTACATGAGTATACTTATGTGCAAATAAATACAACAAAGCTTGTATGGTAATGTATTAATATGGTAGTTATCTTTTTGAAAAGGCTTTCAAAGATTGGTTTTCAGAAAAGATAGTGAATAGATCTTTAATTAACAATTACTACCATACTAGTATGTCTAGTATTCTATTTAAGTATATTATTTAAAGGGGGTGATGAAAAGAAAAGTATAAAACACACTTTTGTTAGCGTTTTCATCATAAAAATTATTAAGGAGGAAAGAAAATGCTTAAAAAATCATTGTTTACGTTTTTATCTTTACTACTTACTACTGGTATTTTGGCAGCTTGTTCAAATGAAGATGCAGCAACAGATCAAAGTTCAGAAGATAGTGATGGAGCGATTACAGTCACAACAGCTCGAGTTCTTGATGACGGTACCGTATTTAAAGACGGTGAGAATGTACATGACAACGTAGTAACAAGATGGTCAGAAGAAGAGTTAGGTATTAAATTTGTGACAGAATGGACACAACCAAATGATGAACAATTTAATACTCAGCTACGCCTAATGATGTCATCACGTGAAAAATTACCAGATGTTTTCTTAGTTTCAAACAATAATATCAAAGCAGACTTAATCCAATCGGGATTAGTCATGTCAATTGATGAAGCAATTGAAGAGCATGCTACACCTCGGGTGAAGGAGCTTTTCGAAAGATTCCCGGAAGCCTTTTATCCATCAACGAATGAAGATGGAGAACGATTCGGTGTACCTAGATACTCTGGTGGAAACGGTTCAGATACGCTTCTTTGGATACGCCAAGACTGGCTCGATAAATTTGATTTAGAAGCTCCAGAAACACTTGAAGAATTAGAACATATTATGGATGTATTTGTAAATGAAGATCCAAATGAATCTGGAAGAGACGATACGATTGGTATTACGTTTGCAGCTGGAGACGAAGGTTTCCGTGGTGGAAACATAGCTGACTCAAGCTGGGTATTTGGAGCATTTGGTGATTATGTTCCTGGTAACTGGAGTCAAGCATCTGATGGTTCCCTAGTATATGGTTCTATCCAACCAAATGTTAAAGATGGGTTAGCTAAAATTAACGATTGGTATGAAAAAGGGTATTTATCAACAGATTTCGCAATTTTAAGTGCTGGTGATGCACAAGAAAGCTTTATTTCAGGAAGGTCTGGAATTATGGCCGCACCACCATGGGCGCATGGTTATCCAATTGGTGAGATCTCACAAGTTATTCCTGATGCTGTAGTAAAACCATTTCCACACTTAACTGGACCAAATGGAGAGGCTGGACGTAGAGGTGAGGGATTAATCGTTGGTTCGTTCCTGTTCAATAGAGAATTTGAGCATATGGATAAGTTCTTTGAATATTGGGATGCGATCCTTGGCTATACATTAGGCGAATCAGAGCATTTTCCATACGGTTTATTTGAAGGGTACGATTACGTAATGCAAGATGGCGAGCCAGTTTATGATATTGCAAAATTTGAAGAAATTACTGGTGAAGACCACGTTGATCCAGGTAGATATTTCCTACCTACAAATATTCCAACCATTCCATATGAAATGTATGGGTTATTAGAGGAATTCCATGACACAGGTAGAGATCCTGTAAATGGATATGAAGCTAATCTTGCTGGTAGAGAAACAGATTACATCCATGCAGCGGCAATTGTTAATAAACAAAATGACATTCGCATCGTTAATGAATTTTCTGGACCACCTACTGATACGATGAGTTCAAGATCTGAGCATTTAGAAAGGTTAGAAGATGAGCTTTTTGTTGACATTATCTATGGCAACAAGCCAGTAGATGCATTTGATCAGTTTGTTGAAGATTGGTTAAGTTCTGGTGGAGAGCAAGTTACTCAAGAAGTAAATGAATGGTATGAATCCGTTCGTTAATAAGATGATCTAAATAAAAGCTAGATGGTGCGAACAATTAGTAGAAGTTGATTAAATTTCTTGTTCGCACCTTGCTTTTAACTAGTTACTTTCTTTAGGTATAGGAGGGAAAGTCATGAGTCAGCAAGTTGTTCATAACAAGACGAATCAAGTTACGAAAGAACCAAAACTTAAAAAGAAAAAACAAAAATGGGACCTTAAAAGAACGTGGCAGCTACATGTACTTTTGATACCAGCACTCGTATTAGGACTTATTTTCCAGTACGCTCCCATGTTTGGGATTGTTATGGCGTTTCAAGACTTTAAGCCGTGGTTAGGAATTTGGGAATCACAATGGGTAGGGCTCGAACACTTTCGAACGATGTTTGAGTATGATTATGCGAGACAGGTTATATGGAACACTCTTATCATTTCCATGTTGAAAATTATCTTTGGATTAATTGTCCCGATTACCGTTGCATTATTGTTAAATGAAATGTATAAAATGGCAGTTAAGAGAACGGTCCAAACAATTATTTATTTACCATACTTTCTTTCTTGGGTTATTCTAGGTGGTATTTTGCTAGACTTATTATCTCCAGATGGAGGTCTTGTCAATCAATTCATAGGATTCTTCGGTGTCGACCCAATCTTTTTCTTAGGAAGTAATGATTGGTTTAGAACAACCGTTATTATAAGTGATCTTTGGAAAGAAACTGGATTTAATACGATCGTCTTTTTAGCAGCCATTACAGCTGTAAATCCTAGTTTATATGAAGCGGCTGTTGTAGATGGTGCTGATCGTTGGAAGCAAACTCTTTATATCACATTGCCAGCCATGCTACCAATCATTATTGTTGTGGGTACGTTATCACTTGGAAACGTATTAAATGCAGGGTTTGATCAAATTTTTAACCTTTATAATCCATTAGTTTATCAAACTGGGGATATTATTGATACTTATGTATACCGTGTGTCATTAGTAAGTGGTGACTTTAGTTACGGTACAGCAGTTGGTTTATTCAAATCAGTGATTAGTTTAGTTTTAATTGTTGTAGGTTATCGTTTAGCTTACAAGTATGCGAACTGGAGAATTTTCTAGGAGGGATTTCCTATGCGTGTCTATAAAACGAAAAGCTATACCATTTTCACGGTATTTAATTATAGCTTTCTCATCTTGATGGCATTACTTTGTATCCTACCACTGATACATATTTTGGCCGTATCGTTAAGTGGAAGTGCAGCAGCAGCAGCGAATATAGTTACATTTTGGCCGGTTGATTTCACCATAGATGCTTATCAACGAACAATAGGAAACGATAACTTTATCCGTTCCTTCATGATCTCCGTTTTACGTGTAGTCTTAGGAACAGCTATATCGATGGGGGCAATGCTTTGTGCAGCTTATTCGTTAGCTAAATACGATGAAGAATTTAAAGGTCGAAAATTATATGTTTGGTTCTTTGTCTTTACCATGATCTTTAATGGTGGGTTAGTACCTACATATATGGTTGTAACTGGATTAGGGTTAACGAATACAATTTGGGCATTAGTATTACCGACAGCCATCAACGCTTTTAACTTAATCTTACTATTAAACTTTTTCCGGACGTCTGTTCCAAAATCTTTAGAAGAATCTGCAACAATCGATGGAGCGAACCATTTTCAAATTTTCTTGAAAATTTATTTACCAATCGCAGTTCCAGCTATTGCCACCGTATCATTATTTACAATGGTCTTCCATTGGAATTCTTGGTTTGATGGGTTAATTTACAACAACGATGCTAGTAATTATCCTTTGCAAACATTTTTACAAACCATTATTGTTCAACAAGATTTCAGCCAAATTACCGATGCTGAAACATTGCGGAACTTGTCACAACGAACAGTTCAATCTGCACAAATCTTTATTGCAGCTTTACCAATGCTAGCTGTTTATCCATTCATTCAAAAATATTTTGTAAAAGGTATTGTATTAGGTGCTGAAAAAGAATAAAAGAGTATGTTGAAAAGAAGGGATTTTAATGAAAAAAATTGAGGTTCGAAAAGAGACTGAAACAAATTTCAACAACAATTGGAAATATTGTGTTGGGACCGGGCGGTTAGGACTAGCGTTACAGAAGGATTACTTGGAGCATTTAAAATTAGCTCAACAATCAATAGGATTTGAATATATTCGAGGGCATGGTCTATTACATGATGATGTAGGAATATACCGAGAAATTGAGGTGAATGGGGAAACGAAACCGTTTTATAATTTCACATACATTGATCGGATTTTTGATTCCTATTTGGAGTTAGGTATACGCCCTTTTGTTGAAATCGGATTCATGCCGGAACTCCTTGCTTCAAGTGAAGAAACGGTATTTACGTGGAAAGGGAATGTAACTCCTCCCAATGACTATACTAAATGGAAGGATTTAATTATTGCCGTTGTCTCTCATTTTATTAATCGGTATGGAGAGGAAGAAGTTTTGAAATGGCCTTTTGAGATTTGGAATGAGCCGAATCTAGTAAATTTCTGGAAAGATGCTAATAAAACAGAATACTTTAAACTTTATAAAGTAACAGCCAAAGCTATAAAAGAAGTACATCCTGGCATTCAAGTAGGAGGTCCTGCTATATGTGGAGGATCTGATGAGTGGATCGGTGAATTTCTTGATTTTTGTAAAGAAGAAGAAGTTCCGGTTGATTTTGTTTCACGCCATGCCTATACATCAAGACCGCCAAGTAAAGTAACACCAGATTATTACTATCAGGAACTTGCCGATAATACGAAGATGCTTGAAGAATTTAAAAATGTAAGGGAAATGATTAATGCTTCTCCTTTTCCTGAGTTGCCATTTCATATTACTGAATACAATACGTCTTATAGTCCTATAAATCCTGTTCATGATACAGCATTAAATGCTACGTATCTTGCTCGGATTCTTAGTGAGGGTGGTGATTATGTTGATTCATTTTCGTACTGGACTTTCAGTGATATTTTTGAAGAACGAGATGTACCAAGAGCTCAGTTTCATGGGGGATTCGGACTGATTGGGATAAACGAAGTACCAAAACCAACGTTTCATTTATTCTCGTTTTTTAACTCGTTAGGTCAAGAACGTTTATATCGTGATCATGATGCAATTGTAACACGCAAGAACGATGGGTCCTTTGCTCTTATTGTTTGGAATCTTGTAATGGAAAAAGGAGAGGGTTTTGAGAAAGACTTCTCATTTACGATTCCAATAAGAGAAGGTGATGTATTTATAAAGCGTCAAACCGTAAATGAAGACTATGCTAACCCATGGAGAGTATGGAAAGAAATGGGGCGCCCGCGTTTTCCGAGTAAGGAAATGATAGAAACCTTGCGTCAATCAGCTATACCACTTATGAGAACATCAGATGGCAAGTCTATAAATGGTGAATTAACAATCGAAGTAACCTTATCAAAGAATGAGCTAACGTTGATTGAAATTTCTCCTGTAAATGATGAAACGGGCTCCTACATTGGCTTAGATGATTCGTTAATTACTTCATACTCATAAAATCAGACCGCTATGCTTTTTGAACTCATATAATACAGTCATTTAAAATTTAGCGTACCATACTAATATGATTAAAATGTTAGTTGAATAAGTTTTAGTAAAAGCAACCAATATGGAGGAGGAAAAGACAATGAGCAAAAATGATGGCATGAATTATGCGCCTAAAGGGAAAGTAAGTCGAGTTGTTGAAAAAGGCGAGTTTCGTTTTGCTGCGATTGGATTGGACCACGGTCATATTTATGGGATGTGTAATGGATTACTAGAAGCAGGAGGGGAGTTAGTAGCTGTCTATGACCCAGATGAAAAGAAAGCAAATGGGTTCAAAGAGAAGTATCCGGAAGTGATCATTGCTGCATCTGAGGACGAAATATTAAAAGATCCAACGATTCACTTAGTCGCTTCGGCCAATATTCCTGTTGATCGCTGTGCATTAGGGCTTAAAGTGCTAGATCATGGCAAACATTACTTTGCAGATAAACCTGCATTCACAACGAAGGAACAAGTAGAAAAGGCCAGGAAAAAAACGGCAGAAACGGGTTTGAAGTGGGGAATCTATTATAGTGAGCGATTGCATGTAGAAAGTGCGATATTTGCTGGTCAATTAATTGAAGAAGGGGCTATTGGCCGAGTCATACAAGTGATTGGTACAGGGCCACATCGTGCTAGAGCAAATGCTAGACCTGATTGGTTCTTTGATCCGCAATATTATGGAGGAATTTTATGCGATATCGGAAGTCACCAGATCGAGCAATTCCTACATTACTCAGGAGCAAACGATGCAAAAGTGTTACATAGCAAAGTAGCAAACTATCATTTTAAACAATATCCAAAGTTTGAAGATTATGGAGATGCTACGCTCGTTGCTGATAATGGAGCTACGTTTTATTTCAGGGTGGATTGGTTTACACCTGATGGTCTCGGTACATGGGGAGACGGGCGAGTGATTATTCTAGGAACTGAAGGGTATATTGAAGTTAGAAAATATATCGATATTGGTAGAGATTCTTCCGGAGATCATTTGTACCTCGTTAATCAAAAAGGAGAAAAGCATTTCGAATGCAACGGAAAAGTTGGCTGCCCATTTTTTGGAGAATTTATCTTGGATTGTTTAAATGGAACAGAACATGCGATGACACAGGAACATGCGTTTAAAGCAGCAGAACTATGTATCGAAGCACAGGAAAAAGCAATTCAAGTTGAAACAGCTGATACACCAGCTGCTGTGAAGTAAGTGCTAGATAAAGAGATTAGTAAACAAATATGTGGAGGGATTATTTTGGGAAAGAATATCTTCTTTAATGCTCATCATTCACCGATTGGAGCTTTTGCGAGTTTTACTTTTGGATTCAAAGGTGGGAAGGGAGGCTTAGGGTTGGAGCTTGATAGGCCTGCTGATGAAAACATTTACGTCGGTTTAGAGAGTAGAGAGAACAACCAATATGAGGCATTTCCTTTTTTCGGAGATGCTACAGAAGACCTTGCACGTTTTGCTGTTGGGAATGATGAAACAAAAGCAGATCACCAACTTATTAATTATTTCAACGATACCGATATTACAAGAGATCTGAAACTAGGAACGGACACGTGGAAAGCGGGGGATATGACATTTGAAGTGTATTCACCTGTAAAAAGTGTACCAGATCCATCAGTTGAAACGGAAGAAGCTTTAAAGGACGCTATTTTACCAGCAGTCTATGCGAAAATTACGATCGATAACACGGGGTGTAACAAGAATAGAA
The DNA here is from genome assembly GCF_056619925.1 of Halalkalibacter sp. HAAS-P013. Lineage (NCBI taxonomy): Bacteria > Bacillati > Bacillota > Bacilli > Caryophanales > Bacillaceae > Halalkalibacter > Halalkalibacter sp. HAAS-P013. Next base: position 23,063 of record NZ_JBWQTU010000008.1, read on the forward strand.
CAGCTTTCTTTGGTTATCAAGGAAGTGACCGATACTCGGCTATGCGTAGGCTAGATGATACAAGTAATGGAGAATTTGTCGGTATTGGTCAAGGAAGACAAACGGCAATTGTATCAAATGATTATGGAGTTAAATCAGGTTTAGGATTTTCGATTGAAAAGGTGCTAACGGTTGAACATGAAATTAATTATGGGTTCGGGTTAGGGCTTGTAGGAGCTTTACTTATGGAGGTTCCTGCCAATGAGAAGAAAGAATTCACATTTGCGATTAGTTTTTATAAAGGTGGAATTGTTACAAGTGGGATCGATACACAATACACCTATACTCGTTTTTACTCTTCTATTGAAGAAGTTTCCAGTTATGCGCTTTCCAATTTAAAGAGGTTAACGGATGAATGCATCAAGTCTAATAACCTAGTTCAAAATGATAACCTTTCAGAGGATCAACAGTTCATGATGGCTCATTCGATCCGAAGCTATTATGGAAATACTCAGTTACTCGATGACATTGATGGAAAGCCAATATGGGTTGTCAATGAAGGTGAATATCGAATGATGAACACATTTGATTTAACTGTTGATCAACTGTTTTACGAATTAAAGATGAACCCTTGGGCTGTAAGGAATGAACTTGAATTATTTATCGACCGTTATAGTTATCAAGATGAGGTTCGGTTTCCTAATGATAACACCCTTCACGCTGGGGGATTAAGTTTTACCCATGATATGGGGGTTGCTAATGTATTTTCAAGGCCTGGTCACTCTGCTTATGAAGTTGCAGGAATTGACGGTTGTTTCTCTTACATGACACATGAAGAATTAATTAACTGGCTATGTTGTGTAACCGTTTATATTAGTCAAACCGAGGATCAAGATTTTATAACTAAGCATTTAGATACGTTGAAAGATGCCTTTTTAAGTATGCTGAACCGTGATCACCCTAATCCAGAATTGCGAAATGGCTTAATGGGATTAGATAGTTCGATGACTGAAGGTGGAGCAGAAATTACGACGTATGATAGTTTGGATGTTTCACTAGGGCAAGCAAGAAACAATATCTATATTGCTTCCAAGTGCTGGGGTGTCTATGTAGCTTTGGAAAAGTTATTTATGAAATTAGGAGAAAATGAACTATCTCAACTCGCGACTGAACAGTCAGAAAAGTGTGCAAAAACGATTGCGAATGAAATAACGGAGGGAGGCTATATTCCTGCGGTACTTTCTGAGGGAAACGACTCTAAGATTATACCAGCTATTGAAGGATTAATTTTCCCGTATTTTACTGATTGTAACGAATACCTTGAGGATGACGGGAAATTTGGGTATTTTATTAAAACGTTAAAAGAACACATTACGACTGTATTAAAGCCAGGTATTTGTTTGTTTGATGATGGTGGATGGAAGCTTTCTTCTACAAGTGACAATTCATGGCTAAGTAAAATCTATCTTTGTCAATTTGTTTATCGTGAAATATTAGGGTTCTCTTGGGAAGAAGAAGGAAAAGCTGCTGATCGTGCCCATGTTAATTGGCTCACACACAAAGAGCACTCCTACTGGAGCTGGAGTGATCAAATCATTAAAGGAGAAATTGCAGCTAGTCGCTATTACCCTCGAGGGGTCACTAGTATTTTATGGTTATTAGAAAAGTAGAAACAACAAAAAAGGTTGCTTTTAAATAGAAGTAATTTCATAGGAGAGGATAATATGATAAAAGTAGCGATTATAGGTACAGGAGCGATATCTCCATCTCATATTAAAGCATACCAAGAATTCTCAGATCGTTGTGAAATTGTTGCATTATGCGATATCTATCCAGAAAAAGCTGAAAAACAAGCAAATAATTTCAACTTAAATGTCAATATTTATGGAGATATCAAGGACATAGTGGAACGCACAGATATTGATTTAGTTTCTATTTGTACCCCGCCGTACACACATGCCGAAACAGCAATTGCTCTATTAAACTCTGGGAAAAATGTACTTGTTGAGAAGCCAATGGCCTCTTCTTTAGAAGAATGTGATGCCATGAATGAGGCAGCAAGAAGAAATCAAAAGGTATTATCAGTTGTCGCGCAAAATCGTTTTGGGACACCAATGATGAAGCTAAAGCACGTCCTTGAATCAAAGCTGATGGGACCGATCGTTCATAGTCAAATTGATTCCTTCTGGTGGAGAGGACATAGTTATTATGATTTATGGTGGAGAGGTACATGGGAGAAAGAAGGAGGAGGTTGTACGTTAAATCATGCTGTTCATCATATTGATATTTTTCAATGGATGAACGGAATGCCAAAGGAAGTAACAGCTGTATCCACTAATACATCTCATGATAATGCAGAAGTAGAGGACTTATCGATTGCCATTTGCCGCTATGCTAATGGGAGTTTAGCCCAAGTGACGAGTTCAGTTGTTCATCATGGAGAAGAACAACAATTGATTTTTCAGGGAAAGAATGCGCGAGTTTCTGTACCTTGGAAGCTAAAAGCCTCTACAGCACAAGAAAATGGTTTCCCTGTAGAAGATAAAGAACTAGAATTAAAGATTCAGCAAGTATATGAAGATCATCCAGCACTTCAGTATGAAGGGCACACAGGACAAATTCATGATGTACTCCTTGCTGTGGAAGGGAAAAAGGACGTTCTCGTTGATGGAGTCCAAGGTCGCCAAACACTAGAACTCATAACGGCCATTTATCAATCTTCTAGCTTTGGGGAGTCTGTGAAATTACCTTTAAAAGATGACAGTCCTTTTTATACAAGGGATGGCGTCCTGAAGCAAGCCATTCATTTTTATGAAAAGAAAAACAGTATAGAGAATTTCACAAACAATAAAATAACAACAGGTGGGAATTATTCAGCTGATCTATAATTTAAAACTTATATTTTATATGTAAGCTTTTTACGTTGCAGGGAGAGAGAAAATGTTAAATGTAAGTGATTATCAAAAAGCACAATTAAAAACAATGAGATATTTTAAACAAGCGAAAATTACATTGACTAGTGTAGAACAAAAAAAAATAGAGGTTGCGGATTTTGGATTAAATGACCTAGAACGACAAGGGCTAGAATTAATAACGTATATAAATAATGAGTATTATTGTGCAAAGGAGTTGGTACTTTTTCCACTACAAACTTGTCCTGAACACAAACATCCACCAGTTGATGATTATGCAGGAAAAACAGAGACATTTCGCTGCCGTTATGGGAAGGTATATTTGTACGTGGAAGGTGAGCCTACAAAGAACATAAAGGCAAAAATTCCAAGTCCTAGCAAAGATTATTACACGGTCTTTCATGAAATTGAATTACACCCTGGGGATCAATATACGATCTCTCCTAATACTCTTCACTGGTTTCAATCGAGCGAAGAGGGGGCGATTGTATCGGAGTTTTCCACTACAAGCAGGGATGAATACGACATCTTTACAGATCCACATATTACACGAGTTCCTGAAAAGATGTAGGTTGTTGTAAATACTCTAGACTACCATACAAGTACACTTGTATGGTAGTCTAGAGCTAAGGAGGTGTAGCAATGTGATTTTGGAACTGGATGAAAGAAATAAATTCGCTTCAACACGCGATTATGTTTATACCATTTTACGTGAAAACATTATCTCATTGAAACTTGAACCTGGGTTAAACATTTCAGAGAAAGAAATCTCAGATATGCTTCAAGTGAGTAGAACCCCTGTCAGAGAAGCATTTGTGAAGCTAGTACAGGATGAATTATTAGAAGTCTTCCCCCAAAGAGGGTCATTTGTTGCGCTAATCGATTTAAAACATGTTGAGGAAGCTCGTTTTATTCGTGAGCATTTAGAAAGAGCTGCCATAGAATTAGCGTGCAGCGTCTTCACACCAGAGTATTTGCAGAGACTAGAGTTTAATTTTTATATGCAAAAGCGATGTGTTGAAGTGAAGGATTATAAGAAGTTTTTTGAGCTTGATGAAGAGTTTCATGAAACCATATCTGAAGGTTGTGGAAAGAAAAGGATCTGGAATATCATCCTACAAATGAATGTTCACTTAAACCGAGTTAGAATGCTTAGTCTAACAGAAAAACATAATTGCGATACAATTTTACAACAACATGAGGATATGATTCATGCAATTCGAGAAAAGAATGCGAACAAAGCTAAAATGATCATAAAAGAGCATCTAACGTTAGTGAATGAAGATCAGGGAAAATTAAAAGACGTTTATCCTATGTATTTTAAATAGGTCAAATAGCCAGGTAGCTGGTTGTTTGCTACAACAATTGAAAGCGCTGTCTTTAAGGCGATAAAACTTGATAACTGAGGTGATTAAGTGAATTCATTTATGAATCAGGACTTTTTGTTAGAAACGGAAACGGCAAAGAGGTTATTTCATGACTATGCAAAAGATATGCCGATAATTGATTATCATTGCCACCTTTCAGCAAAAGAAATAGCAGAGAACAAAAGGTTTTTTACAATCACAGAAGTATGGCTTGGTGATGATCATTATAAATGGAGAGCATTGCGAGCAAATGGAGTTTCTGAAGAGTATGTGACAGGTGAAAAAAGTGTTAAAGATAAGTTTCTAAAATGGGCAGAGACGGTTCCAAACCTTATAGGAAACCCTCTTTATCACTGGACTCATCTCGAGCTGCAGCGTTGCTTTGGGATTAATGAAGTTCTGACCCCAGAAACGGCGGAGTTCATATGGGAAACATGTAATAAAGAATTGCAAACAGGTGATTTGACAGCAAAAGAGATCATTAATCAATTTAAAGTGAAGGCGTTATGTACAACTGATGATCCTGTAGACTCTCTTTTTTATCATAAGCAGCTAAAAGAAGATCCAACTTTTTCTGTCAAGGTTTTGCCTACGTTTCGTCCGGACGGAGCATTAAATATTGAAAAGAACTCTTTTAGCGATTGGGTAAAAGAGCTTGAGTTGGTTTCAAAGAGAAACATTGCTACCTATCAAGATTTTAAGAAGGCATTGGAAGATCGAGTGAATTATTTTCATGATGTTGGATGCCGTTTATCAGATCATGGATTAGATTCATCTTTCTATAGAACCTCTCATGAATCTGATATAGAAACGATTTTTAATAAAGCGCTAGCAAATGAAATAATCAATGAAGAAGAAGTGGTGCAATACAAATCAGCACTTATGGTCTATTTAGGGCAACTTTATGCTAAGAAGGGGTGGGCTATGCAGCTGCATATTGGTGGACTTAGAAATGTAAATACAAAAATGATAGAAAAAGTAGGACCTAACACGGGATTTGATTCCATTGCCGACTTTACGTATGCGCAAGATCTAGCTAAGTTGTTAGATAAGTTAGAAAAAAGTAATAGTTTGCCAAAGACCGTATTGTATTGTTTAAATCCTCGTGATAATTATATGGTGGCCACATTAGCTGGTAATTTTCAAAATGAAGTACCAGGAAAGATTCAATTTGGAACGGCTTGGTGGTTCAATGATCAGCGTGATGGCATGGAAGACCAAATTAAAACGTTAGCCAATGTTGGGGTATTGTCTAACTTTGTTGGGATGCTTACGGATTCTAGAAGTCTTCTTTCCTATACTAGACATGAATATTTTAGGAGAATACTTTGCAATGTAATCGGTAAGTGGGTTGAAAATGGAGAATATCCGGCTGATTTTAAACAATTAGGAAAGATAGTAAAAGACATTAGCTATTTAAATATAGAAAACTATCTAGGATTAGAACAAGTAGATAGGAAGGAGTTACAAAACGATGAAAATGACGTTTCGGTGGTTTGGGGAAGGAAATGACATAATCCCTTTAGAGCATGTAAAACAAATCCCAGGGGTAGAGGGAATAGTTTGGGCACTTCATGATATTCCAGCAGGAGAAGAATGGCCGTTAGATCGCATTATGGAAGTGAAAAGTTTAGCAAATCAACATGGCTTTAACATCGATGTCGTTGAGAGCGTTAATATACATGAGGATATTAAACTGGGATTACCGACAAGAGACCGCTATATTGATAACTATAAAAGAACAATTGAGAGGTTGGCTCAAGTTGGCGTGAAGGTCATTTGTTATAACTTTATGCCGGTATTTGATTGGACTCGAACTGACCTATTTAAAGAATTAGAAGATGGATCAACAGCCCTCTTTTTCGAGAATGCCAAGATTGAAGATCTTGATCCGATGGAATTAGTAAAAGAAATCGCCGGAAACTCAACACTTACAATGCCTGGTTGGGAACCTGAGAGACTCCAATCCTTATCTAGGCTTTTTGAACAATACAAAGATGTGTCAGAAGAGGATTTATGGGCGAACTTGCAATACTTTTTAGAAGAAATCATTCCTTTTGCCGAAGAAAATAATATTAAAATGGCCATTCATCCAGATGACCCTCCGTTTTCTGTTTTTGGTTTGCCAAGAATTATCATTAACAAAGAGAACATTCAACGCTTCTTAAATCTTGTTGATCGCCCTGCTAATGGATTGACTTTATGTAGTGGATCTTTAGGAGCAAACCCTACAAATGATGTAGCTGAAATGGTAAGAGAGTTTGCAGGCAGAATTCATTTTGCTCATATTCGAAACGTCAAAACATATGAGAATGGAGATTTCATAGAAACGTCACATCGTTCATCTGATGGTACCGTTGATATACTGGAAATTATGAAAGCCTATCATGAAATCGGATTTACAGGATATGCAAGACCGGATCATGGTCGTCATATTTGGGGAGAGAAGTGTAGACCTGGTTATGGGCTCTATGATCGTGGGCTAGGAATTATGTATTTATGGGGTATATGGGATTTGCTTGAACAAACAAAAAAGGAGGAAGCGTTATGTTACCAATCAATGAAAATTTGAAAGGAAAAGTAGCGGTTATTACTGGGGGAAGTGGTGTATTATGTGGAGCGATGGCCAAAGAACTTGGCAGGCAAGGTGTAAAGGTTGCGATATTAAATCGCCAGCTTGAAAAAGGAAAGCTAGTCGAACACGAAATACGTGAAAATGGTGGTACGGCTCTGGCTGTATCTTGTGACGTCCTAGATGTTGAAAGTGTGAAAGAAGCAGAAGCCCTCATTTCAGAACAGCTCGGTGAATGTGATATTTTAATAAATGGTGCTGGTGGGAATCATCCTGATGGTTCAACAACGAATGAAACGTTAAAACCAGAGGATCTCGATAATAAGGAACTAAATACATTTTTCGACTTAACGACAGAAGGCTTTCAATTTGTCTTCAATTTAAATTTAATTGGTACGATTATTCCAACTCAAGTATTTTCAAAGAAAATGATAAATAAAAAAGGAACAACCATTATTAATATGTCTTCGATGAGTGCTCCGTCTCCTATGACGAAGGTGCCAGCTTATAGTGCGGCAAAAGCAGGTATTGATAATTTCACACAATGGTTAGCGGTACATATGGCTGAAGTTGGGATTAGAGTCAATTCAATTGCACCTGGATTTTTCCTTACACAACAAAATAAAAGATTGTTGACGAATGAAGATGGCTCCTTAACAGAGCGCTCTCACAAAATATTAGCTCATACTCCGATGCAAAGATTCGGCACGCCCGAAGATTTACTTGGAACATTAATTTGGCTGTCAGATGAAAATATGTCAGGCTTCATTACAGGAATTACCGTTCCAGTTGATGGAGGATTTTTATCCTATGCAGGAGTGTAATACAACATCTAAGCGAGAGTATAGATGAAATACCAAAAAAAGCAGTGGTATCTAGGAAGTTGAAAAGGTTTTATTACCTTATTATGCTACTAGATTTCCACTGTTTTTTGATTTTTAGAATGTAACACTGGGAATAAAAACAAGTTATGTTATCGGCTGAAGTCGATCATTAATTTAGGCAAATACGAGAAGATATCAATACTATTACGTTATTCCTTTAAGCAAAGTTTGGGGGAATAGTATTAGGCTAGCGCCAGTTATCAAAATGATTTATTTATTGGAAAAGTATTGCAAAACCAGCCAATTTATATATAATTAAAACTGTATTATGTTAAATAGTACAGTTAGTTCAGTTAGTACAAATGTCGACAGCCTAGAAAGGGGGAAGCCATGTTTCAGTTAGATACTCGTAGCAGGAAGCCGATTTATGAACAGTTAGTTGAGAAATTGAAAGAGCTGATAATTCACGAAGTTTATCAACCTGATGAGCAGCTGCCATCTGTAAGAGTTCTCTCGCAACAATTAACGATTAATCCAAATACAATTCAAAAAGCATATCGGGAGCTAGAGCATCAAGGTTACATTTATTCGATTCCAGGTAAAGGGAAATTTGTAGCCCCTCAATCAGAAACAATAAATGAGGAAAAGGTGAAAAAAATGAAACAAGAACTGATTAAACTGTTATCGGAAGCCATGTATTTAGGAATGAAGAAAGAAGATATTTTATCTTTACTTGATATAGCAGAAAAATCGGTGAAAGGAGGAGAAGAACATGATTGAAGTGAAGAACATTAAAAAAGGATTTGATGATCTCGAAGCCGTTCAAGGTATCAATCTTCATATTAAAAAAGGATCTATCTACGGTCTGCTTGGTTCAAACGGTGCAGGGAAAACAACGTTATTAAAAATGATTGCCGGTATTTATAAGCAAGATTCAGGAGAAATTTTGATTAGTGGAGAGCCAATCTTTGAAAATGTTCAATGGAAACAAAGGATTATATTTCTTGCTGATTCGTTATTTTTCTTCCCGAACTCAACGATTAAACAAGCTGCACAGTTTTATAAAAGTATGTATGTTAATTGGAACGAGGAACGGTTTCAGAGTTTAAAAGATGTTTTCAACATTGATGTCAACAAAAAGGTACACCGTCTGTCAAAGGGAATGCAAAGACAAGTATCTTTTTGGCTTACGTTATCAACGATGCCAGACATCTTAATTTTAGACGAACCTTTTGATGGTCTTGATGCCGTAATGCGGCAAAAGGTGAAAAACTTGCTAGTTCAAGATGTTGCTGATCGCGAAATGACAATCTTAATTTCTTCTCATAACTTACGTGAAGTAGAAGATCTATGTGATCAGGTGGGGATCTTGCATCATGGTCAACTACGGATTGAAAAAGATTTGGATGATTTAAAATCGGATGTTCATAAGATTCAGGTTGCCTTCAAGCAAGAAGTACCAGCTGTTTTCTTACATGGATTTGATATTTTGTATAAGGAAGAACGTGGGAGTGTGCGTTTATATATTGTTAGAGGGAAGCAGGATAAGGTAACCTCTCATATCGATACGTTCCACCCTGTTCTATTTGATATTTTACCACTCACTCTAGAAGAGATTTTTATTTATGAAATGAGGGATGTCGGCTATGCTATCGAAAACATTCTCGTTTAATCGGGGGATCATGATTCAAGATTTAAGAAGTGTCGGATGGGTCGGAATTGCCTATTTCCTTTGCCTGCTTTTTGCTTTGCCATTACAAATTTTAATGGCTTATTCAAGAGATGGGCATTTTCATCATATTTTTGTAAGGGACTCGACAAGCTTATTCGCCATTTCAAACGCTTTTCAAGTGTTTTTGTTGTTCTTAATGCCTGTCTTGCTTTCTATTTTTATTTTTCGTTATATGCAAGTTAAGCTCTCTAGTGACTACATGCACAGTTTACCGATAAAAAGGGAAGCTCTTTATCATTTGCATGTCATCCTAGGTGTTTTTATTTTGCTTGTACCTGTTCTATTAACAGGCATTGTTCTATTAATTTTAGGAAGCGTTATGCCATTACAAGAACTATTATCTTTTCAAGCTATCTTAGAATGGGTGGCATGGACTTCATTTTTTAATATATTTGTCTTTATTGCAGGTGTGTTTGTTGCGATGCTAACAGGGATGTCTGTGTTGCAAGGTGCTCTTATCTATATAATGTTTCTATTTCCTGCTGGGATATCCATACTTGTTCTTATGAATCTCCAATTCTCATGGTATGGGTTGTCTGCGGATTACTATTTAAACCAAAATGTAGATAGGCTTGTCCCTTTTGTACGTGTGAATGAATTGACACATACATCACTAACAGCGCTAGAATTTGTTGGCTATCTCCTTTTTATCATCTTTTTCTACCTTTGTTCCTTGTGGATGTATAGAAAAAGGAATGTCGAAGCCGCTACTCAAGCGATCGCGTTTCGACCGTTACAACCTATTTTTAAATATGGTGTGACATTCTGTACGATGTTAGTCGGTGGATTATACTTTGGGGCTACTACAAACGATGCCCCAGGTTGGATTGTTTTTGGGTATGTAACGGCATCTGTCATTGGCTATTTTCTTGCCGTGATGATTTTAGAAAAAAGCTGGAGAGTCTTTACGAAATGGAAAGGCTATGCCATTTATGCTGTATCTGTTATCATCTTTGGTTTCTTCATTCAAATGGATGTAATCGGTTTTGAAAAAAATATCCCAAGTATTGATGAAGTACATCAAATCTATTTTGCAGACACTGTCCATTTTTTAGATGACAATGAAGAACGCTATTTTGATGGCTATGAGAGAGAAATTAGGCCTAACTATTTTTATCAAGATGAGATTAACATTAAAAACATTCTCTCTTTCCACGAACAACTTATTGCAGATAAGCCGTCTATTCGAGAGAATAATGAAGAGACCCGTCTGGTGGCATTTGGTTATGAGTTGAAAAATGGAGAGAGAATAGTAAGACAATATCGTATTCCTGCAGAACAATATGAAAGTTTATATAAACCAATTGTGGAATCACAAGAATACAAACAAAACCAAAACCCTGTTCTTGCTGTCGAAGACCTTTCCCAGTTAGATCGAATTGCACTAAACGTACCACAAGGCGGAAAAAGGCTAGTTCTTACTGACCCCGATGAAATGAATGAATTTCATCAACTCTTACAAACGGAAATCGAAGAGGAGTCGTATGAAGAAAGCCATGAATATCGCGCTCCATGGGCAGAAGTTGAATATTTATGGACAAATAACCAACGAATTCGCTCTCAATGGAAAAAGTCATATGTTCAAATTGAAGAGTGGCTCGAACAAAAGGGTCTGTTAGATCAAGCAAGAATGACGGCTGATGACATAGCCTATGCGATTGTTATTAAAAACGATGATCATAGCAGTGTTTACGAATATATTCACGAAAATAATCTAGATCATACCCTTGAAAGTCGTGATGACACGTTACGAATTAACGATGCAGAACAACTTGAAGAACTGCTGCGAACATCATCTTGGAGCAGTCAGGGAACCTACATTGTTGCCTTTTACTATCATCAGCATATGTATCCAGACTTCCAAACTTTCCCTGACGATGAAGTCCCAGACTTTATTAAAGAGCAATTTTAGTTAAGGAGGGATACCATGAAACTGATTAGTACGAATGGTCTAGAAGAGGATTTGGTAGTAGAATGCGATACCTTATTAACAGGAATATTCAACGGAAATCTTACTGTATTACCGGGAGCCAAACTTTGCTTAGATGGAAAATTAATAGGCGACCTATATCTAAAGAAGAATTCGATTGTCTCGATTCAACACACCATAGTAGGGAATGTGTATAATGAAGGAGCCAAAATTGAAATGGTTGGTTTGATTGAAGGGGAGTTGTTTGAGGTTTAATCGGTATAAACGTGTTCAAAACACAAAAGCACCTAATCACTAGGTGCTTTTGTGTTACTTCAACTGCATATCTGTAATGCAAGTCTCGTCTCCCTCAAACGTAGAAAGTTCCGACTCAGCTGTTCTATCGCCATGTGTAATCGTTACATGGTACGTTTTTTCTCGTGGCAGCCACAAATCAATAAATCCATTTGCTAGAGAGGTCATTGTTTCATCTACTAAAACATTTCCATCCATATCTTCAATGTATACATTAAATTCTTCGTTCACGATTTCTCCTTGACAACCTGTCAAGTTATGATTGTGTCAAGGGTGGGTTTCATTGACATATGGCGCAATTGATAAAAAGAATTCATCCTCAGGTAGGTCATAGCTTACTTTGGTCCCATCACTGTCAGTGACAATCAGTTCATGCGACGTGATCGAAGCGGACTGATTTGTAATGTTGCCTACGCTGTAATCGTGTACCAATTCCTTGATATTATCAACGTCATAATCTGTTGTTGCACTTTCACTGTTTCCCGTAAAAAAGTACACAGCAATGGCAACGAAAGCTAATCCAACAATAACAGAAATTTTCCGTTTCATTTGTGTTTCTCTCCCTGTTCTTTTTCTCTTTTTGTTGTTTACTTCTAAGGGTATTTTACCATGGATTTACGAGAGTGCTTGTGAAAGTAAGGGCAAAGCTATGAACATTGCCACCTCCATATAATAAATTGAATACTATCACACTATTTTTCACATCAATGCATAAGAAAAGCACCTGGAAGCCAAATGCTTTTCTTATTTAGTAATTTAAAAGTCGGATAGAGTGAAAATAACCCCTAACTCGTCATCTTATTAATCCGATCAACAGAAGCTGAAATAGCTCCATCACCGGTAACATTACAAGCTGTACCAAAGCTATCTTGTGCAAGGTATAGTGCAATCATAAGCGTGATCATCGTTTGGTCAAAGCCAAGCATCGTTTCTAGCAAACCTAAAGCAGCCATAACTGCACCACCTGGAACTCCTGGAGCAGCAACCATTGTAATACCTAGCATGAGGATAAATGGTAGAACAGAACCGATTGTAGGTGTGTCTCCCATCAGAAACATAATTGCCATAGAACAGCTGACGAGTGTAATCGTACTACCTGATAAATGAACGGTAGCAAGTAAAGGGACTGTGAAATCTGCTATTCTTTCACGTACCCCTATTTTCTTCGTTTCTCTTAATGTTACTGGTATCGTTGAGGCAGATGATTGTGTTCCCAGTGCCGTAAAGTAGGCAGGAAGCATACCTTTCATCATTGAGATAGGATTCTTTTTATTTAAGATTCCACTACCAGTATATTGTAATACCAACATAACTAAATGAAGAATAATAACTAAGATAAACACTTTCGCAAAAACAGACATGATTGTTTCTACTTGTCCAGCTTTTGACATATTCGCAAAAATGCCAAGGATGTGGACTGGCAATAATGGAATAATGACAGCAGTAATAACCTTTTCAATAATTCCACGGAACTCAACTAAAACATTTGTTAGTGTATCTCCTTTTACGAATGTCACCCCTAATCCTAACAAGAACGCTAGGAGTAATGCGGACATTACACCCATGATAGCAGGCATTTCAACTGTGAAAAATGAGGAGAGTAAGCCTTCCTCAGGATTTTCAAAACTTGCTAGAAAACCATCAACCTGCAAAATATTAGGGTAAATGGAAGAAGTAGCAAAAAAGGCTAATAAACCAGCTGTGATGGTAGAAAGGTATGCAATTCCAGCAGTGATCCCTAATAGTTTTCCTGCTCCCTTTCCTAATTGAGCTATTCCAGGTGCGATAAATCCTATAATAATTAGAGGAATGATAAAGCCTAAGAAATTCCCGAACAGTCCGTTAAACGTAGCGAGCACTCTTACGGTCCAATCAGGCGCTACTTTACCAATAATAATCCCAATAATGATTGCCAAAATAATACGAGGCAAAAGTCCAAAACGTTTCATACTTTTTCTCCTAATCTATAAAAATTTCATCATTATGAGATTATACAATAATTTATTAGAATAGTTAATATATTATTTTAGTTTTTAAAATTTAAATAAGTAAAATTAATTTGTTTAGAGTGAGCGGGATGTTTTTAAAGTAATAATGTCATAAGGTTAGGGAAGTATACGTAAAAAATTTTCCACCTTTGGAAAAAAGATCTTTTGTTTGAAAATTTGTTTGACAGGACGAAACCTTTGTTATAATATTCAGTTAAACGATTACGTGAATTTCAAACACCTAAAAGAAAGCGCTTCAAAGGAGAAGGTTTATGGCTAGAATTAAAGATGTAGCTAAAGCTGCTAATGTTTCAACCGCAACCGTATCTCATGTGATCAATGGAACAAGGTATGTTTCAGAATCTACAAAAGTGAAAGTTTATCAAGCAATGAAGCAATTAGATTATAAGCCGAATTTAGTCGCTAAAAGTTTACGAAGTCGAAAATCCATGATTATTGGTCTCATTGTCCCTATGGTGTATACGGACACTTCAAACTTCTTTTTTATGTCAATAGCTAATGGGATAGAAGCTATTGTGAAAAAGAAAGGTTATAATCTAATCTTGGGGAATTCTCATGAAGATCTAATAACGGAAATTGATCAGATTAAACTATTCAATACACAGTTAATTGATGGTTTAATAATAGCCCCGACAGCTTCTAAATATAGTGAGTATGAGGACGCTTTCGCTGGTGATTATCCTGTTGTTTTTATTGATCGTAAACCTGAGGGGTATAATGGTGATATTGTTATGTCTGATGGATACCTTGGTACTTTTGAAGCTGTAAGTACTCTGTTAGAAAAAGGTCACCAAAAAATTGGTTTTATTACTGGTCACTTAGGAATATCAACTAGTAACGACAGGTTAACAGGTTATATGAAAGCGCTTGAAGAGTACGGCATTCAAGTGGACCAATCGCTTATTAAAGAAGGAGCACCCGGTTTTAGTGAAGGGTATAAGCTAGCAGAAGAGTTAGTGAATGAAGAAGGGGTTACAGCGATATTTGTTTCTAACAATGTTATGACAATGGGGGCGCTTAAATTCCTCAACGAATCTAACATATTAATTCCAGGTGATATTGCTATTATAGGTTTTGATGATTATGATTGGATGAAAATTACTACACCTCCATTATCGGTGGTCGAGCAACCATCTTATGAGATGGGTGAAAAAGCAGTAAACATATTATTAAAAAGGATTGAAGAGGGAGAGAAAAAAGGAGAAGAAAATATTTTATTACCTACTAATTTTATCTCACGAGAATCGATATAAAAGGAGATTGTCTCCTTTTAAATAAAACGTAATCGATTACGTTTTATTTAAAAGGGGGTGATGTTTATTTTAGCCTGAATAAAAGAGTAATAAGATAGCGACTAGAATGAAGGGGAGCAATATCGACTTTGCCTAGTTTAAAACAAGTTCAATTAAGCCTAAAAACATAATTGATAGGAGTGTTTGCCATGTCAGTTTTAAATAAAACTTATAACAATACTCAATTTTATTCAGAGAAATATCGCCCGCAATTTCATTTTACACCCAAGAAAAATTGGATGAACGACCCAAATGGGATGGTGTATTACGACGGTGAATATCATTTGTTTTACCAATACCATCCTGGTGGACTTCAGTGGGGACCCATGCATTGGGGCCATGCAGTTAGTAAGGATATGATTACGTGGAAACATTTACCTATCGCACTTGAACCAGATGACTTGGGAACCATCTTTTCGGGAAGTGTTGTTGTAGGCTGGAATGATACTTCTGGGTTCTTTCATGGAAATGAAGGATTAGTGGCAATTTTTACTCATTGCAAAGAAGAAGTGCAATCCCAAAGTATTGCTTTTAGTAAGGATAAAGGTAGAACATGGGTGAAATATTATGGTAACCCTGTGATCCCCAATATAGGAATTAAGGATTTTAGAGATCCTAAGGTTTTTTGGCATTATGAAACAAATAAGTGGATTATGGTGCTTGCAGCAGGTCAAAAAGTTATGCTTTATGGATCAAATAATTTAATGGACTGGACTTATTTAAGTGAGTTTGGAAATGATGAGGGGGCACATGGCGGTGTTTGGGAATGTCCAGACTTATTTCAATTGTCCGTAGATGGCGAACCGGCCAACAATAAATGGGTTTTGCAAGTTGATTTAGGCGATGGAGCTATTGCAGGTGGTTCTGGCGGTCAGTACTTTATTGGTGAATTTGATGGGGTCACCTTTCATAATGAAAATAGTCCAAATGAAGTTAATTGGGTAGATTATGGGAAAGACTTTTACGCTGCTCAATCCTTTTCAGATATACCTAAAAAAGACGGAAGGAGAATTTGGATGGCATGGATGAGTAATTGGAAGTATGCTAATGAGCTGCCGACGAGTCCTTGGCGTAGTGCGATGTCCATTCCCCGTGAAGTTGAACTTAGAAAAATGGAGAACGGTTTGATAAAGCTTTTTCAAAAGCCGATAGCGGAATTGAAATCACTACGCCTAGATCAATATGTTATTAGAAATCAATATGTTAATGGAGACGCAAATGTTTTAGCGGGTCAAAAAGAAAATACATTTGAAATAGTAGTAGAAATAGAAAACCTAACTGCAGATGAGTTTGGATTTAAAGTAAGGCAATCTTCAAATAAAGAGGAGACAGCTATTGGTTATAACGTTTTGAATAATGTCTTATTTGTTGATCGTGAAAATGCTGGAGAACATGAATTTAGTAATCAGTTTAAGGGGAGACATTCATTCCAATTAAACAATAGTCAAGAAACTTTTAAATTGCACCTTTTCGTTGATAAATCCTCCGTAGAAGTATTTTTTAATGATGGTGAAGCAGTAATCACAGATTTAGTTTTTCCTGAAGATCAAAGTAAGGAAATGGAGTTTTATGTTGTGAATGGTGAAGTGAAAATTGTCACTTTAGAGTTATATACTCTAAAAAGTACATGGGAATAAAAACTTCATTATTACTGTTAGAAAAAGAGCTAAATAATAGAGAGAGTATTAATAAATCTGTAACAGTACTAGTTAATTTCAAAATTAAGATTTACTCTTAAATAATCCAATTGACTTTTTTCAGAATTTATTGTATTTTAAGATTATTAATCGTTACGTAATCGATTTTCTCTTTTGTATGCGGTTACATTTACTTGTGATTTAAATAAAGTGTAACTAATGACTGTAAATTTATAGGTTGGTTAATCGATTACGTATTAATTTTTTTATGATTAAAGATTAAATAAACCACTGCCCATGACAATAAGTAATTTATTATTAGGGAGGGAGTCAAGATGAAACCAGCGTTGAAAAGAGCAGAAATGTCACCTCAGATAGAACAGGTTCCAATAACTTCAGTAACGAAACCTGAACCGTCAAAACCAAGGAAAAACAAACGGTGGAAACAAATTAAACAGAATTGGGAGCTTTACTTATTCCTATTCCCTACATTACTTTACTTTATCATCTTCCATTACATACCAATGTATGGGGTACAGATTGCATTTCGAGATTACTCACCAGGATTAGGGATTACAGGGAGTCCGTGGGTAGGGTTTGACCATTTTATTCGCTTCTTTGATTCTTATCAGTTCTGGAATTTGATTTACAATACATTTTCACTTAGTGTGTTACAACTTCTTTTAACCTTTCCCTTACCAATTATTGTCGCTTTAATGTTAAACCAATTAGTTTTCAAACGTTATAAAAAGTTTGTTCAAACTGTCATCTATGCACCTCATTTTATATCAGTCGTTGTTTTAGTCGGTATGGTCTACGTATTTTTCTCAAACAATGGGATCGTTAACAATATATTATTGTTATTTGGGATGGATCCTATTAGATTTTTAGCTGAAGCTTCTTGGTTCAAACCCTTGTATGTTGGTTCAAGTGTTTGGCAGGAAACAGGATGGGCTGCTATTATTTATCTTGCTGCTTTAGCAGCAGTAAGTCCTGAACTTCATGAAGCTGCAGTTATGGATGGAGCGAATAAATTTCAACGAATTATACACGTTGATATACCAGCTATCCTTCCAATCGCGATGATATTACTAGTTTTATCAGTAGGTAATATCATGAATATAGGGTTTGAGAAAGCTTATCTATTGCAGACTCCACTCAATCAAAGTTCAGCAGAGATTATTCCAACATATGTGTATAAAGTTGGTCTACAACAAGCTCAATATAGTTTTGCAGCAGCGGTTGGCTTATTCAATGCCATTATTAATCTAGTGTTGTTATGGTATGTAAATAGAGTAGTAAAACGTCTATCAGGTAACGGTTTATGGTAGCAGGGGGTGGATGAAATGAATATAACAAAAATTAGACGTTCAAGAGAAGATAAGATTTTTGATGCTGTGAACATTACACTACTTACTTTAATGTTGCTTGCCATACTTTACCCATTGTATTTTATTGTAATTGCATCTATTAGTAATCCTGATCGAATATTTGCCGGTGATGTTTGGTTATATCCAGTTGAAATTACCTTTGAAGGTTATAGTAGAATCTTTTCAGATGGGAAAATATGGACTGGATACAAAAATACAATTATTTATACAGTCCTGGGAACCATCTTAAATGTAGCTCTTACATTAACTGCTGCTTATGCGTTATCGAGAAAGGATTTTTATGGTCGTAATTTCTTCATGATTATGTTTGTATTTACGATGTTTTTCTCAGGTGGACTAATCCCAACATACCTGGTTGTTCAAAATTTAGGAATGGTCAACACGATGTGGGCGATGATTATTCCAAAAGCTGTTGCGATTTGGAACATTATTGTGGCGAGAACATTCTTTCAAGCTACCATACCTGATGAAATGTTAGAGGCGGCTAAGGTTGACGGATGTTCGAACACAAAGTTTTTTACAAAGATTGTTTTACCACTATCAAAACCTATCATTGCAGTTATGGTACTCTTTTATGCTGTTGGTCATTGGAATTCATATTTTGATGCCTTGATTTATTTGAATAACGAAAGCTTATATCCGCTTCAACTAATCTTGCGTAATATCTTAATTCAAAATGAAGCAGCAGCTACAATGGTAAGTGATCTAGAGTCTGTAGCAGCTCAACAACGAATAGCAGACCTTATTAAATATGGAGTTATTATTGTTGGAAGCTTGCCACTATTAATCGTATATCCATTTATTCAAAAATACTTTGTTCAAGGCGTTATGATTGGCGGGATAAAAGGCTAATTCATGATCGTTTGTTGAAGGAAGAATGAACGTAGAAGGAGGCTAAGTAGAATGAAAGTTTTAGATTCGAAATTATATCGTATTGCTGAAGTAAGTGTAAATTTCTTTCTATTAAATTTGCTTTGGCTCCTCGCTTGTTTACCTGTTATTACATTCTTTCCTTCAACAATAGCAATGTTTGGAGTGATACGAGATTGGCACATGAAGAAAGAAGTAGGTGTCATAAAGCCGTTTTTTCAACACTTTGTTAAGAATTTCAAAGTTAGTGTAGGCTTAACGATCATTTGGACACCTTTGACAGTCATTTTATTTACTAATATCCAATTACTTCAGCCTACAGCTTCAATAGTTGGTTTAGTTATGACAGTAGTAATTGGATTCATTCTCTTGCTATTTGCTACTACATCGGCCTACCTTATTCCAGTTACGGTTCATTTTGAGTTACCAATGATTCAGCTAATCCAAAATTCATTTTTTATTGCGGTTAGTCAAATTAAATATACGATTCTAAGTTTGGCTCTATTATTTATTACAGGATACCTAATATATCAAATTCCAATTATGATGATTTTTATCACAAGCCTTGTTAGTTATCTCGTTTATGTATCTTGTTATGAAGCCTTTAAAAAAGTAGGAGCCGTTTATTAAAATGACTCTAACTTACAATGGCTTCTTCACAACTATAAAAGAAATGAGTTGCATTTACGTAATCGATTATATGCATAAGTCTTTATTAAAATAGCGTATGGATTGACTTGAAAAGCGGTTCCTTTGAGGAGGTGATGTCCATAGCTCTTTGACTTATGGTTTTTGAAACGAATAAAACGAATACAGGGGGAGTTTTTAATGGTTAAAAGATTAGGTGTTTGTATGTTAATCGTGACAATAATGCTTATGTTTATGGCTTGTTCTAATGAAGCAGGAAGCGATGAAGCAAAATCGAATGAAGAAGCGCAACTAACTAGTGAATTTAATACAGAAGGTCTACCAATTGTAGAAGAAAAAGTGACCTTAACTTTTGTTTCTCCTAAAGCCCCACTTGCACCAGACTATAATGAAATGGAAATTATTCAAACTTTAGAAGAAATGACAAACGTTCATATTAATTGGAACAATATTCCTGGTGAAGGCTATGAAGAAAGAAAGAATCTCATGTTAGCTAGTAATGATCTTCCGGATGCTTTCTATAACGCACAATTCACAGATCATGAACTTGTTAAGTACGGTCAAGCGGGTTCTATTATTCCATTGGAAGATTTAATTGAAGAATACGCTCCTAATTTGAAAAAGATATTCGAACAAAGACCTGAGTTAAAGAGCATGGTTACTGCACCGGACGGACATATCTACTCGTTGCCAAGAGCAGAAGAGATGGGCTTAAGCGCAGTTCCAAACTTCACATCGATTAATAAAACGTGGTTGGATAATTTAGGACTTGATATGCCAACTACGCTTGATGAGTATGGTGATGTATTAAGAGCTTTTAGAGACCAAGATCCTAACGGAACAGGCAAAGATGATGTCATTCCATTAAGTTATATGCATAACTTTTGGACTGGAAACTTTGGTGATATGTTTGCTGCATTTGGAATTCCAGACAACGTCGATCACCGAATTGTTCGTGATGGGGAAGTGATTTTTACAGTTGTTCAACCTGAGTATAAAGAAGCAATCGAATATTTTCATGGTTGGGTTGAAGAAGGATTAATAGATCCAGAATCTTTCACTCAAGATGTGAGTCAATATTTTGCAAAAGGGAAGACAAATCCAGAAACTCTAGGATCGTATATATGGTGGGAGTCAGAAGAAATTGTCGGACCAGAACGTGCTGATGATTATGTACTTTTGCCACCATTAGAGGGACCAAATGGACATAAGATGGTTGGCCGTTCCAACTATTCAGAGTACGGAAGAGCCGAATTTGTCATTACATCAGCGAACAAGCATCCAGAGATTACGATGCGTTGGGTAGATCAGTTATATGAGCCAAAGATGTCTGCCCAAATTAGTTGGGGGCCAATTGGTACTATTTATGAAGAAGATGAAAATGGCATGTTAGTGAACATGGAGTTAGAAGAAGGCGTATCTATGGGAGAACTTCGTCAAAGAGTCGCTCCGAATGGTCCAGTTGTTGTGTTAGCTGAACACTTTGGAACAGTTGTTGATATGGAACCTCGTGCGAAACAACGTTTACGAGATATTGAAGAGGTATATGCTCCATATCTAGTAGAAGAAAATTACCCTCAAATTTTCTTTACGGCAGAAGAACTTGACCGAATTAATCGTCTTGAAGTAGAGATTATGGACTTTGTCAATCAGAAACAAGCTGTTTGGTTACTAAATGGTGGAGTTGAAAAAGAATGGGACCAATATCTTGATCAGCTAGAAAAGATGGGACTAAGTGAATTAATGGAAATCTATCAAGAAGGCTTAGATCGATTTAATTCAAACTTGTAAGGAATAATAGTAAAAAAGCCGGAGCCTAAACTTCCGGCTTTTTATGCCTATAGGATATGAGAATTGGAGGGTAAACTAGTGAGAGTGAGAGATTATGCTATAAGCAAAGACCTGATCGCACAGTGGTCATTTGAGGAGACAGATGGAAAAACGACATATGAGAAAGTAAAAAAAAGAGATGACTCCATACACTATGTTTTTCATGATGCGGCTTTTCAACCAAATAGAACTATCAAACGGAGAAAAGGGATACAAGGGAACGCGTTATGGTTCGACGGATACTCAACGTTTATTCAAAGAGAAAAAGAAACCTTTTTGCCACCTACAAAGGGAATGACGCTATCTTTGTGGGTTGCTCCTTATTCTTTCGGGGGAATTGAAGGTGAAACAGCATTAATAAATCAGCATGATCGCAGGCGTGAGATAGGTTTTATTTTTGGAATCCATAAAGCTGGTACACTATCTTTTCAACTTGGATTAACTAGTGGTTGGGTTGAATTGTTTACAGAAGGAATTCAGATTACTAAAAGCGAGTGGTCGCATGTTGTTGCAACATTTGATTCAAGTGAAGGAATAATAGCAATTTACGTAAATGGAAAATTAGCATCGAAACAGCAAATAGAAAAAGATGCACAATTCCTCCCTGCAGATGTTGACTTGCTGATTGGAAAGAACAATCATTCAAAGATGATTGAGAGAACATTTTCACTTGGTATGTTTAGTGGACTTATGGATGAGGTTTGTATCTATAAGAGGGCATTAACATCAGAGGAAATAAGGGAAGAGTTCCGCTCCTATTTAACTGTCAATGGAGGTGAAATTCCTTCGTTAAAACATGAGGATATTGCTATTCATCGTGAGGACTTTTCAAATGATAAACACCGACCACAGTATCATCTGACCGCACCTGGTCATTGGATGAATGAGCCTCATGCCCCGTTATATTATAAAGGGAAATATCATCTGTTCTATCAGCATAACCCTCAAGGACCTTACTGGGGAAATATTCACTGGGGGCATTGGGTGAGTGAGGATTTAATTCATTGGAAGGATATGCCTATTTCTCTCTCTCCTGAAAAAAATCAGGTCGATCCAGACGGAACATGGTCAGGTTGTGCACATTTTGATGAAGAAGGAGTACCTGTTTTATTTTTTACTGCTGGAAACAATCATTATCTTCCGAACCAAATGATAGGGCTGGCAAGAAGCACGGTCAATAGTGATGGTGACTTAGAACTCAAACAATGGGAAAAGCACCTTGAGCCGATCCTGTTTCAACCTAAAGACTGTAACTTAGATGATGATGGATTTCGTGACCCGTTTGTTTGGAAAGAAGGCAAGGTGTGGTATCAGCTAGTTGGTTCGGGAATTAACGGGCAAGGTGGAACAGCCTTGTTATTTGAGTCAGAGAATTTAATCGATTGGTCATACAGAGGTCCACTTTATATAAGTGATAACAGAAAATATCCTTATTTAGGAAGAGTTTGGGAGTTGCCAATTCTGCTTCCTCTAGGAAAGGATAGTAAAGGGAATGACAAACATATTTTTATCGTTAGTCCGATTGGTGATGAAGCCGATGTTGAGATTTTCTATTGGATAGGAAAATGGGATTGCGAGAACGGAGTCTTTAACCCAGATGTAGAAGAGCCAGAGCTCATAGATTTAGGCGATTTTCACTTTACGGGCCCAAGTGCAATGATTGACCCGAAAACAGGGCGGCTCATTTTATTTACCATAGCTCAAGGAGAGAGACCGATCGAGTATGAATATGCTTCTGGTTGGGCTCATAATGGCGGATTACCTGTTGAACTATTTTTGGGGAAAGATGATCGTTTGAAATGTAAGCCGATTGATGAAGTAAAGACTCTTCGTAAGAAAACACTTTTGGATGTAGAGAAGGTGACAATGGCTGAAGTCAATCAATCGTTAATGGAAATTTCAGGAGATATGCTTGAGATCGAAGTGGCCTTTCAACAAAGAGAGCAAGGATGCATCGGAATGTATATTAGGCAATCACAGGATCGCGATGAGGAAACATTACTTTATTATGATCATTCTACAAGTGAATTTTTCGTTGATAGGTCAAAGACAACGCTCGATTCAAAAGAAAAGACGAAAGGGATTCAAGGGGGAGAATTAGACCTTAGTAGAGCCGAACCTTTGAAAATACGGGTTTTCTTAGATAAGTCGATGGTAGAAACCTATATTAACGACATGAAAAGTTTAACGACTCGAGTGTATCCAACGAGAGAAGATTCGAAAGGGATATCTCTATTTGGAAACGATGAGGTAATTGTGGAATCTATTAGAGTGTGGGAATTGAGAGGAATACATTGAGGAGTACAGTCCAAAAGCAATGAGGCAACCATGCGTCTATATGCTGGGCTGGCTCATCCGCCCGAAAAAATGAAAGCGTTTTAATTTGAACTTTTCTTGAAAGATACGTGACTGAATTCTCATTACCTTCATTTCTTTGTTCAATTCTATTACCCTATAAAAAGGAGATATTTTAATGAAGAAAGGTCTATTAAAAGCATGTTTAATCATGTTTGTTATTTATTTGATAATAGGTCAAACGTCTCTGAATTTATTTAGTGTAAGTGCCGCTTCAAATGATTTAAAAGAAGGTAGTGATAGTTTGAATAGTTATTATGATGAAGATTATCGCCCACAATACCATTTCACTCCTGAAAAAAATTGGATGAACGACCCAAATGGGATGGTGTATTTGGATGGCGAATATCATTTATTTTATCAACATAACCCAACAGAAAAAGTATGGGGACCGATGTATTGGGGCCATACCATAAGTAAAGATTTAGTCAATTGGGAACATCAACCAATCGCTTTATTCCCCGATGAAAATGGGTTTATCTGGTCTGGAAGTGTTGTTGTTGATTATGACAATACGAGTGGCTTCCAAACGGGAAAAACTTCACCTTTAATAGCAGTCTTTTCCTATGAGTTAGGAAACGAAAATCAGACAGTCGGGATAGCGTATAGTAATGATAAAGGTAGAACATGGGAGAAATATGAAGGGAATCCTATTATAAACATGCCGGAAGAAACAAAAGTGAGCAATGGTGGTGATGGGGCTTTTAGAGATCCGAAAGTATTCTGGTATGAGGAAGAGGAAAAATGGATCTTTGTGATTGCAACAGGAAAGCAAGTAGATTTCTATTCATCGAAGAATTTAAAAGAATGGAAAAAGGAAGGGAGATTTGAGGCCCCAGAAGTTAATGGTGATCTTGGAATATGGGAGTGTACGGACCTTATTAATCTACCAGTTGATACAACCGGTGATGGATCACATGATTCAACAAAATGGGTTCTCATTACGAGTGTAGCGAATGGCCCAACAGGTGGCCAATCAATGGGGTATTTTATTGGTGATTTTGATGGAACCGAATTTACCCCTGATAAGGAGAACATTAAATGGTTAAATTATGGTGCCGATATGTATGCAGGTGTTACTTGGAGTAATACACCTAACAATCGACCAATTTTATTAAGTTGGATGAGTACACCTCAATATGCTGGAGACACTCCAACAGATCCTTGGAGAAGTGCTATGACGATTCCGCGAGAGTTGAAATTAAAACAGAGCAATAACGAGATGATGTTAACTCAAACTCCAGTTGAGGAATTAGAAGACCTTCGTGATAAAAATCAAAGTTGGTCCAACGAACTTACTTCCAGCTCCAATGAGCTTCTTTCAAGTGTTGAAGGAGATAGTTTGGAAATCATTGCAGAAATTGATCTGACCCAAACAACGGCAGATGAAATTGGCTTTAAAGTAAGAAAAGGAGATGGAGAGTATACATCTATTGGTGTGAATCGAAAGAAGGAAATTAGTTTTGTGGATCGAACCAATTCAGGAATAGTTGATTTCCATTCAGATTTTGCAGCAAAGCATACAGCACCTTACAACTTTGAAGAAGAAATCATAAAGTTACACATTCTGATTGACCGATCGTCGGTTGAAGTGTTTTTAAACGATGGTGAGATTGTATTTACGGAACAAATTTTCCCTAATCGCAATAGCAAAGGCGTGGAGTTATTCGGAGACAAAGGAGATATCTATATAACCAACTTAGAAATCTTTCAACTAAATAGTGCTACCTTTACACCAAGTTATGAAATGGAGTTTAAACGAAGCTTTGGTTTTACGCCAAGTGAGATAGATGTAGATAAACTTCCAGAGAATATTGAAAATCCAAATTTTGAAACAGGAGACTTAACAGGGTGGTTTCCTTATGGAAGTGCGTTTGAAGGTGTTGTTACAGATCAAACAGAGTTCTGGGGAGGACCATTTGATCATGAAGGAACTTACCATCTATGGGGATTTGCAGGAGCAAAGTCTGAGGAACGTTCTGATGTAAGAGCAGGAATGATGACATCTAGTTTATTCCGTTTAGGTGGAGATGGGACCATTGATTTTCTCATCGCTGGAGGAGATGATATCGACCGCCTTTATGTTTCTTTAGTAAGAGCATCTGATGGGAAAGAATTATTTAGGGAGACTGGTAGAGACTCTGAACAATATGAAAGGGTAACATGGGATGCATCTAATTATTTAGGAGAAGCAATGTATCTTAAGGTTGTTGATATGCACTCTGGTGGATTCGGACATATCAACTTAGATGATATTCGTGTTAATAATTCTAGTAAAAAAGAAGGATCACATGATATTGAAAATCCTAGTTTTGAAACAGGAGACTTAACAGGATGGACAGTTGTAAGAGGGAATGCGTTTAGCGATGCCTCAATTACAGATGAAACTGATTTTTGGAACAAGCAGTCTTTTAATCAAAATAACCTATGGCATATATGGGGAGGAAGAGGAGATAATTCAAAAGTTGGTGTCATGAGATCTCAAACATTTACCTTAGGTGGAGATGGGCAAATTGATTTTCTTATTGGGGGAGATCATGATATCGATAATTTATATGTAGCTCTCATTCGGGAATCCGATGGAGAAATCGTTCTTAGAGAAACTGGCCACGGGAATGATACGTACCGAAGAGTTCATTGGGATGCATCGGCCTATGTAGGAGATGTGTATTATATCGAAATCGTAGACAAATCTACTGAGGGACATTTAAATTTAGATGACGTTAATGTTCCACCAACCCCCTCTTTGCATAAAAACATAGAGCCGGCCATTTATAACAGTGATTTCGAGTATACTCGTCTTCATCCTGATGATATTTGGGGTTGGGAGGTTATAAGTGGTGATGCATATGGTCCTGATAGCTTGGTAAATGAGATGTATTGGAGCGAAGGTGGGACCTTTGATCAAGAAGGTAAGTACCATTTGTGGGGGTATAAAGCAGCTGGTGATGAAGCTACAGGAGAATTACATTCTGACCCATTTATTCTAAGTGGAAATGGAGGAATTGATTTTTTAATAGGGGGCGGGGATGATATTGATCGTTTATATGTTGCCCTTGTCCGAGTGTCAGATGGAGAAGTTCTCTTTAAAGCAACTGGCAGAAATTCTGAAACGTTCCAACGTGTTTTTTGGGATGCCTCTAACTATTTAGGTGAAGAAGTTTTTATTAAAATTGTTGATGATGCAACAGGTCCTTGGGGGCATATAAATGTTGATGATTTTAATGTTTATAATTCGAAATTTTCAAGAGAGTTACTTGGGCATTGGGCATTTGACGAGAAACAAGGAACAACTGTAAAGGAAAAAGTGACAGATTCCTCTAATTCTGTACATTATTTTCTTAATAAAGGTGTTTATCAACCGGCACGTGATCCAATGTGGAGAGACGACGGTATTGAAAATGGAACATTGCTGTTTGATGGCTATTCAACTTGGGTAGAAAGTCTACCTAATCAAACGCCAGTCTTGGAGGATGAGATTACGATTGAAGCATGGGTTGCTCCAAGAAACTTTGAACATGGAGATGAAGGGCGGCTTTCCGCTATTATTAACCAGCATAATAGAGAAGAAAAAGAAGGATTCATTCTTGGACACTTTCGTCATGGAACGTGGGGCTTGCAATTTGGTACGGGTAATGACTGGTTTGAAGTCATGTCTGATACGGTGTTGCCACTAGAGGAATGGTCATATGTGACTGCAACCTATGCGAGTTCAACTGGTGAAGTTGTTTTATATTTAAACGGTGAAAAAGTTGCGTCAGCAAACTTGCCTCAAGGTGCTAAAATCAAATCAAGTTCTAGCCCATTAAAAATTGGAAAGAACAATGACGGAATGTGGTTGTATGGGTTTACGTTAAATATGTTTAGCGGCCTTATGGACGAAGTCAAATTAAGAGGGCGCGCACTTTCAGCGGAGGAAGTGAGAGGTGAATATGATCGTTACCTAAAGCAAGTAAACGGGAACTTGCCTACTCCAAATCTTCGTATTAATCGAGGCATTCTAGAGAATGACCCACACAGGCCACAGTATCATGCAGCACCACCAGTACATTGGCAAAATGAGCCAGGTGGTCCGTTCTACTTTAATGGGCAGTACCACGTCTTTTATCAAAGCAATCCGCGGGGACCTTATTGGAATCATATTCGCTGGGGCCATTTAGTTAGTGATGATATGATTCACTGGAGAGATGTAGACGATACCATTGTTCCAGGTCGACACGATGTTGATCCCGATGGTGCATGGGCAGGAGATGCTGTTGTAGATGATTTCGGAAATCCTGTGATTTTTTACACAGCTGGTGATGATCGTAAGACGCCAAATCAACGGATAAACATAGCTAGAAGTACGTTTGAAGAAGATGGTGATCCGGATTTAAATCGATGGGTGAAACATCCAGAAGTGATTCTAGACCAAGAGCCAGGCCATGGAATAATGGGAGAATTTCGTGATCCATATGTTTTTAAAGATGGAGATACGTGGTTTATGTTCATTACTTCAGGGGTAGAAAATGAAAGTGGAGATCCTGTCGGAGGAACAGCTCTCGTTTATTCTACAAAAGATTCAAGTTTTGAAAATTGGGATTATCGAGGAGAGTTACTTGTTGGGGATTATGAAAAGTATCCTTATACAGGACGTGTTTGGGAGTTGCCGATATTTTTACCTTTAGGAGATAGCGGAAAACATATCTTGCTTATCAATCCTGCTAAAATGGAAAGGGAGCAATATCAATCTCGGTACACATGGTATTGGATAGGGACATGGGATAAGGAAGAGGCGCGATTTATACCAGATGATGAAGAACCAAAATTAATTGATTATGGAGATTATTTTACTGGACCAGCAGGCTTTGTAACACCTGATGGGAGAACGGTAATTTACAGCATTACACAAGGAAGAAGAACAGCGTTAATCGATTATGATTCTGGTTATGCTCATAACTTTGGCTTGCCGCTTCATGTATATCTTCGTGAAGACGATCGTCTAGGTGTTGCCCCAATTGAAGAGGTTGAATCGCTTCGAGGCAAACAACTTGTTAATATTACGGAAGAGACGTCATTCGATCAGGCAAATGAAATCCTTTCAAACGTACAAGGGGATTTGCTTGAGGTTCAACTTGAATTAGATCAAGGTTTAGCGAACGAAGCTGGAATAACGGTAAGGAGAACTCCGGATGGAGAAGAAGGTACGACTCTTTATTATAAAAAGAGCAACGAAGAGTTCTGGGTTGACAGAACAAAGTCCAGTTTAAATCGAGATTTAGAAGCTTGGTATCAAGGAGGAAACGTCGAACTTCATGATGAAAATGTAAAACTAAGAGTATTTATTGATCGTTCGATGGTTGAAGCATACTTGAATGGACTGCAAACTTTAACAACGAGAGCTTATCCTACGAGAACGGATGCAACAGGCCTTCAGTTATGGGCGAATGAAAATAGTGAAACCGTAGTTGTAAAATCATTGAAAGTTTGGGAAATGAACTCTGCTTACAAACAGGTCCCAGCAACTGGAATAAGTCTTAATCAAGAAAAGCAAGAAATGATGGCTGGAACAAATCAATATGTAACACCAATTGTTTCTCCGCAAAATGCTACGAACAAGGATGTAATCTGGACATCTAGTAATCCTACTATTGCTACAGTTACAAATGGCAGAGTTACTGCACATGCTCCTGGCTCGGTAGAAATTAAAGCGAAAACAAGGGATGGTGGCCATAAGGCAACTACAGAAATTGTCGTCGTCGCCCCTCCTCCAGCTGGTAACATCACAAATCCAAGTTTTGAAGATGGGCTAGAAGGGTGGACTATTCTTTCTGGTGATGCATTTAGTCCTGGTGATGTTACGGATAGAAATGAATGGGGGTGGGGTGGACCATTTAATCACGTCGGTAACTATCATTTCTGGAGTGTCAATACAGGTGATGATTCTCTTACAGGATCCATGCGTTCGGAGACATTTACCCTAGGAGGAAACGGTCAAATAAACTTTTTAGTTTCAGGGGGAGATAACATTTATGATTTATATGTAGCTCTTGTCAGAGAGTCTGATGGGAAGATTTTAATGAAAGCAACGGGTGGCAATAGAGAAGCATACAGCAGAGTATACTGGGATGCATATGATTATATCGGAACAGATTGTTATATTCTATTAGTTGATAACGATACGGGTGGATGGGGACACATTAATGTTGATGATTTCCATGTGCCAGTTGAAGTGAAGCAATAAAAAAAGCTTATGATTCCCCTTTTTGAGTAGTCGTTTACTTGAAAAGGGGTTTTCTTCTTTAGTGGCTAGAATCAGCTCTAAAAAATCTGATTTGAGTGCTTGTCTTTGATTATCTCCTAGTGTCTTCTTTTGGGTCTACAAATGTTGATAACAATATAATATACTATTAAATTAGTATCAAAAGTTTAAGAAAAGGACTATCATATACATGCAAAACTGCGGACTTGTTTTAGAAGGTGGGGGTATGAAAGGACTCTATACGGCGGGGGTTCTAGAATACTTCCTTGAAAAGGATTTGTTTTTTACTTATGTCATTGGCGTTTCAGCTGGCGCTTGTATGGGGGCATCTCATGTATCGAGACAAAAGGGGAGAAATAAGAAGGTCAATGTTGGACTTGTGAATGATCGACGGTATTTATCCTTTCGAAACTTCCTTTTTAAGAGAGAAATGTTTGGAATGGATTTTTTGTTTGATGAAGTGCCAAATCATATTGTTCCATTTGATTTTGACACCTTTGCAATGACAAAACAACAATTTTTAATAGGGACGATGGATTGTCATTCGGGTGAAGCAATTTACTATAATAAACAGCGGCACAAAGACGATATACTAAAAATTATTAGAGCTTCTAGCTCTATCCCTTTCATTGCTCGTCCTGTGGAGTATGATGGGCGATTGCTCCTAGATGGTGGTTTGGTTGATCCAATACCTTTAGGAAAAGCGAAAAAAGACGGAAATCAGAAAAACATTGTCATTATGACAAAATCAACTAATGAACTATTAAAAGCTAATAGAGCATCCTCCATATTAAAGCGACTTTATAGAAAGTTTCCAGCTGTTGCTGATTCATTTGAGAAGCGTTTGATTACATATAACGATACGTTATCCTTTATTGAATCAGAGCAAGAAGAAAAGAATGTCTTTTTAATTCAGCCTAGTATCGATCTGTCTATAAGCGGCTTTGAACGAAATCAAAAGAGACTGTTAGAATTATACGAACTTGGCTATCATGATGCAAAAATGCAGTTTGAACGGTTGAAGAAGTGGTTAGAGGAATAAGTATAGCAGCAAGTTAGGGTTTGAATAAATGGTTCCTGTCCCATGCTAAAACGCATGGTGTGCAGGAACCTTTTTATTTATTGGTTTATCCGCAATTCCGGAAAAGTAACAAAAAATATTCCTGTAATACGGAATATTCCACTTTTTCGGAAATGGCAAAGTATAAGAAAGCATGGATAAACAAAACCACAAAATATAATTTTGTTTTCTGAGAATGTAAGTAAGTTCGTAACTGGTGAGAGATTTTATAGTTCATTTTTACATTTTTTAAAGGTAATTAAAAAGTTGGCACAAAACTTGCTTAATCTATTGGTGAGTGTGTCAAAAAAGCACTTGTTTTGTTGAAAGCGCTGTCTTAATGGAGATTGTAGTTATTATCCCTTATTACACGTCGACAACAAAATTGGGGAGCGGTTAACGAGTCCCTCATTCACAGACATTATTAGTAGAGATTAGGGAGGAAAAAAGAATGGAAAACAAAGTAACGTTTATTACAGGTGCAGCGAGCGGAATCGGGTATCAAATTGGAGAAGCATTTCTTAAGGATGGTTATAGAGTAGTTTTTACAGATATTAATGAAGAAAAAGTTAACGAAGTAACAGAAAACCTGAGAAAACAAGGATATGATTGTTTAGGATTAAAAGTGGATGTAACAAAAGAAAAAGATATAAAAGCCGCAATTGATACAACAGTTCAAAAATTTGGAAGGCTTGATGTTCTGTTTAACAATGCAGGATTACAACATGTTTCACCTATTGAAGAATTTCCAACTGAAAAGTTTGAATTCATGATTAAAGTGATGCAAATCGCCCCATTTGTTGCGACAAAGCATGTTTTGCCAATTATGAAAAAGCAAGGGTTTGGACGAATTATTAATATGGCTTCAATAAATGGGGTGATTGGTTTTGCTGGAAAGGCTGCATACAACAGTGCAAAACACGGAGTAATTGGTTTAACAAAGGTAGCTGCACTTGAAACAGCAGAGCATAACATTACCGTGAATGCTCTTTGTCCAGGTTATGTGGATACGCCACTCGTTCGTGGACAATTTGAAGACTTAGCAAAAACTCGTAATGTTCCTGTTGAAAAAGTAAAAGAAGAGGTGCTATATCCATTAGTCCCACAAAAACGGTTATTAGCAGTTCAAGAAATTGCTGATTATGCTCTATTTTTAAGTAGTGAAAAAGCAAAAGGAGTTACTGGGCAAGCGGTGTTGTTAGACGGAGGATATACGGCACAGTAATAATAGTCCGTCTTACTAGCACCGGTATATATACACCCTGACATTCTAAGTAATAGGGTAAGTAAAAATGCAGATAATCTATTAGATAATGGGGTGGAATGATGATTGGTATTATACTAGGTTTAATTGTTTTAATGACGCTTGCATTTATGGGGTGGTCGATTATTTGGGTCGCACCAATCGCGGCCGGTGTCGTAGCACTAACTGGCGGTTTGGACCTGTTAGATGCATACACAAATACGTACATGAGCGGGTTTGTGAACTTTGCTAAACAGTGGTTCCCTGTATTCATGTTAAGTGCGATTTTCGGTAAATTAATGGAAGATACAGGGATGGCAAAATCGATTGCTGTTGTTTTATCGAAGCTAATGGGAACTAAACGAGCGATATTAGGAGTTATTTTATCTTGTGCAGTGTTAACATATGGTGGAATTAGTTTATTTGTTGTCGTGTTTGCGGTTTATCCTCTTGCATTATCTTTATTCAGAGAGGCTAATATTAGCAGAAGGATTATGCCAGCTACGATTGCATTAGGTGCTTTCACCTTTACTATGACAGCGCTTCCGGGAACGCCGCAAATTCAAAATCTGATTCCTATGCCTTATTTTCAAACAAATGCAATGGCCGCTCCAGTTATGGGGATTGTTTCTGCTCTAATTATGGCAATCGGAGGCTATTTTTATTTAATTTGGCGTCAAAAACAGCTTACGGAAAAAGGGGAAGGGTTTACAGAGCCAAAAGATACGAGCATGTTAAAAGTAGAAGGGAATTCCCCGAACGTGTTCTTATCTTTATTACCACTACTAACCGTACTTTTAACATTAAACTTACTTGAATGGCATATTGTTGTAGCTTTGCTTTCTGGTATTCTATTAATCTTATTATTAAATATTACGAAAATGAAGGGATTTGTAAAATCGATCAATAGTGGTGCAACAGGTTCGATTGTAGCGATTATTAATACGAGTGCAGCAGTAGGATTCGGAACAGTTGTGCAAGCAGTACCAGGCTTTAAAAAGCTTACTGAAATGTTAATGAATGTTCCAGGAAATCCGCTCATCTCTGAAGCGATCGCTGTTAATCTATTAGCAGGTGCAACAGGGTCCGCTTCAGGGGGAATGGGGATTGCCCTAGAAGCATTGGGAGATCAATATTATAAAATTGCCTTAAGTACAGGAATTAGTCCGGAAGCCTTTCACCGTATAGCTTCCTTATCTTCGGGAGGGTTAGATGTTCTGCCACATAATGGTGCAGTATTAACGTTGCTAACTATTACAGGATTGTCCCATAAAGAAAGCTACAAAGACATTGCTGTTGTTGCGATTGTTATCCCAATTATTGCAACGGTTGCTGCAATCGCGTTAGCGGCTATGGGAATCTATTAAAATTTAGGTTAAGAAGCTGTTCAATTAGGGACAGCTTCTTCCGCATTTTCTACTATGTTATAATTGTTCTACTGATTGGAGGAGAAATCATGAATCTAGAAATGAGAAGGCTTTCAATTAATTGGTTAGTAGAGATTATTCATCTATGTATTGAACGAATCGTCATAGTGGATCGTGATGGAATCATTGTTTATATAGATGAGGCGTATTGTAAGTTTATAGGAACGACTTTTGATGATGCAATTGGCCGCCCAGTCCAAGATATTATTGAAAATACACGGATGCACATTGTCGCAAAAACTGGCGAGAAAGAAATCGAACATCTTCAACCTATTAATGGCAGTGTGATGATTGCCAACCGCTACCCCATTGTTATAGATGGTAAATTAGTAGGGGCATTTGGGACGGTTATTTTTCCTGACTTAGATAACTTACGACATTTTAAAAATAAGATGAATAACCTTTTGGAAGAGCTGAACTTCTATAAAAATAAAGCAGCAAATGAATTAACAAGTAAATATTCATTCGATGACTTAATTGGAAACAGTGATGTATTAAAAGCCGCCAAAATTTTGGGAGAAAAGGTTGCCGGAAGTGATTCATCTGTTTTAATAACAGGCGAGTCTGGTACCGGAAAAGAGTTATTTGCTCATGCGATTCATCATATCAGCATGCGCGGTAACTTTCCGTTTGTCGCCATCAACTGTGCTTCGATTCCTGAGGTGTTGTTTGAATCAGAGCTATTTGGTTATGAGGATGGAGCTTTTACAGGAGCCAAAAAGGGTGGGAAAGAAGGCCTTTTTACAGTCGCAAATAAGGGGACGGTTTTTCTTGATGAAATTGGTGATATGCCGCTCTCTATGCAAAGTAAATTATTAAGAGCCCTGCAAGAAAAAGAGGTACAACCTGTAGGAGGACCAAAAACGATTCCGATTGACTTACGAATTATTGCAGCAACGAATCGAGATTTAACGAAGATGGTGGAAGAAGGAACATTCCGACAAGATCTATATTACCGACTGAATGTCATTAACATAGAAATTCCGCCTCTCAGAAAGCGGAAAGAGGATATTGTGGCGATCTCAAATAAGTTATTACAGAAGCTTGAAAGGAAGTTTTATCGAAAAGGTACCGTCTTATCACCTGAAGTTGTTGCGAAGCTTGAAGAACATAAGTGGCCAGGGAATGTTCGAGAACTAGAAAATGTACTAGAGCGTGCGATTAATGTATTGGATGGTACAGTCATTAAATCGGAGCATTTGCCTTTATATATACGAGATCAAGAAAATAAAACAGACCAAAATCCTCCTGTTAACGATGCACCTAGCAGTCTATCTCATAAAGTTGTTCAACCACTAAAAGAGACGATAGCGCAAGCTGAAAAAAAGGCAATTACCCATGCGCTTGAGGTAGCTGGCGGTGATAAATTAGCAGCAGCGAAGTTACTAGGAATTGGTAAGACTAGTTTTTATGATAAGTGTAAGGTTTACGATATTAGATAAGTTATTACATGAGTAAAAGTCCTTTTCATAGAGTTGAAAGGGCTTTTAGGCTTGAATCACCTATTTTTGTATCATATATAATAAGAATTTAAACATAAATCAAAAAAAATACCTTGCTTCGAAAGCGTTTTAATAGAAATATAATTAAAAGATAGACAATAAATTAACGAATCATAAAACTGTCCATAACGCCACTTCTACCTTATATTCCCAAGTATATTTGGCCCTTCACATGTGCTACTATTTCAATAACACAAATCATTCAGAAAAATGGGTGTTTTTATGAAGTTTCAAAATAAAATTCTTATTGCATTTTTGGTTTTAATATTATTGCCGATTTTTATATTAGGTTTTGTTTCGTATCATGTCACTTCTACAACGTTGAAAAACAAGGTTGGTGATGAAACGTTACATACATTAGAAGCGATTGACCTAAATATACAGATGATTAAGTCTGAGGTTGATAATCTATCAAATTACATTATTTCTTCTAGGGAAGTTCAAGACTTTATTAAATTTAAAAATGAGCAGTCATTACTGGACTTTTACAATCAAGGGCAAGCCATTGCTGGATTAATGTATGGTCAATCGAAACTTGATGATTTAGTACTCTATAGTGCTAATGGCTATGTTTATAGTTTTAAAAAGCCAAGTATTCCTTCATTAGAACAATTTCAAGAATCAGAGTTCTTTAGCCTTATGGTGGAAGGGGAAGGGCGCCCTGTATGGTTATCATCTACTGAAAGCGAGAAGTTTGTTGAAGGAGAGAAACCAATCTTTTCACAAGGACGTGTAATAAAGGATATTCATACTCTGAATGAAATTGGATATCTCATTATTGACGTGAAGTTGGATCGCTTTGATGACGTATTTAAAGGACTTCAGAAGCAGGATTCTCAGGAAATGATTGTGAACCAAGAAGGAGAGATTGTTTATAACCGTAACCATGAATTAGTAGGTGAAAAGATCGAGCTTCCAAAAGAAATGGTGGCAAATCAAACTGGAACAGTGATTGGTGATTGGGAAAAAGAAAAAAGTTTAATTACGTTTATCATTCCTTGTTTTGAGGTACAAAAAAAGGCTGCCCCCACCAATAGACCATTTTAACCTTGGGACAGCCTCTTATTATCACTATAAAATTAAATATAGTCTCTTACTTCTTCTAAACTAGGGAAAGAAGGTTGTCCCCCGAATCTTCCTACACTTATTGCACTTACTTGTGTAGCAAATTCGAGAGCCTTTTTAAGTTCTAACCGGTGGTAGAGGCTGTAAGTAAGTGCACCAATAAAGGAATCACCAGCACCTGTTGCGTCAACGGCATCTACTTTTTTTGCAGGTATATGGAATAGATTTGTACCATCAAAAACAACACTACCATTACTACCTAGTGTGATAATGACTAATTGCTTTATTCTAGGAAAAATCTGTTCACATGCTTGTTTCGCCGAAGTAATAGAGTTAATCTCTTTTCCATAGAAATACGCAGCTTCATTTTCATTTAGTACTAAACAATCAACCATATTTAAGTACTTTTCTTCAATATGATTTACAGGAGCAGGGTTAAAGAGAATATAGCAATTATTTTTGTTAGCTAATTGAATAGTATATTCAATAATATGTTTTGGTAGCTCGTATTGAAGAATCACCATTTTGCTTTGCTTTATTATGTCTTCAGCGCGTAAAATGTCCGTTTCCGTTACTGAGTGGTTCGCTCCTGGAATGATGGTGCTATAGTAATTCCCATCAGCCATAACTTGTACAAAGCCCATACCAGTGTTAGTTTTGCTTCTTTTTACATATGATGTATCAATTGATGCGTCATTCGCATGTTTGATTAGTAAATCACCAAACATATCATCACCGACGCTTCCGATTAGAAAGGTTTTTAATCCTAGCTTCCCGCATTGAGATGCTTGATTCGCCCCTTTTCCACCTGCTGCTTTTTTTAGATCATTCCCACTAAAGGTTTCCCCTAATTCAGGAAGTCTGTCTTGTTTAATAATAAAATCATAATTTAAACTCCCTATGACCGTGACCAATTCTTTTTTCAAGTTAGCCCCTCCTTGTTCAGCCTATTATTAATAACGGCTTCGTGTGTTTTCTTGAGATTAGCGATTGATTTATCGTAATTCATTAGAACTACAGCGTTAAATAAGGCATCTAATAGATTTAAGTGAACGATTCTAGTCTCCGCATTTTCTCCAGTTAACGGCGAGTTCTTTGCAAAGGAAGTTAGTTTAATGTCAGCTATCTCTGTAATCGGACTTTTTACATAGTTAGTAATACAAATAGTAGTGGCTCCAGCTTGTTTTGCTATAGTTAATGCGTTGTTGACCGCCTTTGTAGCACCTGAATGAGAAATACCAATTGCTATGTCATTTTCCGTAAGTAATGAGGAGGCCATAGCTTGAAGGTGAGTATCTCTGTATGAGTAAGCTTCAATACCAACTTTTAAAAATTTATGTGTCATATCATCAGCAATAGAACCAGAGCCACCAACACCTAATAATAGAACTTTGTTAACATCTTTAAAAGAATTGACGGCTCTGTTGAATTCTTCTTTATCTATAACCGCTAAAGTATCTTGTAAAGCAGTAATAGAATTCAAAAAAACTTTTTCTAAAATTTCAGAGGGTGTATCGTTTTTATTAAAATCTTCCTCGACTACATCTTTCATTTTTGGATCAGTGAAAAACTGGACCAAATCTTTTCTTAATGAGTGGTAGCCATCATAATTCAACTTCTTACATACTTTAATAATCGTTGCCTCACTTACATTTAAATGATTGGCAAGTTCTTTTATAGTCATTGCTGATACTTCGTAAGGATTATTTGAAATGAAGGTCGCTACCGTTTTTTCTTTTGTCCCTAAAGAAGGGGAAATGCTTCTTGCGTAAAGAATAATTTCTTTTCCGATGTTTAATTTGTTATCCATTTAGATGACCTTCCATTCTTTTCAACTTAATATTTATAAATGAATTTTTAATAGTAAACTTATTTGGGTATTTCTGTGATTGGTAATAGTATTCGTGATAATTGTATTATACGATAAAAATTAAGTAAAATAAATATTTTTCTGAAAATTATTGACAAACAAAAATGAAGTGAACTATACTGTGAATGATTAAAAGTTTACTTTTTGATAACAATTAGTAAATATCCAGGGGGCGCATATGACAAATTGGAGCTTTTCAACGAGGATTAATTCATTTCATACAAAGGCAAACGAGTATTGGGTAGACAAAAAAGAAATTACTACAATTGACCTTATTGAAAGAATGTCAAAAGTAAAAGGACTGACACATGTTGAATTAAACTACCCTCAACACTTTGTTTCTAATTCTGTAAATGAAGTAAGAGAGTGTCTCAGGGAACATGATCTACAGTTAAGTGGAATTGCTCTAAGGTATGATAGCCAGTTTATTGAAGGGGAATTTATAAATAATGATGAGGGAATTCGAAATAAAGCAATTAAAATTACAGAGGAAGCAATAGAAGTTTGCAGGCAACTTGGAGGGAGTGTCACAACCATATGGTTACCGAATGACGGATTTGATTACTCATTTCAATTAGATTATCGCAAAGCATGGAAGCGAGAAATCGAAGCAATAAGAGAAATTGCTAATAGAAACCCAGATATGAAAATAAGTTTTGAATATAAACCGTATCAGCCAAGAGTTTACTCTTTGGTAGGAGATGTTGGAACTAGCTTACTTGCGATCGAGGAAGTCGGTTGTGATAATGTGGGAATTACGTTAGACTTCTGTCACATGCTTATGAAAAAAGAAAGTCCTGCTTTTTCACTCGCGTTAGCAGAAGAAAAAGGAAGATTATTAGGGGTTCACTTGAATGACGGATACAAAGATAACGACGATGGAATGATGTTAAGTTCTGTTCATTTAATGCAGACAGTTGAATTAATATATTACTTGAAGAAGTATAACTATTCAGGGCTTATCTATTTTGATACATTTCCGTTAAGAGAAGACCCAGTTGCTGAGTGTGAAATGAATATTAATATTTTTAAGGGCTTGTCTATGAAAATTGACGAAATTGGAATGGAAAAGATTCAAAGTATTATAGAAGAAAGGAATGCATTAGCAAGTCAAGAGCTTTTATGTAAGCTCTTACAAATAAGCCAACCTACTAAAGTTATCTAATCGTTGGAGTGATAATATTAAAGAAGTGTTTTCTAATCTAATTAGGAAACACTTTTTATATTTGGGAAACGGACATATCGATATCCGTTTCCCAAATATAAAACAAACAGGTTACTGTATAGTAATTAGATGGAAGAAACATCCTGAAGTTGTTATACTATGTTTATAATATTACGCTGTATAAACATTTGGGAGGACATATGTCTAAGGAGATAAAGAATAAACAAGAGGTAAAGCCAGGAAATAACAGACATCAAGAAATAGTTGATTTATTAAAAGATGTGGGAACTGTAAGGGTTGGTGAATTGAGCAAAAGGTTTCAAGTTACCGAGGAAACTATTAGACGTGATTTAGAAAAATTGGATAGTGAAGGCTTTTTAACTCGAATTCATGGTGGGGCAGTTTTGAATCGAAAGGAAGGTTTTGAAATACCTGTTTTGAATAATCAGTACGTAAACATAGATGAAAAGCGGTCCATTGGTGCAAAAGCGTGTGAGCTTGTAGAGGAAGGCGATGTGATTGCTCTTGATGTTAGTACAACATGTTTACAAATGGCTAAACATTTATCAAATAAAGAAATTACTGTTATTACAAATTCAATAGCTGTTGCTTTAGAATTGATGAATAAAAACGCAATCACTGTGATGGTAGTAGGAGGCTATCTAAATGCGGATTCATTGTCTTTGGCTCGATTTACTTCAGAGCATATAATTGATGGCTACCATATCGATAAGTTCTTCTTCTCTTGTAGTGGGTTTGATTTAAAGAGAGGGATAAGTGAAAGTCATGAATTGCAAGCGCAAGTTAAGAAGAAGTTTATAGATATATCTGAACAGCTTATTTTATTAGCTGATCATAGTAAATACGGAAGAAAAGCTTTAGTGAAACTTGCTGATTTAAAAGAAGTTGATAAGATTGTTACAAATAATAAGTTGACGATCAATCAATCTTCGGAAATAAAAGCTGCTGGTATCCCTACAATCTTTGCTGATTAATTAAATATAAAAAGGAGAACGAATCTGATTAGTGGGATTCATTCTCCTTTTTTTTGTTCACTTTTAATCTAAATGTTTGATTCGGAAAATGAAATGTGGTTTTTCGAAGGGGAGGGAGGGAAGAATACAGGGTGTTTAGTATAAATTATTTGAAAATATATAACGTTTGGAGTGGGTTTACAAATGAAACATGCAATAAAAAAGGTTATATTTGAAAACCAAGACGTATTTTTTGGTTTTTTTAAATCAACCCAAATATTTTGTTGGTTTTTCAAAAAAACATGTTGCTAAACAAAGATTATTGAATTATACTAATCTTAAGAAAACAAATTGGGCTGTACAAAAAATGAAAATACATACTCTTTTTAGCTTCAATCTCATTTTTTTATTATAATGAAAGCGCTGACAAGAGGGGCCTGATTTTTTCTAATTCAACTAGAAGACTGCATAAGAACAA
Organism: Halalkalibacter sp. HAAS-P013; assembly: GCF_056619925.1. Classification (NCBI taxonomy): domain Bacteria; kingdom Bacillati; phylum Bacillota; class Bacilli; order Caryophanales; family Bacillaceae; genus Halalkalibacter; species Halalkalibacter sp. HAAS-P013. The sequence continues at coordinate 63,730 of NZ_JBWQTU010000008.1, forward strand.
CTTTAAATTTGATCTAGGGGGTGAAGCTTGCTAAAGGGAGTTTGAAGATGTCAGTAGCCATTTTATATCTACTAAATAGGGGGAATTAAAAGATGGGGAAAAGTTTTTCATTTTTGAAAGCACTGTTATTGGTCTTTCTAGTGTCTATGTTTATGGTAGCTTGCGGAAGTAATGAGGAAACAACAAGTGAAGACACGGGTGGGAATGATAGTCAAACTTCAGATGCAAGCGAAACAGAACCAGGTGAACTGAATTTAGATGAGGAAGTTAATCTTGTTTTCTCAACAACTAGTGGAGACAATGTTGTTCGTTTTGAGGAAGAAATTAGAGCGTTTGAAGAGAAATATCCTAACGTTACGATCGAGCTAAGAGATTATGCGGATGATTGGTATGATCAAAATGGTGTTAGATTCTTTAACTCCAATGACAAACCAGACGTTGCATGGACGTGGGGAACTTCATTTTTCCCAGATATTGTTGAATCAGGAGCGTTTATCCCGCTTGATGATATTTACGAAGAAGAAGGTTTGTATGATGTGTTAAATCAACAGTCTATTGACCATTACACTATGGATGACGGACATAAATATGCAGTACCTGAATCAGTTGTACTTAACCCAATCGTTTTCTATAATAAGCAAGCTTTTAGAGATGCAGGGATTGAAGAGCCTCAAACATATGAAGAGTTCTATGCATTAGGAGATCCTTTACGTGAGGCAGGGTATATTCCATGGGTATCTGGAATGTTTAATCCAAGTCAGGCAACCGCGTTAATCGATATTACTATTAAACGTTTTGTTAGTGATGAACATTACCAACAATTATTAGATAAAGAGGAGATGGATTATGAACATCCTGATCTCATTGAAGCGTATACAGCTGTACACAATATTGCAACGAATTTAATGCCAGAAGGTGTAGCAGGTATTCATGCAGACGAAGCTAGATCCATTTTTGCGCAGGAAAGAGCTGCAATGTATAGTGATGCATCTGTAAATGCAGGCCCAGGGATGTTAGGTGCTGAATTACCTGAAGATTTCGAATTAGGTTTCTTCTTCTATCCACAGGGACGTGATGATGTAGGTCATACAATCGGTTACTACGATGGTCATTGTTTAGCAGTTATCGATGGAACTGGAAATGAAGAATGGGGTAAAGAGTTTGTCCGTTTTGTCTTGAGTCAAGAGCGTCAAAGTCAGATGGGCCATGCGTCTTCCAACTTCCCGGTTCGTGATGATATTGAGTATGATGATTTGAAAGATTCATATATGGATGTCGTTGCTGATATTTATGAAATGCACAACGAAACAGGAACACACAAAATTTTTAATACAGTTATGCCTGGTCAATATCGCCAAGCTGCAACGCAAATGATTCAAGGGCTAGTAATGGGTCAAATTAGTCCAGAGCAATTTGGAGAAGACATGAATGATCTAATTAATAGAATTCATTAAATAGAGTTTAAGAGGGGATTCCCACCTAGTAAAGGTGGGACCCTCTCCATACTCTATCTACATAGAAGGGAGCGGTAAAGGTGGAAAAGGCAACAGTTATTAACACCGGGAAAGTTTCAAAAAAGAAAACTAGCATGTTAAAGCAGTTTCTAGCTGAAGTTTCAAAGTATAAGTTCGCCTATTTTTTAATACTTCCAACGTTATTGCTATTAGTAGGATTTATGGTCTTTCCATTTTTCTATTCTTTAACAATGAGTTTCACAAAATGGAATGGGATGACAGCACCTACATTTGTTGGATTTGAAAATTATATTAACTTGGTTCGAGACGCCAATTTCTTGAAAGCACTGGGACACAATGCTCTTTTTACTACTTTATTTACAACATTTACAATAGTTTTTGGTTTCCTATTTGCTGTAGCAATTGAGCGAAGAGTCGCTGGTTGGCAAATTTATAAGTTTGTATTCTTTATACCTGTTATGTTGATTACAGCGATTGTTGCTGCGTTGTTCGCGAAAATCTATGAACCTAGTTATGGATTATTAAATAGCTTCCTTAGAGCTATAGGGTTAGATCCTTTAACGCAACTTTGGTTGGGGGATCCCAACGTAACGATGTATGCTATCATTGCCATCGCAATTTGGCAAATCACAGGTTGGACTATGCTATTATTCTTAGCAGCTATTGAGGGAATCCCAACAGAAGTACATGAAGCAGCAACACTAGATGGTGTTACTGGTTTACAACGCATTCTGTATATTACTTTACCAATGGTAAAAAGGTTCGCTCTAATTTTGGTCATGTTACAAATCATTAACTCTTTAAAAACGTTTGATTTAATTTGGGTAATGACAAAAGGTGGACCAAACTACGCATCTGAAGTATTGGGAACAATGTTATATCGTTTAGCGTTTGAACAACAATCATTTGGTTATGCTTCTGCGGTAGCTATTACGATGTCTATTATTGTTATGATCGTTGCTCTCATTTATTTACGAGTGTCAAAATTGTCAAACCAAGAGAAAGCGTAGGTGATAATTGATGTCAAAAGTATTAAATAAGATTGTCGTTCAAGTCTTATTGATTATAAGTGCTCTAATAGTAGTAATCCCGCTGCTATATATGTTTATAACTTCCCTAAAAACACACCAAGAAATTATTCAAAGTCCATTCTCATTGCCTGAATCGCTTCATTTTTGGAACTATATAGAAGTGTGGACAGGAAGTAATCTAGGTGTAAATTTCTTCAACAGCGTTTTCGTGACAGTTGGAACGTTATTGCTCATTACGCTTGTATCATTAATGAGTGGTTATGCTCTAGCGAGATTTCCTTTTCCTGGAAATAAACTGTTTTTCATTTTAATGATCGCTCTCCTTACAATTCCGATTCATTCATTATTGATCCCGGTGTACCACATAATGGAAAAATTTAGTTTTACTAATAATACGTGGGGATTGATCTTGGTTTATACCGCTTTCAACTTACCAATTAGTATCATCATTATGCGCTCCTTCTTTGAACAAGTTCCTAAAGCGATTGAAGAGGCAGCGGTTATCGATGGATGCAGTAAGTGGAGAGTCTTTTGGAATATAGCTGTTCCGATGACGAAAGTTGGAATGGTGACAATCACGATTATTAACGTTATCGCGATATGGAGTGAGTATTTATTTGCTTCGGTATTAATGACCCTTCCATCTGCTAGAACCCTTCCAGTTGCTATTGCTGGTTTAAGTTCTGGGGAAACGGGATTTGATATGGGTGTTCTGTTTGCAGGTCTAAGTATTGCGACAATTCCTATGTTAATTATCTATTTTGTCTTTTCAAAGCAGATCACAAAAGGTGTTGCTTCCGGTTCAGTTAAATAGTTAAGTAGTTTACCAATAAATATTCAAGAGGAGATGAGAAATATGGTGAAAATAGGACCGTCATTAATGTGTGCAGATATGGGTGATTTAAAGGGAGCGATTGAAAAGCTCGATAACGGTGGAGTGGATTATTACCACTTTGATATTATGGATGGTACCTTTGTACCTAACTTTACGATGGGACCCGATTTGATTAAGAACATGCGTAAATATACAGATAAACCATTTGATATTCATTTAATGGTAGAAGACCCAGAACGATATATAGACATGTTTGTTGATGCAGGTGCAGATATGATCTCTGTACATGTTGAGGCTACCAAACATTTGCAAAGAACATTACAACAAATACGAGCAAGAGGAGTCAAAGCGGGTGTGGCGCTAAATCCCTCAACTCCACTCTCAACTCTAGATTATGTATATGAAGACATTGATTATATTTGCATTATGTCCGTAAATCCTGGTTTTGCAGGACAGTCCTTTGTACCTTCCGCATATCAGAAGCTAGAGGATCTGAATCGAATTATTCAAGTAAATAATTATCAAATTGAAATTCAAGTAGATGGCAATATGAGTTATGAAACCATTCCAAAAGTTGTTGAAAGAGGGGCAACAATGGTTGTTTGTGGTACGTCTAGTTTATTTAAGCAAGATGTTGATTTACAACAATCAACATTAGAACTTAAAAAATTTACTGCCAGTTAATAGGAAAGGAAGTCACTAGTATAGGAGAGATAAAAAAAGGAGTAGAATACTATGACATTAACGGTTTTAGGTAGTACAAATATGGACATTGTGACCATAACCAATCATTTTCCTAAGCAAGGAGAAACGACATTTGGTCAAGAGATAAAGTATCTTTGTGGAGGAAAAGGAGCCAATCAAGCGATCGCAGCTGCGAAGCTTGGAAAAGAGGTATCATTTATAAGTGCTGTTGGGGAAGATGCATTTGGAAAAACGATTTTATACAATTTAAAAGAAAATAATGTTGATACTTCTTTTGTTAAGCAAACAAGTGAAGCATCAACAGGTGTAGCGTTATGCTTGAATGCATTAGACAACACACTAGATAATACAATGGTTGTAATGAAAGGTGCAAATGATAGTCTTACTGAGAGTGATTTAATTCCTTGTATGGACCTTCTTGCAAACACAGATGTTTTACTTCTTCAAATGGAAACACCTGAAGATATTATCATTGAAGCTATGAGAATTGTTAAGGACAATGGGGGCTTTGTTATCTTGGACCCGGCTCCAGCTGATGGGATCACAACAAGTGCATTAGCTTATGCTGATTTAATTATACCAAATATTCAGGAAACTGAATGTATAACGGGAGTAAAGGTGACTGATGTAGCGAGTGCATTAGTTGCTGCTAAAAAGTTTGAAGAATTTGGAGTTAAGAATTCGATTATAAAAATGGCAGAAAAAGGTTCATTAGTCTATATAGATGGTATTGCAACTCAAATTCAGTCTATTCCGGTAAAGGCTTTGGATACTATAGGTGCTGGTGATGCATTTGCAGGAGCACTTGCATGTGCGATTGCTGATGGTTCTGACATTATTCAAGCAGTTGAATTTGCGAATGTAGTAGGTGCTATAAATGTAACAAGATTAGGTGCTCAAAAGGGAACACCTACAATGGAAGAGGTAATGGCATTTTGTGAAGAGCAAGATTTAAAGCATTATTATAGAAGAGAAAATTTTACCTGATTTGAATAATATGTACTACAAATGTGGAGAAGTTGGCTTTAGACAAGAATTAGATAGGCTTTTATCAAATAATATGCTAACAAACGGTAGGTGCCTTTGAGTTTAGGAAAATCAGCAAGTTAGTAAAGGCCCTACCTCTTGTATAGCTGATATATATATTACAAAAAGTCATATACTCAGATATTAAAAAAATCGTGTATGTGAGTGCTTTCATGTTATATTAAGTATATACAGGTATGTCTTAAATAATTAATTTGACTATAAAACAATAACTGTAAGGTTAGATGTTCATTATATATATTTTCTATATTGTTATGAAAGGACTTAAAATAATGGATATAACGGTAGTGGGGAGTATTAATATTGATATAGTCGCACTCACGGATAAATATCCTAATCGTGGAGAAACACTTTTTGGGAAGCAAGTTGAATATTTATCGGGAGGAAAAGGAGCCAATCAAGCGACAGCAGCTGCCAAATTAGGGAAAGATGTAGTCTTGGTCGGATCTGTTGGAAATGATCCATTTGGAGAAAAAGTATTAGAAAAGCTACGCTCAAACAAGGTGGATACCACCTTTGTTAAACGGTCTAATAGGAACCCAACTGGTACAGCTTTAATAACCATTGATGAAACAGCTGAAAACACAATGTTGGTTATGCGAGGAGCTAATGACGACCTTGCAATAAGCGATATTGATCAGAGTCTTGAGACTATTAAGAATAGTAAAGTTTTGCTAGTGCAAATGGAAGTGCCTGAAGATGTAGTTATTGATGCAATGATTAATGCTAGAAAGAATGGTACATATGTTATTCTTGACCCAGCTCCAGCTGAAGGAATAACCATACGCGCATTAAATTATGCAGATTTAATTATGCCTAACCGTCAAGAGACAAAATTTATGACTGGTATTGATGTTACGAATATTGAGAGTGCGGTGGCAGCAGGTGAGTTTTTTGCAAAAATGGGGGTAGATAAGTCAATCATTAAGATGGGAGAAAAGGGATCGCTTGTTTATACAAGTGAACGGTGGGAACACTTTGAACCGCTACCTGTCAAGCCCATTGATACAGTTGGAGCGGGAGATGCATTTGCTGGTGCACTGGCTTGTGCGCTCGCTGATGGAGAAGAGCTGTTCTCAGCTGCTAGATTTGCATCGATTGTATCAGCACTAAGAGTCACTAGGTTAGGAGCGCAAGAAGGAACTCCTAACCTTGATGAAGTAAAGCAGTTTTGTTTGCAGAAAGGCTTTACTTATTATGGATTAAATCGATATTCTGTTTAACATAATAGTTTTATGATTTATGAAAATAGACGTTTTTAAGGAATGTCTATTTTTTATTTCTTTTTCTAGCTTGAAGTCCTTCATTACAATAATTGCTTATTTGTTATATTTACAACGATGCCAAGATTTTAAGTGTTTTCAGGGTGAGCGGGTGTGATTTACGCGGTTTGTTAACTGGAATATTTGTAGTCAAATTGAAAATACCAGAATTTATCCAACTATTGATATGATGATTGGATATTGAGGTCTTGTTGTTTTATCATATGGAATTTATTTAGAGAAACACCATTATTTCAGTAATTGTGTTTCAATTGTATTATTTAACTTGAAGTAAAGGTCTATGAAACCATTTCTTTCACATTCACCTTCTCAGGCTTTTTCGTTAATACCGCACAAATCAAGCCAACAACAGGAAAAATCAAAAACATTAATAAAACTTGAGTATAACTCTCAAACACATCAAAACCTATTCCAAGCGGAAGTGGTCCAAAAGAAGAAGCAATAACCGTTACTGTAACAGCAACCCCTTTAATACTACCAAGGTACTTACGTCCAAAGTAATCAGGCCAGATAATATTTAAGGTGATCCGTTCAATTCCATTTGCTACGCCCCACAGCACCCCAAATAGAACAGCAAACCACACGCTATTAAGCATTAATAACATGAATAGAAGAGTAATTTCAATAATGAAAATAACAACAAGTAAAATATTTGTTTTTACTTTTTCTAGTATGAAACCTGATACAAAGGAGATCGGAAACCCGACAAGAGCCATCAAGCTAAGAACAGTTGCTGCAATTTGTGGAGATAATTGATTTTCTCCCATGATTGAAATTAAGTGAAAGGTTATCCCTGTATTAACGAGTGCTGGGATTCCGACACATACTAAAATGGTCCAGAATGCGACTGTTTTTGTAGCTTGACGAAGCGTCCAATTCTCTTCAGCGATCGGCGGAGTCTTTCCCGCTTCTTTTTCATTTTTTTGTTTTTTTTCATTCATCAAACCATCAGGGAGCAACCCTATATCTTCCGGTTTATTGCGAACCCCAATAAGTACGAGCGGAACAAAGAGGAACAAGATCACAAATCCCCAAATTTCCAAGAAGTTTGCCAATCCCAGCGATTAATCATCCACGTATTGGCAATCGGAAAGAAGGCTGCGCTTGCAAAAGCTACCAATAGCCATAAAGCTCAATGCTCTCCCGCGTTTTTGAATAAACCATTGCGGGACTAATGTGTTTGGGACTAGGGTCATACTGCCTTGACCAAATAAACGGATCAAAAAGAAACCAATGGCCATCATCCAAATATTAGAGACGAAGCTATTAAACAAACAAGCAAGCCCTAGTATGGTAGCAACAATGGCCATCATTTTCTTTTGACCAATTTTATCGACTAATCGACCAATGAACATCATTAGAATACCTGCGCAAAAGGTGGCGATGGAATAAATGCCAGAAACCTCGGAGCGCGACCAACCAAAGTGTTCAATATATTGATCAATATAAACGGAATTTGAATACGTTTGTCCAGGGCCTGAAAGGAAGATCGCAAACCCTGCAATAAACACAATCACCCAGCCGTAGTAAAAGGATTGAGATAGCTTATTAATCATGCAGACACCTCTAATTTGTAAATGAATTGACTAATATGATTTACACATTTAGAATGTCGATTCTTTTATTGAAAACGATCGCAATATTGGAGAGGGTGAGCGCGTTTTATTAAAAGCACCTGAAATAGAGAAGTGTAATGACAATATTAATCTTGAATATGTAGTCTACGAAAGCAATTTAACATACCATTTATCATACTATAGATAGTAATGGAATACCTCAATACTAAATAAAAGATTCAGTGATAAAAGACTATATCTAATGTATTCCTTAATAGCATGACTCTATGCTCTTTAACTTTAAAAAAGGTTCCCGCCCTCAAGTTAAGTACATGGGACAGAAACCTTTTTCTTTTAGTAGTTAACTATTATGAAATCTTAGTACGTTTTATCACCGTTAAAAATAGAGTTCTTAACAATAACATAATCTACGTGACGGATTGAGTCTAATTTCGTTCCGCCTGCATAAGAGATAGAAGATTGAAGATCTTGTTCCATTTCAGTCAATGTATCTTGTAAAGCCCCTTTATGCTCGACAACGATCTTTTTCCCTTCTACATTCTTCTTCTCACCTTTTTGAAACTCAGAAGCTGAACCGAAGTATTCTTTATAAAGCTTTCCATCTTTTTCGATTGTTTCTCCTGGTGATTCTTCATGTCCAGCAAATAGGGAACCGATCATCACCATCGTTGCACCAAAGCGAACGGATTTAGCGATGTCGCCATTTGTACGGATTCCGCCGTCTGCAATAATTGGCTTACTTGCTGCCTTTGCACACCATCGAAGAGCTGCTAATTGCCAGCCTCCCGTACCAAAACCTGTTTTAATCTTCGTAATACATACTTTTCCTGGTCCGATTCCAACTTTTGTTGCATCTGCACCAGCATTTTCCAATTCTCTTACTGCTTCTGGTGTTCCAACATTTCCTGCAATGACAAAGCTTTCAGGTAAAAGTTTCTTAATATGTTGAATCATTTCGATAACTGCATTGGAATGACCATGTGCGATATCGATCGTAATGTATTCTGGTGTAAGCTTTTCATCTGCAAGTTGTTGAACAAAGCTATATTCTTCGTCCTTGACTCCAACACTAATAGAAGCAAACAGACCACGTGCATGCATATCTTTAATAAAATCAAGGCGCTTTTCTGGTTCGAAACGGTGCATCACGTAGAAGTAACCATTTTCAGCTAAGTAAAGAGCGATCTTCTCATCTATAATTGTTTGCATATTTGCAGGTACGACAGGTAATTTGAAAGAACGTCCACCTAGCGTTGTCGTTGTATCACACTCTGAACGGCTATTAACAATACATTTTGCAGGGATTAATTGAATATCTTCGTAATCAAACACATTTTCCATAGGTATCCACCTCTAAATACGAATATTGTGGTTTGGGTTGAACAGAAATGTTCGACCCTTAGGTACTTTACAATAGTTTGGTGTCGATGTCAATGAATTAATAAAAATAGGGTTTTAATTAATAGAAAAGGCTTTCATGCAGGAGTAAATTAGGCTATAGAAATTCGACCTAATTTCTTATCACTAACAGAAAATTTTTAAAAAATAATATTGCTTTTTCTCATAGAGCTAAACTATAATCGAAAATATTGAAAATGATTATCAATATCGATTGATTGGGAGGAATTGAAATGACATTAGTAAAAGGTTCAAAAAAGGGTTTTTGGCTGTTTGCCATTTTGTTAGGAATCATTCTCTTTATTTCAGGTTGCGGGCAAGAGGAAACAACAGCTGAGGTTGAAGCTGAGCCAGAAAAGGAAGAAGTAGAATCAGAAGATGTAAGAGAGATCATTCATCCACTAGGTACAACCCATGTTTCTGGAACACCTGAGCGAATTGTTACGCTGTATCAAGGCGCAACGGATGTTGCAGTTGCACTTGGAGTCAAGCCAGTTGGAGCAGTAGAATCATGGGTGGAAAAACCGGTATATGAATACCTTCGCTCGGACTTAGAGGGTGTACAAAATCTTGGTGAAGAAAACCAACCGAATATCGAGGAAATTGCGAAACTTAAACCAGATTTAATTATTGCTTCACAACTACGTCATGAAGAAATTTATGATCAATTATCAGCAATTGCACCAACAGTGTCACATGAAACCGTATTTGCTTATAAAGAGACAGTTGAACTAATGGGAGAAGCAATGAATAAACAAGAGGAAGCTGATCAAATTCTTAATGATTGGAATGAACGTGTAGCCGACTTCCAAATAAAAGCTCAAGAAAAGCTTGGCGAACAATGGCCGTTAGAAGTATCCATTCTTAACTTCAGACCTGATCATGCCCGTATTTATTACACGGGTTTTGCAGGTTCGATTTTAGCTGAACTTGGCTTTGCTCGTCCTGAAAATCAACAAAGCGAAGAGTGGGGAGTTATTTTAGAAGATAAGGAAAGTATCACAGAAATGAATGCAGATCTTTTCTATATATTTAACGAAGATGATCCATCAGTTGAAAAGAGCTTTGATGAGTGGACGAGTCACCCATTATGGGCTAACTTAGATGCTGTGAAAGATGAGAAAGTGTTTATGGTAGATGAAGTAACTTGGAATATGGCTGGAGGCGTGATTGCAGCTAATCTAATGTTGGATGATATTTATGATCGTTTAGAATTAGAAAAATAATACGAAGAATGTGGAGCTATCTCAATAGATAGGAATATAGATTCGGGGTTATCCAAAAAGGCCAAAATCAACCTTTGAGGATAACCCCTTTATATTACGTAATAGAAAAGAGGGAGAAAAATGGTAAAGTTATTTTCCCGGTTACCAAAACTAGTCAGTTTATTAATATTTAGTGGTTTGTTTGTCGTTTCTTTTAGCTTAAGCATTCTACTAGGAAAAACCGCGATTCCAATTGAAAGTGTTGTTGATGCGTTTTTAAACTATGATGAAACAAATACCGAGCATGTAATTATTGCAACAACCCGGTTAAGTAGAGCGAGCATTGCGACTGTGATTGGAGCTAGTTTAGCTATTGCGGGAGCATTAATGCAAGCGTTGACGAGAAACCCGTTAGCGGCCCCGGATATTCTTGGTATTAACGCGGGTGCCTTATTTTTCATTGTTTTAGCTATTTCACTTTTCTCCATGACATCACTCGTTCAATATATGTGGGTTGGACTTCTTGGAGCTGGCTTGGCTGGAGCTTTTGTTTATATTTTAGGGTCGTTAGGCAGAGATGGGTTATCTCCTGTAAAAATTGTATTAGCTGGAGCTGCGATAACAGCGCTATTTATTTCAAGTACACAAGGGTTGCTCGTAATAAGTCAGCAAAATCTACAAACGGTTTTGTTTTGGTTAGCTGGATCGGTAGCTGGAAGAACAATGGATATGCTTCTTCCTATTTTACCTTTTATGCTAGGAGCTGCAATTGTAGCCTTATTTTTAGGGAGATCTGTAAATATTCTCCTGTCAGGCGACGATATTGCAAAAAGCTTGGGACAGCGAACGATCATAGTGAAGCTTCTTATTGGAGTGGTGATTATTCTTCTTGCTGGAGGTTCTGTTGCTATTGGCGGGGCCATTGGCTTTATTGGATTAATTGTCCCCCATATGGTAAGAGGTTTAATTGGGGTCGATTATAGGTGGGTGATTCCATCATGCGCATTAGTTGGAGCTAGTCTGCTATTACTAGCTGATGTCGCGGCAAGGTTTATTATTATGCCACAAGAAATGCCTATTGGTGTAATGACAGCTTTAATGGGCACCCCATTTTTTATATCGATTGCGCGTAAGGGGTTGACAAAGGATGGATAATCTCGTTTATAGAAATAAAAAAGAATCTTTATCTTTTGAAATACAGAAACGCTTTCTTGTTGTCTTATTCATTATGTTGCTGGTTACTGTACTTGTCTTTATTCTATCCTTATCCGCTGGAAGCAGTTGGATTTCCCCAATAGTGGTAGTTTCTCACCTTTTTGGGTTGGGAAGCAGGGAACACGACTTTATAATAGATACGTTGCGGCTTCCTCGCGTACTTCTTGCTTCTTTAGTTGGTATGGCGTTAGGAGTTTCAGGCTTACTCTTGCAAGCGATTGTTCGTAATCCACTTGCCGCTCCTGACATAATAGGAGTCACCGGAGGAGCGTCGGTTGGGGCGATTGCTTTTCTAGTTTTGTTCTCTGGAACGTTAAGTTTGAAGTGGATCCCAGTTGCAGCCATTTTGGGTGCAAGTATCGTCTCTGTATTCGTATATGTACTGTCTTGGAAGAAAGGCGTTACACCGATACGTTTGATTCTAATTGGAATAGGGATAGCTGCAGCCGCGAAAGCTTTGGTCATGATGTTACTTATTTTGACTGATATTGGTGTTGCAAGCAAAGCCTATGTTTGGTTGACGGGTAGTGTGTATGGAGCTAGCTGGTCAAATGTGCAGGCAATGCTTCCTTGGGTGTTTGGCTTTCTTTTTCTTGCCTTCGTTTTGTCTAGAGTGATGAATGTGAAGGAACTGGGAGATGATGTGTCAGCTGGTTTAGGGGTGAACGTTCAGCTTTATCGCTTTTTGCTGCTGTTTGTTAGTGTTGCCTTGGCAGGATCAGCTGTCGCATTTGCAGGAGGGATTAGTTTTGTTGGGTTAATTGCTCCACATATTGCAAGAAAAATAATTGGCCGGTCTTATGGGGGATTAATCCCTATTACTGCACTTATTGGAGGGGGGCTTGTGATGATTGCTGATCTGGTGGCAAGGACGGCTTTCTTACCTCTAGATGTACCAGCAGGGGTTTTCACTGCGGGAATAGGAGCACCGTTTTTTATTTACTTATTGTATAAGAAAAGGAACATGTAGGGGCTGTCTCGTATGTCCGGAATAGTGATGGCAATGGCTCCGTTTGCTACGCACCTTGAGAGGAGAATCCCACTCCTCTCAAGGCTTTTAAAAGATGTAGCAACTCCGCGCATTGCTTTGTAGTTAACTTTAGTCCTATGCGTTATGTAAATTTTTTCTAAAAAGACCTTAAATTATGAAAAAAAGTAATATATTTTCTGAGAATTGCTCCTATAATAAAAAGGTATGTTAATAGATGAGGAGTGAAAGCTATGTCCTTCATTAAATTCCTTTTGGACAGAAAAATTGTGGTTGGGCTCATGGTCGTCTTTATATTTTTCATTGGTTTATTCTCAGTAACAAAATTAGATCAAGAACTGTTTCCTCCGATTTCCTTTGATATGGCTTTGATTCAAGTGGATGCAGGAGAACTTGCAACAATGGATGTTGAACAACAAGTCACCGAGCCTATAGAACAAATAGTAAGCAGCATAGACGGTGTTGAGTCGTATGAATCCTCTTCCTATATAGGACAAAGTGCAATAACGGTATATATAGAAGAGGGGAGAGGAGATGAAGTATTTAAGGATATAGAAGCTCAAATAGCATCACTTCAAACACAGCTGCCAGCTATCAACCAGCTAGAAACATTTCAGTTTTCCACGGAACAGCCATTTGATTTCTTTATGTCACTTTCAAATGGATCGATGGAAGAAATGACGGAATTCGCAAAAAATGTAGTGAAGCCACGCTTGGAACAATTGCCTGAGGTACGTGAGGTTAAGTTTGAAGGGTTAGAAAACTACGAAGTTACCATACAATTTAAGCAAGATACAATGGAAGAACTGAATCTAGATGTTAACCAAGTCATTCCATTAATTCAGCAATCTAATCTCATCACTTCATTAGGAACATTTACAGAAGAAGAGAATGAGCCAACGATTCGCTGGGACACAACTTATAAAGAGATTGGGCACATTGAGAATTTGTTGATTCCAACAGCCGATGGCATAAAGAATATATCTGAAATAGCAGACGTTTCACTAGTAAGAAGTGATGTAAGTTCAGCAGTTTGGAAGGATGGCAGCAAAGATTTTATCTTTACACAAGTTGGACGTATAGCAAATGTGACACAAATTGAAATGGCAGAAGCGGTACGAAGTGAAGTTGAAAAAATTAAAGATGAAGGTCTAGTAAGTGGTTTCGACTTTGAGTACATTGTGTCGCAAGCAGACTATATAGAAGATGCCATAGATGGGGTAACTTATAATATTTTGCTCGGTGGACTACTCTCTATCCTAACACTCATCTTATTTCTAAGAAACATCAGAGCGACATTCATCATTGGAATTTCTATACCCGCTTCGATTTTACTAACCTTTTCAAGTATGTGGATTCTTGGATATAGCTTTAATATCATCTCTTTAATTGCATTAGGGTTAGGGATTGGGATGATGGTCGATGCTTCCATTGTTATTATGGAATCTATCTATAGAAAGAAAGAACAAGGGTTAAGTAATAGGGAGGCTGTCCTGAAAGGAATCAAAGAAGTAGCGACCGCAGTATTAGCTTCGATGCTTACGACAGTTGTAGTCTTTTTACCTATTGGGCTGCTAGGTGGAGAGACGGGTAAGTTCATGATGATCTTATCTGTCGTTGTTATTGTTACGTTAGTAAGTTCAGTCATTGTTTCTTTTACTCTGATTCCTTCGTTATCGGAAAACTTTTTAAAAGTTCGTACTAAACAAAATGAAAAAAGGGAAAATCGAACAATTCGTGCGTATGGATCGATTCTATCCTGGATGACGGAAAAGAAACGAAGACGATATGGAGTCATAAGTTTGTTTGTGGTCATGTTTATCGGTTCTCTTTTTTTAACAACAAAGATACCAATGACGATCATGCCTGATGTATTTAACCGTTATTCTGAAATCATGGTTACTCTTGAAAATGGGGTAACTCCAGCTGAAAAAGAGGAAATTGTTAGCGAAATGAACAATAGGCTTGAAACCATTACGGATGTAAAAGAGAATTTTGTCTTAGATCACGTCGAATATCTCTACGTTTTAATTAATATGACAACAGGTGATGACGTGACTGTTGAACAAAAAGAAGTCAATGAGCAAATTTTTAACGAACTAAGGCAGTTAGAAGAGTCTCATCCTATTGTCAGTGTGAACTCCGCGTTAGATGAAGGCGGGGGCGGTTTCCCAGTACAAGTAGAGGTTGCAGGGGAAAACGTAGACCAACTATCCGAACTAGCTGAAGATATAAAAGCCAAGATTAATCAAATCGACGGAATTGTTGGATCGAAACGAACATTGGATAAGCAAGTAGAAGAGCAGCTCATTGTTTTAAACGAAGATCAAATGAAAAAAGACGGTGTAACAGCTATGCAACTTTTTCATGAGATCAATGCTAGTCAAGCCAAACAACCAATTGGTCACCTATCTAATTTTGATGCAACCCCTATTTATGTTGAAACAGAAAATACAATCGTGAAAAAGTCAGATTTACTTACTCTAGAAATAAACACCCCACAAGGTCAGAAGTCTTTATCAGATTATATGGAGTTAGAGGCGATTATGGCTCCGACGCAAATTGATCGAAAAGATGGGGAGCGCGTTGTAAAAGTATTAGCAGATATCTCTGGGCGCGATTTAGGCTCCATTAATCGTGATGTTCAAGCGCTCATACAACAGTATGAAACAGCAGAGGGTTATACGATCTCCATTAGTGGGGATTTAGAGGCGCAGCAGGAAGCCATTCAAGAGATGCTTCTTATTTTAGGAATGGCTATTTTCTTAGTATATGTTGTCATGGCTGTTCAATTTAATCATCTCGTTCACCCAGTCATCGTCATGACGATCATTCCGATGACAATAACTGGTGTCATTCTTGGACTGTTTATTACGCAAAGAGAGTTAAGCATCATGTCAGCCATGGGGGTAATCATACTAATCGGAATTGTCTTAAACAATGCAATTCTTCTTATTGACCGAACGAAGCAATTACGTCTAGAAGATAAGTCGGTTCATGAAGCCGTTATTGAAGCGGGAAAGAATCGAATTCGTCCGATTTTCTTAACAGCATTAACAACGGTTGCCGGAATGCTTCCACTGGCTGTATCTACAGGGGTGGCAAGTAATTACCAAGCACCACTTGCAACAGTGGTTATTACAGGCCTATTGTTTGCTACTTTGATTACGTTATTGCTAATCCCAGCTGTTTATATGTTGTTTGATGATGTGGCAGTTGCTGTTAGAAGGATTTTTCGTAGAGGTAGGAAAGGAATGGAAGAGGAATTGGTAGAAACAAATACTAAAACAGATATTTCTGATTGATTTTAGTATGTGGAGGAATAGCCAAGAGATTACTTGCTATTCCTTATTAAATTTCCTAGTTATTGGACTTAGTGAGTTAGGAGGAGACAAAAATGGGACTTCCTTTCTTCAAGTTTGGAAAGCGTTTTTGATAGAGAAAGACCTGTTTAAAAATATTTTTAAATTAATACCTAAAAGCATACGTTCTTATCAGAATGTATGCTTTTAGGTATTTGCTCAAGAGGTTCCTCGATTCTATTATGAATTTGTAATTTAAAAAAATTAAGCAGAGGAGGTAGGATTACAATCGCGTGATGAAGAAAAGTAAAGAAACAAATAGCATAGTAAGGCAAGAGAAATGAAAAAAACAATGGAATGTCTAAAAACAAACAGGTTTGGATTATTTGATTATTTATATTCAGCATTGATCAAATTAGACCACCTGTAATAATGGGACAATTCGTTCTATCAAGCTTCGAGTTATCCACGTACAAACCGAGAGACATTGATTAAGTGAGTAGAATTAAATGTTAAAAGACCTGGAAACAATTTAATTGAGTTTAGGTTCGTATGTAAGTTACCTTTTACAAAATCTTTGATTTTATTGGGGAGGTCTTTAATTTGCAATATCATATGACTTTAGAAGCGCTAGCACTGCAATGGAGAAGTGACTTAGATAGTGAAAAAATGGCTATATATAGCCATACGACTCTCTTATCAGAAATTGATATTAACGATGAAGGTAGAGATATTGCTTTAAAAGGGGAAAATGGTGACTTTTGTGGATGGATTCCTCATGCAATAGTAATGAGAGAAGTTTGGAAACAATGGAAATTAACAAAAGCATATTATGATGCTCTTCTTGACTCGGTTGAATCTGCTGTTACAACTGTTGATTCTAATGGAGATATCATATTTTTGAATTCTATCTCTGAAGAAATGTACGGTATTTCCCTTAAAGAAGTGTATGGCCAGTCTATAACAAACTTCTTCGAAAAAGAGGCTATTGTTCTGATGTCGACGATGAAAGAACGACAAGGCGTTAAAGGTAAATATAACCAGCCTCACCCTAATGTCCACGTGCTAATTAATACAACTCCTGTCTATGTTGATGAAGAAGTCGTTGGGGGGATATCTATAGAAAGAGATATTACCGAGATGGTTAAATTAAATGATAAATTATCTTCAACAACTGCATATTTGCATAATCTAGAAAGTACGACTCAAAACGAACAGAACCTTTCGCCCTTTAACAAAATTAAAGGCAGAAGTCCTGTAATAAAAGAGGCTATTAATCTAGCTAATAAAGTGGCAAAAACAGATGCAGCGGTGTTGATTACTGGGGAAAGTGGAGTTGGGAAAGAGTTATTTGCTGAAGGTATACATAAAGCTGGAAATCGATCTAATCACCCGTTTGTAGCAATTAACTGTGGTGCCATCCCGAACGCTTTATTTGAAAGTGAACTCTTTGGCTATGAACAGGGGGCGTTTACCGGAGCTATTAAAGGAGGGAAGAAAGGAAAATTTGATGCCGCAAAAGGGGGGACGATCTTCCTTGATGAAGTTGGAGAAATGCCACTTGAATTACAAGTTAAACTATTACGTGTATTACAAGAAAAGCATTATTACCGTGTTAGTGGGAATGAAGCCATTCCAACTGATGTCCGAATCATCGCTGCTACAAATCGAGATCTAGAAAAGATGATTGATGAAGGAAGTTTTCGGGAGGATTTGTATTACCGTTTAAATGTTATTTCAATATCTATACCTCCGTTACGGGATCGAATTGAAGATGTTCCTGAGTTGATTCAATTATTTTTGAAAGAATTCTCTCTGAAATACGCTATGCCAATTCCTGAAATAGCTCCAGATGTAATGTATTGTTTTCTAAAACACCCATGGCAGGGAAATATACGGCAACTTCGTAATATTATCGAACGTGTTATTATTTTAGCAAACAACAATGAGGAGATTAAGGCACACCATCTACCAAAGAATTTCATGAGGGAAAATAAACCACCTACTTTAAAGAGACAATTTGAGAACACAGAGAAAATAAATGGGCAAGGTGAAGAAGAGATTCAATACGCGTTACAAAAAACATTTGGAAATAAAGCTGCTGCAGCGAAGTTATTGGGGATTTCACGTGCGACTTTATATAACAAACTTAAGAAGTATGAATTATTGTAAGAGTAAAGGTGAGAACCGCTAGGTCTCACTTTTTTTGTATGTAACAAGTTCTTGTAAGTACGCACGTTTGTTTCTATCAATCCAATAACACTGCCATAAATATATAGGATATTTAACGTAAGGCTCTGTCAGTAATATCGTCACGACCTCTTTGAAGGGCAAACGGGAGAACGCGGTCTCTTAATCTTTTATACATAAGTGTAAAAGGTCTACACTTATGTAAATGAACTGTATAGATTTTCCCAATGAGTTGACAGAAAAAAGTGCTTAGAAAGCTATTTTAGAGAACTTTTACTTTTTGGCACAGATATTGCATTGTTTATAGGTGTATACAAGATAAACCACACAGGAAGGAATGTGAAATGAATGAGTAACGGAATTTTCAAAATCCCAACACCTAAAAATGAGCCTGGCAATACATATGCTCCAGGTACAAAGGAAAGGGAAACATTAAAGACAGAATTAAAACGCCAATCTGAGATCGTAGTAGATATCCCTGTGATTATCAATGGAGAAAATATAAAGACAGATACAGTGAAGCAAGTGGTTATGCCGCATGATCATCAACATGTTTTGGCAAACTTTTCACAAGCTGGAGAAAAAGAGTTGCGTGATGCTGTAGAAGCGGCAATGGCTGCAAAAGAATCATGGGCAAATATACCATGGGAACACCGTGCATCCATTTTCTTAAAAGCTGCTGATTTAATCTCCGGTCCATACCGTGACGTAATGAATGCTGCTACGATGTTAGGACAATCCAAAACAGCTTTTCAAACTGAAATTGATGCTGCACAAGAATTAGCAGATTTCTTACGTTTTGGCGTTGATTATGCTAATCAAATTTATCAAATTCAACCGGAAAGTGTGAAGAATATTTGGAACCGTTTAGAATACCGTCCATTAGATGGTTTTGTATTAGCAATTTCTCCATTTAACTTCACAGCAATTGGTGGGAACTTACCGTCTGCTCCTGCAATGATGGGGAACGTAGTCGTTTGGAAACCAGCAACAACTGCTTTATTATCAAACTACTACTTTATGCGTATTTTAGAAGAAGCAGGATTGCCAAAAGGCGTAATCAACTTCGTCCCTTCTCGTGGTTCTCAAGTATCGGAAGTAGTATTAACAGACCCTCGTATGTCTGGGTTCCACTTTACTGGATCAACGAGTACGTTCCAATCAATTTGGAAAACAGTAGGAGAAAACATTTCAAATTATAAATCATATCCCCGTTTGGTTGGGGAAACTGGTGGAAAAGATTTTGTATTTGCTCACGAAACTGCACAAGCAGACAAAGTAGTAGCTGGCCTTGTTCGTGGTGCGTTTGAATACCAAGGTCAAAAATGTTCAGCAGCCTCTCGTGCTTACATCCCTCAAAACATGTGGGAAGAAGTGAAATCTGGTTTAGTGGAAGAAACTGCTACGCTTAAAGTAGGGGATATCCAAGACTTTACAAATTTCATGGGTGCGGTAATTGATAAAGCAGCTTTTGATTCAATCACAAGCTACATCGACTATGCTGCAGCTTCAGAAGAAGCAGAAATTATTGCTGGTGGTACGTATGATGATTCTGTTGGATATTTCGTTCAACCGACAATCATTGTGACAACAAATCCAAACTTCAAAACAATGGTAGAAGAAATTTTTGGACCAGTATTAACGATTTATGTATATGAAAATGAAAAATTAGAAGAAACATTGACTGCAGTAGATACAGCGTCTATGTATGCATTAACAGGCGCGATCTTTGCACAAGATCGTCAAGCAATTATGCACTTAGAACGCCGCTTATCTGGTGCAGCTGGAAACTTCTATATTAATGATAAACCTACTGGTGCGGTGATTAATCAACAACCATTCGGCGGTTCTCGTGGTTCGGGTACAAACGATAAAGCAGGTTCTGTATTTAACATGATTCGCTGGACCAGTCCTCGTATTATCAAAGAAAACTTTACTCCAACTACAGAAATTGCATATCCATTTATGAATGAAGAATAACTTAAATGAACTGCCCCCGTTTAGTAGACAGGGGAAATAATAAAATGACCTAATCGGCTTTAGCTCTATTCCATAGGGCTGAGGCCGTTTAGTCGTTTTTGATATCTATTATTATTATAAAAATGATATACTCCTCTATCCGCATCTGACAGGTTCTCAATTTTCTTATATCTTACTTTTGATGATTTCCAGCGTTTCACACTTAAACAGACTAGCATAAAATTTATTGGATAGAAAAAAGCTCCCCCTAAAGTAAGACAAACCTGTCTACCTTAAGGGGAGAAGTTCACTGTGAGGAATATCACGAGCCATCTACCTTTTTATCTTGCATAGAAAGCCTTATACAGATTTGTTATGTTCATGTTGCTGCTGCTCGCCAGTCTGATTAACTGCCCGGTTAAATTCCTCCTTAATTTCAAAAGATGGAGCTTTATCAATCAGACTAACGATGACAATAGCAATCCAAGCTAAAATGAACCCGGGAACAAGTTCATATAAGCCTATACTATTTAATATTTCAATATTTCCCCATAGGATAATAGTTAAAGCACCGGTTAACATCCCGGCAAGAGCTCCATTTTTCGTCATTCGTCTCCAAAAAAGAGAGAGGATAATAACTGGGCCAAATGCGGCTCCAAAACCTGCCCAAGCATAAGAGACAAGCTCTAATACATTTCCACCGCTTTTAGCTAATATAACAGCAATAATCGAAATGAAAATGACAGACCCACGACTGACCCATACAAGCTCTTTTTCACTAGCATTCTTTCTGAAAATCTGCTTGTAAAAATCTTCAGCAACTGCACTTGAGGAAACTAATAATTGTGAGTCAATAGTACTCATAATGGCTGCTAAAATTGCAGCGAGTAAGATACCAGCTATCCAAGGATTAAACAAATTTTGGACAAGGAGTATGAATACGCTTTCGGGATTTTTGATTGGCACATCAAATTGCGTGATTGCGACGATTCCTACAAATCCTGCGCCAACAAGGGAAAGAACAACCCATACGACAGCAATAAGCCTTGCTTTTGGGATTTCAGCAGCGCTTCTAATACTCATGAAACGAGTCAGAATATGGGGTTGTCCAAAGTATCCAACTCCCCATGCAAGTAATGAAACGGTTCCAATTATACTAAATGAAGTAGCGTTTGTTATCCATGTGCTGTCTTCTATTCCAACTGATTTCATAATATCGAGTAGGTCGACATTAACTTGTCCGACATTATTCCATAGTCCTGGCAAACCTCCGAGTGAAACAATAATTAACGCTGGTACAAATAATAAAGCACATAACATTAAAATGCCTTGAACAAAATCTGTTAAACTAACTGCAAGGAACCCCCCGAGAAAGGTATAAGATACAATGACGATAGCTCCTATAAATAATGCCATGTTGTAGTCAATACCAAATGCTTGCTCAAACAAGACAGCTCCTGCAACCATACCAGAGGATGCGTAGAATAAAAAGAAGACAATAATCGTTACCGCAGAAATAACACGTAACATCTTTGTTGAATCTTTAAATCTGTTTTCAAAATAGTCTGGTATAGTAATTGAATTTACAACCTCAGTGTACTTACGTAACCGTTTGGCAACAAACTGCCAATTGAGATATGTACCTACCGCTAACCCGATGGCGATCCACATTCCATTTAACCCTGAAACATAGATAACACCAGGAAGACCTAAAAGTAACCAACCACTCATATCAGAAGCTTGTGCACTCATGGCGGCTACCCAGCTATTTAAACTTCTTCCTCCCAAGAAATAATCGGAAATGGTATTAGTTCTTTTGTAGGTCCATAAACCAATACCTAACATTCCAATTAAATATACAGTAAACGTAATAATAGTGGCTGTATTCATTTAGTTCCTCACTCCTTTTCAAAAATTAGGGTTAAAATAGATAGACCGATAATCCCTATTAAAGGAATACAGATCCAAAGCCATGTCACAGATGAGAGGCTATAATCCATTAGTAACTCACTCCTTTCTTTAAATGGGGTTACTACTTTTTACTTGCAATAATTATGCCAACACCAATAAGCGGTTTACTATAATGTTTAAACTGTAATAAATAGACAAAAGTGTTTTAATAGAATGTCTAATCTGTTTAGATAGTTGACACAAACGATAAAAGGTGAGAACAAGCTGTTCTCACCTTTTATCGTTCCTCCATAGAAGTGCCAATGTTTTTATAAGTTATATGGTAGGGCTCTAGGTAAAAGTATATATGGTAGCGTTTACATATGTGTATAAACTAGACGGATATTAAACAAAAGTGTGTGGATAGATGGACAGTATTTATAACAAATCGCTGAATAATCTTTCTAAATTAATTGGCATGGGTTTTGCATTAAGGAAGGTAGCAAGCAAAAATTCAAATTTTAATACTGGAGGGATCAAAATGATTTTACAGCAGCCAATGAAACTTTTCTTTATGTTTCTTTCACAAAATAAAGCACTGAATGTTGCTGCAAAAAGGTGGGGATTAAAAGTAGGGGCATCTCAAGTAGTGGCGGGGAAAAATATTGAAAGTGCAATAGCAAAAGTGAAAGAATTAAATAAACAAGGATTAACGTGTACACTTGACCATTTGGGGGAGTTTGTAGACAGTAAGGAAGAAGCCACAGCAGCAACAGAATATTGTATGAAGACGCTAGACGCCATTGCATCTTCAGGTGTCGACTGCAATCTATCGCTTAAAATGACACAGCTTGGTTTAGATATTAGTGAAGAGTTTTGTTTAGATAATATGAGGAAAGTTGTCGGAACTGCTAAACGGTATAACAACTTTGTAAGGATTGATATGGAGGATCACTCACATTGTCGGCAGACTTTAGATATTTTAAAAGTGTTAAGGAAAGATTATGACAATGTTGGAACGGTTATTCAAGCTTATCTAATGAGAGCTGAAGAAGATATTAGAAACTTAAAAGGCATTTCACTAAGATTAGTAAAAGGTGCATATAAAGAATCACCTGAAGTAGCCTTTCAAGATAAAGCGAAAATCGATGAAAATTACTTCAATATAATTAAAGACCATTTATTAAGTGGAAGTTATACGGCCATAGCAACACACGATCATCATATTATTGAAAAAGTGATAAGCTTTGCGAAAGAGAACGAAATTAAAAACAGTCAATTTGAATTTCAGATGCTTTACGGTTTTCGAACAGATTTACAATTAGCGTTAGTGAAAAAAGGCTACACGATGCGTGTCTATGTACCGTTTGGACAGGATTGGTTTGGATATTTTATGAGACGTATGGCCGAACGTCCTCAAAATGTAGCATTCGCATTAAGAGGTTTATTTTTAAAATAGACTTAATCTTAATCTTTCGAGGTGACTAAAATGAGGCTGTCCATGGTTGAAGCTTCAAAATTTTGAGGGTAGATTTATGAAGGAGGAAGTTCTTGTGAATACTTACCGTACAGTTGTTAGTGTTTGTAATGGAACGATTGATGAGGTATATGTAAATGAAGGGGCCTATGTACATGAATGGGAGCCTTTATTTCTGTTGAAGACGAACGAGGGTGTACGAAGAAAAATAGAAATAGGGGTAGGCGGGAATATTTCTTCTTTGAATGTGAAACCGGGTGATAAAGTCATTCATGATATGATTTTAGCTATACTGAAAGAAGATGATTTCCCTTGTGGTTGTGATTGATATTTAATTACTAAGGATTAAAGAAAGAATTTTTTAGACAAGATGAAATGAAACCGAGTAATGGACTTTTTTAAAGCTGTCCATTCCCGTGTTATTCTAATCCTCGTATTGAAGAATTATTTCACTGATTACCTTGATGCTAATTCAAGACACAATAAATGAAGCAAGTACATTAGTTGAGGGTCCGACAGATAATGTGGTTCCTTTTTTTCGAAAGTAATCTTTAATCATGAAGCGAAGCCCTTTGCATATGCAGGAGGGCTTCGCTTCATGGTTATTACTGAACATAACTTAGACCATTTATCCTCAATTTTACATATCAGGATGTTTTTTTTTATTGAGAAAAAGGTAGAAATCAAAGAAAATAGGTAGAGTTCATTATAATTGCGAAGGAGCGTGAATGATGAGCGCGAAACAGATGAACGAAGTGTATTGGCTCCGGATCATTGCTTGTTTAAGTGTTGTTCTCATTCACGCTGTTAGCAGAGTACTTACAGATTTTTCTGTGACTGGGGATGAGCGGGTTGTTTACCGTACGCTTCAAATGACCTTATTGTACGGGACACCGATGTTTGTATTGATCTCGACCATGGTTATGACGCATGCTTATAAAGATAACGTTCCGAAAGGTTTTTTGATAAAGAGAATCAAGTATATTCTCATCCCTTATCTTGTTATGGCGGCGTTTTATGCTGGTGATAAATATTATCGATTTAACTGGACATTCAATGACTTTGCTAGAGAGGTCGGATATAACTTTATAGGGCAATGGCATGGGTATTTTGTTTTGATCATTTTTCAATTTTATTTAATACATTTGCTTTTTGTAAAATATATAAATAGGTTCAAACCAGTACTTGTGTTGACGGTCAGTTTTTTTGTTAGTGTGGGGTATTGGGTAAGTTTATATTTTCATCTTATAGATTATTTCAATCATTCGAGTTATTTAACTTTATTCTTTTCACGAGTTTTGTTTGTAGGTTGGTTTTTCTATTATGTAGTTGCCTATTATTGTGGACGAAACTATGAACGTTTTATTGAAATGTTGAATAAAAATTGGAAGCTTATTTTTTTGGGGGTAATTGCTTCGCTAGGACTTGTTCAATATATATATCATACAGGAGTTCTGATGCGAGTGACGTCGGCTCGATTTGATCTGATTCCTTATACGGTTTTGTTGTTTTTTCTCTTAGTCTTATTCATATCGAAAGTGAAACAAATTCCGTCGTGGATAGTTTCATTAAGTGGATATTCGTTTGGGATCTATTTGCTTCATCCGTTTGTTCAAACAGTTGTAAGCAGAAGGTTTCCATTAACAGAAACAACAGAATTTAATTATTTAATGGTCCAATTTATTGCTGGTGTTGTGGTTCCTATGTTTCTAATCTACATTATTTCTAAGGTGCCTTTTGGGGATTTTGTGGTGGGGAAAACTCCAGTACGAAAGAAGGTCTTCAGAGAAACGAAAATGTCAAAAGCAGCATAAATTATAGTAATTGATATGTTCATGCCTGTCGATGGTTATATTTTCCAAGTGGCAGGCATCTCTTTTAGATCATGATCTTTCATAACATAAATTTAATTGAGGATTCCAAAAAAGGTTCCCAAATTGGTAGAATTAGCTCTTGATATTATTTGATTAGTAATGCTAATTTGTATATGTGCATAGACTTTTATGCTTTATTCTTATAAAGTTGTTACAAAGAAAAAGAGAGTTGGTTGTTAGTTAGGGGGCGTATAATGAACCAGTACGAGCAGGCATTAGAGGATATGCTATGGTTTGCAAGCCAATCAATTGGGACAAGAACCCATTTTGTGAGTCATATAGAAGAGACGTTTAAAGTCATTAAGGTTTTTAACCAAAATGGTTGTTCCTTGGAAGAAGGAGTAGAACTGCCGAAAGACCATGCTATATGAAGTCTTATTCCTTGTGATGGTCGTGAACCATTAATTATAAATGATACAAAAAAAGATGACAGAGCAAGTATATTTGATGCGATTTATGAAGCGAGAATAGGTTCCTATTTAGGGATGCCTGTTTACCTTTCAAATGGGAAGTTGTTTGGTACCGTTTGTGCGATCGATCCTGAACCTTATGCTTTTACAGAGCAGGAGATCGAAACGATTAAGCGTTTATCATCTGTCGTTTCAGTTATTATAGAGAACGCAGGGAAATCAAGCTATGATGAATTCGATGATAAATTAATGAGACTGGAAAAATTATCATTGCTTGGACAATTGTCTGCGGGCTTGGCACATGAATTACGCAATCCGATGCAATCGGTAAGAGGATTTGTTCAGTTTTTATTTGAAGATCAAAAACATAACCACTTTAGAGATATCGTTTTAAGTGAAATGGATCGAATGAATCAACTAATCAATGATTTTCTTATGGCAACTCAACCAACGGCACCTAAAAGAGATTATTACAATGTAAATGATCTTGTTAGTGAGACTGTTGATTTTATGAAAAATGAAGCAACGTTGCATAACGTAGATGTAGCATTGTCATTTAAAGTTGAAAAAACGACTGTACATGTTGATAAATCACAGATAAAACAAGTTTTGATTAATTTAATGAAAAATGCGATTGAAGCTGCTGGAGCTGAAGGTGAAAAAGTAAAAGTTGCCGTAAACGTCCAGAATCAACAAGAGGTCGTCATTGAAATTGTCGATGATGGGCCAGGCATACCCGTTTCGATTATTGGGAGAATCGGTGAACCGTTCTTTTCAACGAAAGATGAGGGAACGGGGTTAGGGTTATCGATTTCTCAACGAATCATACAAGAGCATAAAGGGACGATCCGGTTTGAGAATTTGGTTGATGGAACGAAGGTATTGGTGATACTGCCGTTAGTTGGTGAAGATTTAAATATTAGGAGGGGTGCCTGTCAATGACAGGCATTTTTCTATATTGGCACCCCTTCAACCCAAATATTCCCCATAATAACCACCTGGCTATCTTGATTAACTCCCTTAAAAGAAATACGCACCTGCGGACATCTGTGTTCATCTATCTTTCCATATATAAAAAGCGAATCACCAATCAAAAGTGGATGCCTGAACGAACTTTCATATTCTTTAACGAAGCAATCACTAGTTAACCAAGGAGAAATAAGTTTTGTACTCATCCCCATAGTCATCATCCCGTGAGCAATTCGGTCGTTGAACCCTACTTGGTTTGCTGCTTTTTTGTTAAAATGGAGAGGGTTGAAATCATTTGCAACTTCACCATATGCTGCAATATGCTCGTCTTTAATTTCAGGAATATAAATGACAGGTAGCTCCATCTGTTTCACCTTACTTTGCAAATAGGATTAATGTCGTACGTGCGGTTGCATGAATGGCATCGTTATATGAAATAAGTAACTCATGGGTAGAGCGTTGCATGAGGCCGCGCCTGTTTTGTACATCCTTCAAGTCTGTTAATCGAATGACACATTTATAGGTTCGGTTGGCTATCAATGTATGCTCATAGGTAAAGTGTTGTTTCGCATGCACGACAGAACCAACATCTTCTAACCAAGGAACATTCAGAAATGACCAAAAAATGATCGGCATCGTTGGAGGAGCAGGGATGTCGTGATATCTAGCTCTCGTGGCCAAGTCAATGTCAACATAAATAGAAGTGTCATCATGGATCGCTTTTACGTAGGATGAGATCATTTCTCTTGTGATGGTAATGTCTACAGCATCTGTGATAGTGCCAACCCATTTCTCATCAATCATGTCTACTTCCTCTATTCTATTAATTCTACTAGCGTTGCTAAGCCTAATCCGCCACCAATTCCTAGTGTAGCAAGGCCACGTTTAAGCTGATGACGTTTCATTTCCGTGTGAAGTCTCGTAATTAAAATGGCTCCTGATGCTCCGTATGGATGACCGATCGCTAAAGCACCACCATTTCGATTTACTTTCTCAAAGGGAATGTTTAGCTCTTGTAAACTCGCAATCACCTGTGAGGCGAATGCTTCATTGAACTCAATAATATCAAGATCATCAATAGATAGCTGCTGGCGCTTTAAGAGTTTCCTGACAGCAGGAACTGGTCCAATACCAAGATAATTTGGATCAACTCCTGAGCTGACAGCATCAACAAAGCGTAATATCGGTTGTAAGCCTAGTTCCTTACATTTATCTGATGACATAATTAAAACAATTGATGCCCCATCATTTAATGGACAAGCATTCCCAGCTGTTACCGTTCCATTTTCTTTAAAAACAGGAGGGAGGGCATGAAGTCTTTCCATTGTTAAATGTTTGCGAGGGCATTGATCAGTTGATTGTCCTTTGGTGGGTACAATTTCTTCGTTAAAATAACCAGAATCAATCGCATGGATAGCTTTTAAATGGCTGTCGTAAGCAAACTTATCTTGAGCTTCGCGCGAAATGTTGTACGCTTCAGCTACATTCTCTGCAGCTAATCCCATATCTGGGTCACCGATTTCATCTGGAGAAAAACGAGCCCTCATAAATAATTGCGGTCCTTGTGGGTCGTGAAGGGATGTGGGTTTCGCCAGTTTCCACGGTGCTAGGCTCGTACTTTCAACGCCACCAGCTAAATATATATCACCAGCGCCAGCCTGAACGAGGCGAGCTGCCATGTTGACAGCCTCTAATCCTGACCCGCATTGACGATCAACGGTAACTCCTGGAACCGAGAGGGGAAGACCTGCTGAGAGAGCACAGAAGCGTGCTAGATTTCCTCCAGGTCCGACTGCATTACCGAGGATCACTTCGTCAATTGATTTAGGATCTAGTTTGTGTTCCTTTATAATATGTTGAATAAGAGGAGCAGCTAAGTATTCAGGAGGAACGCTTTTAAACATTCCTCCAGATTTGCCTACTGCTGTTCGTTTCGCTGTTACGATGACGGCTTCCTTCATTTGATCATATCCTCCCTCGTTTGTGTCATTTTTGTTTCTACTAGCTTGATCACTTCTTTTCTAGCGATTTTATGGCTTGTCGTATAAGGGAAGTGGCTAAGTTCAATGAATTGTTTTGGACATTTGTAGGAAGCAAGGTGTTGTTTGCAATGTATTAGTAATTGCTCTTCAGCTAGGTGTTTTCCTTTGTGCCATTTTATAATGGCAACGAGTTTTTCACCCCAATATGTATCATCTAGACCAATGACGATGACATCATCAATCTCAGGTAGGGTAGATAAAACCTTTTCCACTTCCTCTGGATAAATATTTAATCCGCCGCTAATAATCATGTTTTTTTCACGACCGACAAGAGTAATGTAGCCTTGTTCATCAATAAAGGCGAGATCATCGACTGTTACCCAGTCTCCATGAAATACTTCGCTTGTTGCTTTTGGTTGATTGTGGTATCCGCTAAATAGAAGTTTGCTTTTTACAAATAACTTTCCTATTTCTCTTGTGCTTGCTTCGGTACCGTCTAGTCTTCGAATTGACACTTCAACACTAGGTACTGGTCGGCCAACAGATTCAGGGCTTTCGAGGTAGCCTTTTTCGTCTAAAACACTTACTAGACTTAATTCAGACGCTCCGTAAAATTCAAATACTTCTGCATGAGGAATAACTAATTTCGCTTTCTGTTTTAGGTTCGTTTGCCATTTAGCACCAGCTGAGATGACTTTTTTTAGTTGTCTTATAGGTATTCTCGTGTTCGAATATACGATATTCAGCGCTTGGAACATCGTAGGAACGAGGTATAAAATCGTAATGAGATTGGTTGTTAATGTTTGGTATACAGCATCTGCACGAAATTTCTTCGTAATGAAGACCGTTGCTCCAATGTGAAGTGCATGAAGTGCTGCATATAAAAAATGTGAATGGACAAGTGGACCAGGTGCAAAGATGACATCATTTTTTTTAATACGAAAAACTTGATTGCTTACCGAGAAACTATGAATCCATGAAGATTGGGTACGTGCATACCCTTTTGGTTTTCCCGTTGTTCCTGATGTATAGCCAATATAAAAAAGAGGGTCATCTAATCTATCTTGGACAGGAACATGTATAGTTTTTTTCTCGATTAAATCCTTAAACGAAAGACTGACAATTTCCGGAATGCTAGACTCACCAATGAAAAGGTCAGGGGAGCAGTCGATTAGTATATATTTGAGATCAGCCTCACTCCATTTTGGGTCAAGTGGAATGGCAATTGCCCCTAGTTGACTAATAGCTAAAAAGATTGATAAAAATTGATGATCGTTTTCTAGTAAGAAGGCAACTTTCTTATTTGAAGAGTAGCCAAGAATAGAGCCAATTTGTTGCTTCAAGAACTCAATGTTTTTATCTAATTCTTTGTACGAGTATTGTTCTCCATCACAGGAGATCGCGATTTTATTGGGGTGAGTTTTGGCGGCGTGTGTAATGGTTTCACCTATAAACATTTTCATGACTCCATTTCTCTTCGATTCTAGTAATGAAAAAGAATAAAAAGGAGTCAAAAAGGGACAGCCCTTTTATTCACTTTGTTAAGCAGTTTTATGTAATTCGTCAGTCGATTTTTTAATAAGAGGATAAACTTTCTTAATTTGCATTGCCGTAATTCCCGCTATGATCGCCTTTGTTACATCCCCTGGAAAATAAATAAGTGATTGAAACGCAGCAGTTGTCCAAGGAATCCCAGTAATAATTGAAAGATAACTAATGCCACAAACATAGACAAGAACGATACCGCCAATGATGTTAAATAGAATAAAACGGGCAATATTCATCTTAAGCCAATACTTTTCAACTAAATATCCGATGACAAATGCAGCAATTGGCCAGCTCAAAATATAGCCGCCACTTGGACCAAATAGTACACTAATGCCCCCTCGACCACCAGCAAGAAGTGGAATGCCAATTGCTACAAGAGCGACAAAGATTCCAAGACTGAGAGCACCGTTTCGTGCACCTAAAATCGCACCGGCAAGCATAACTCCTAACGTTTGAGCTGTAATAGGAACAGGGGAAATTGGAAGTGTAATCGGTGGTAGAATCCCTAAAGCGCCAACAACAGCGGCAAAAAGTGCAGCAAAAATCATGTTACGTAGTTTCATATTATTCCCTCTTTTTTGTAATTTTTTGAAGTGAGCTTTCTCGTAGTATAAAAGGAGGGATCCTGAATTGTCAACGTTATTTTATATTTGGTTAACGATGGGGATTTAATAAAATTGTTAATAGGATACCAAAATTATGGTAATTGTGTTACGTTTAGTTTATAGTATTTTTTATATAGAGACTCGGAAATTAAGTGACTGATTTTGGGTCTTATGGGGGATGAAAGCAGGTTTCTAGAGGAAAAAATGGAATTTTCAAAGCCATTTTCAAAAAAGTGCATATTCAAATAAACCACAAGTAGTGGATTTTTTAAAATATGTTCTTTAAGATGAGTTTATAGGGACAAAATAGATTTAATTGCTTGATTGAGGCTCAAAAAATTATTCTTTTTTGCTTCCTTGAACCACGCATCGGCATGGTGGCACATGCCGATGATATAACTTCGAATATTCCAATGTCTTGAACTACGCCCTCTTGAATCCTCTAAACGATAATCAATTTTTTGTCGTTTGATACAACGCTCGACCCCAGTACGTAAAGCATAACGCTTATACCATTCTTTACTATCACGTTTTACTCTAGGAAAGAGACGAGGGTTGTCCTTCGTCGACGTATAAAAAGTCCGTCCATAGGCAGATTCGGAACAAGGTGTTGGGCATTTCCACTTACCAACGACAGCTGGACATCGCCATTTACGACGATATCGTTTCTTATCGACTCCCCAATCGAGCATTTTTCGACCGATGGGGCAGATCGGAACGCCTTCTAAATTTATGTCCATTTCATTGTAGATGAACTGTTTCGAACGTCTTGGATTCAGATCAATGATGGCAGAAATATCATGGTGTTCTAACATTTCATAGATTGGATAAGCATCTAAAGCTGAGTCTAGAATGACTTCTCCAAATGTCCAATCGGGATACCAATATTTGAGTTCATGAAAAGTACTTACAAACAAGACGGAATCATGTTTACTAGCTCGATACATCCTTGGATAAATCGGTAAATCATAAGGACTATCTGAAGCAGCTACCATGAAAAGACTTCGGCCATAATAGTACTTTTCACGAGAACTATCCCAACCGTAATCAGCGTCAGGATCTGAAAATTTCCGTGGACATTGGCATTTCCAATTGCCTTTTTTGCGACAATCGCAAAGAAACTTACCATATGGACGTCCACCTGTGACAACGGGTGACCCATCAGCCATAATGCTTAACAATTTCGTGTTCCCTACTAATCCTTTTGACGCTGATGGATAGACGAATAGGGATTGAAAAAGGACTTGGAGTTGATCATGCGCCTTGGATGTATATCGAACTTCCTTGTTTTTTAAGCCGCGTTTCACTAGGTATTGAACAACTTGCGGGTTTTTCGGTTCAAGTTTCTGATTCTTTTTTCCTTTCTTTCTTGGTTTTTTTAGCTTTCGTTTCTTCCTATTCGATAAATGCGGAGTTGAAGCCAGCCAAAAGCGGTTGAAAAAGTCATAAAAGGTCCCCACTCCAGGAACATCATCTGGAGTAAAGCCACTAAGAGTAGCCCAAATGGGAGTTGTTTTTAAGGTGAACACCCATTGATCTACACTGGTAACCTTTTGATAATGCATAAGCATTAAACTACGAAGCATATCACAAGGATTACGAGGTTTTCTTCCTCTAGGATTAGAGGAGTAACGATTTTTCAGCAGAGTGCCAGTATCGGTTAGATCAACCAAAGAACACCAAACGATAGGTTTTAAGTAAAAATCCTTTAAAAATGTTTTGTCATTAAATTGTAGGACTAACTGTTCAACTACAAAGTTAAGATAAGTCTCATGTGTACGAATGTTAGTAAGCATCTTGTTCCCCCAGTTCAAGTGATGAAAAAACCATTCACTTAAATTGTTCAGGGAACAAATGTTTGTCAAGAGGAAAGTTTGTTCGCACTCCTGGTTTGGGGGTGAAGCACTAAAAAAGCCCTAGTCGAAAGACTAGAGCTGATACGGAAAACTAATTTCCGAGAAGCTATTTTATTATAAGGGAGGGGAAAAGATTTGTGATTTTAGAGATTAATGGAAAGCAATTAGATTTTCATCAACTTCTGGAGCATTCAGCTACAGCGAAATTCGTTCTTAAAGGTCATGAGATCATTTATGCAAATAAAGTTTGTCTCCAATTGTTAAAATTAAAGTATTCGCAAAGCTTATTAAACCAAGACTATTTTACTTTCCTCCATCGTAAATTTCATGCTTTATTTGAAAAGTCTTTGAAACAAGTTATAAAAGAAAAGAAGTCATTAGGACTGACTGAACTTCAAATGATTGATGCGAATGGGGAGATAATTGAAGTAGAGTCAAAAATGGCAGTCTTTTATTTTGGAGATGAAACGTTCGTACAAGTGATTATCCAAGATATAACAGAGCGAAAAGAAATACAAAAGCGTTTACTCCAATCTGAGAAATTAGCAGTTATGGGCGAATTAGCAACAGGAATTGTACATGAAATACGTAACCCTTTGACAATTATTAAAGGCTTTTCAGATTTATTGAATAATGAAACCTCAAAAAAGGGCAAAGATTACATAGCAATCATGACAAAGGAGTTAGAACGAGTAGAAGCATTAGCGAATGATTTGTTATTATTTGCAAAACCCCATGAACAGCAATTAAAGTCTACTAACCTAAGTAAGTTAATGAAGGATGTGATGATATTATTAGGTAATATAGCTACTAAAAGGAATATCGCTTTGCAGTTATATTGTGACAATGAATACATAGAAGTTAACTGTGATGAAGGCCATTTAAAACAGGCTTTTATCAATTTTATCAAAAATGCTCTTGAAGCAACTCCTGAAAAGGGAAAGGTAGATGTAACAATTAATAATGATGGTGATGGGGCTACAGTTACTATTTCTGATACAGGCTGCGGCATGTCTAACGAACAAATTAAAAAAATTGGAACTTCTTTTTATTCAACAAAAGAAAAGGGTACAGGTTTGGGACTGATGATTTCTTATAACATAATAAAAAATCACCATGGCAGTATCAGTGTAAAGAGTAAAGAAGGCAAAGGGACGACGTTTTCTATTAACATTCCTGAATTCAGTAAATCTAACAACGGTAGTTGAGCTGAGAAATAGATAGCGCTTTTTAGTAAGCTAATCGAAACGGGTCTTTGTTAGCTTTCGCATCTCATGGTAAGGTGAACTATACTCACTCAATCTAAAAACCCCCTTCGTTCTCAGTCCTCAATATGTATATATTGGGAAGGTAGAGAAAACATTTAAGGGGGTAGTACTATTATTAAAATGAAGTCAATTATTCATTATTCATGACGTCGTATTCATCTTCTAAATCAAAGCCAAAACCTTCATACAAATAATTCAATACATCGATCAGACTGTTCCAAGAAGTATCGCATGTGATGATTTTTTTGTTTCTATAGCAAACGACTCGAAAAGGTTCATCCTCGAATTCTTGGTATGTATAGATAAAGTAAATATGTTGATATTTTAATCCGAGTTCCTTCACTTTAATTTTCGAGATCGGTTTCTCAACCATGGCAATCAAGTACTCATCGTCATTTCTTCTAAACACTTGAATTCCATATAATTCCTCTACGACAGTTATGTTATATTCAATCCCTTGCCAAACCACATTTAAATTATCTTTATTTAACACAGCTTTCACTCCTAAAGTACTTACACTTTTTTCTTTCATTACCCGAAATATCAAAGTTTAAAACGTTAAACTAATAAAGTCTTTTTAAAAAGTTTATTAGTGCGTTTGAATGAAACAATATGCTTAAAAGCATCCGGTGTAAGAAAATCCCCAATGTTATTGTGGTTTTTTAACAAGTGACAATAAAACTAGCAAGATTTCACAATTCATATGAATAATACCTACCTATAATAAATGAAGTAAACTCACACAAAGTTCTAAAAGTTTAGTAGTATGATCTAAGGTATAAAAGTACGAGGATGAAGTGGGAGGAATTTCATGAGGGAAGTAAAGATTGCTTTATTGCACTTATTACCAATTGCTGGCGATATTACATATAATCAAAACCTTATAGAAAAAGCAGTTAAACAAGCAGCAGAAAAAGATGTGGATTGGATTATTACACCAGAATTAGCTACTAGTGGACTACAATTTACTCATATCGTTGGGACTGATTGGATTAATCAACAACCGGATAAATGGCTGACGGATTTTTTTCAAAAGGTTGAGTCGCTAAAAACAACCTTATTTATAGGTTGTGCGGAAAAGCAGGATAATAAGCTATATAATTCAGTTTTTGTTATTAATCAAAAAGGTGAATTGCTAGGAAAACAAAGTAAAATCGCAAGAGTAGATAATTGGTCTACATCAGGTGAGTTCTTAGAGCCGATAGATTTGGGAGATATAAAGGTTGGAGTGTTAATTTGTGCAGATGCTTACACAAAAAATATTGCAGATATTTTAGTAACAAAAGGGGCAGAAGTTCTAGTTGCTCCTGCGTCTTGGGGGCCAGGTTTACACGGACCGAATGGTGAGTGGGAACAAAGGTCTATTGATACTGAGTTACCTATATTTGTGTGCAATCGAACGGGGGAAGATAAAACTGTTTCGTTTTGGGACGCGGAAAGTTTGGTTATTAAGAATGGGGAACGACTACTTTCGTACAAATCTGATCAATCTGCTATTTTAATTTTTGACTGGGATTTAGATAACATGAACTTATTATCGTCTGACTATGAAGTGATTAAGATTGATTGACCTTTTATTTTATATTTCAGGTACGTCAGAGTATCAACAAGACAGCTGATAGAGTAAGATATGACAGCCGAATATACCGATAAGTCGACCTTTGTCATAACTCTAATCCATTTATCCCTCTTCTATTTACTAGAGTTGCTTGACCTAGGGATTAAGTAATAAGTAATGATTTTAGGATAGAAATCTAACCAGTATAAACGAACGAATATTCGTATTTTTTCACCTTGACGCCTCTGATCATGATAGAATAATAAGTGACATATATTCCATAATTATCCTGAAGTGCTACTATTTTATGAATTTCCTCGAACAAGCCTTGCCAGTTATCTATTTACTGTGTAGGGCTTGTTTTGTAAACAAGGAGGTGATAGTCGTGTTGGAGTGGCTGGAGCTTTTTCTAAAATTGTTAGTGCTTGCCGCCACAATTTTCTCTTCCATCACTCTCGGATTAAAAAATGTGAAAGAACTCAGAAAAAGTCCAAAAAGAAAAGACGCTTCCCTTAAGGAACCGTCTATACAAAATGAAAACCTTCTTACCAATTATTATAATACGAGTTTAGTCGAATGATGCATGAATAGTTAAAATGATACAAAATGTTTATATTTATAGTGGCGTACTAATGGTAAATGGAATATATGTCGCCATTATTCGAAAAGGGGGAATCACATTGAGTAAAGTAAGCTTAATCCCTTATACGGTTCAAACTGTCATGAAAGAAACAAAAATTATTCCACCAGGGATAGAGTTAATCGAGGCTCCTTCTGTTTGGGAGCAAGGTTATTCTGGTGAAGGAATTGTTATTGCTGTTCTGGACACAGGTTGTGATTCCGATCATTTTGAACTCAAAGACCAAATCATTGATGGTTACAATTTTTCAACAGATGATAATGGTGATCGAACCATTTTTGAAGACTATAACGGCCATGGAACTCATGTTTGTGGAACAATTTGTGCTGCTGAGAATGAGGCTGGTGTCATCGGTGTAGCACCAAAAGCAAAGCTTCTTGTCCTGAAAGTTTTGTCAGGACAAGGGTATGGAGATACAAAGTGGGTAACAGAAGGTGTCCGTCATGCTATAAATTGGCGAGGAGAAAAAGGTGAACGAGTACGCGTTATCTCTATGTCATTAGGAGGTAGAGAAGATAGCCCTGAATTGCATCAGGCCATTCAAGAAGCAATAAAGCAGAATATCCTTGTTGTATGTGCTGCAGGTAATGATGGGGATGGAAGTGATGAAACAGATGAGTATGCCTATCCGGGTGCATATCCAGAAGTAGTACAAGTCGGGTCGGTGAATTTACAAGAGGAGATCTCTAAATTTAGTAATACCAATTGTAAGATTGACTTAGTTGCCCCAGGTGAAGAGATCCTTTCTACCTATCTTAACAATGAATTTGCGGTATTATCAGGAACATCGATGGCAGCACCGCATATATCAGGAGCGGCCGCGCTTATTATTGAACAGAGTGAGAAAGAGTTTGATTGTCCGTTATCAGAACCGGAACTTTACGCTCAGCTTATTAAAAGAACGGTTTCATTAAATTATAGCCGACGCTTTCAAGGGAATGGTATTTTGAAGCTAGTATCTAGTTTAGTTACAGCGAAAGAAGATCATAAGATTACTTCCACGAAATAAAGAATAAGAATTAGAATAAGCTGCTGATTTCCCTTTGAAATCGCAGCTTTTTGTCTTAGTAGCACCAAAGTGGCGAGTGTTCGAGGCGTTATGGTAAGTAAGGCAAAAGTTACGGTGAGTAAAACTGCAGTTACGGCCCAAGGCTATAAATCTATGGGTTTATACCGCCAAAAGAAGAAATAGAAAACCGCTGAGAAGGCCAAAATTTATATTTCCAGATATTTATAATTCTGGTTCGGAATCTGAAACATATGAATTTTTTTGTATTTCAAGCTATAGTGGAGGAGTAGCTTTTTTACTCAAACTCTTTCTTATGCAAATACAAATACTCTGAGGAGCGTATGTTTTTATGAACCAGGAATTTCTTTATATTATTTTAATCATTGGTCTTGGATACCTATTAAAACGTTTCAATATTTTACAAGAAAAAGATGGGGAAGTTATCTCGAAAATTATTTTTAAAATTACCCTTCCTGCTTTAGTGATTGTTACATTTCATTCAGTGGATATCGATACCACTTTAATTTATTTACCATTTATCGTGTTCATTTTTGGTTTAATTACAGTGTTTCTCGGTTTGTTAGTTTTTAAAAATGAGGAAAGAGAACTAAAAGGCTCTTTTCTAATGCTCTCCGGATTTAATGTTGGATTATTTGCATTTCCTCTCGTTTATGCAATGTGGGGAATGGAGGGGTTAACGCATTTTAGTATGTTTGATGTTGGAACATCATTTATTGTCTTTGGACTCGCCTATATTTTCGGAAGTTACTTTTCAAAAGAAGGGCTACGTCTTAAGCCATTAGATATATTTAAGAAGCTTGGCAAGTCTATCCCTTTAATGACCTATATTATTGCGAGTGCATTAAATTTTAGTAATGTTCAATTGCCTGATACACTGATTCAAGTTGCGAGTACAATATCAGCAGCCAATATTCCTTTATCTTTATTACTATTAGGACTTTATTTGAATTTTAAAGTTGAAAAACAATTTATAAAACCTATATTGAAATATTTAACTTTTCGTTATAGCTTAGGTTTGCTTGTTGGTGTAGCTTTGTATTTCTCCCTTCCATACGATCAGATGTTTCGATATACAATAATGATTGGGCTGTTACTACCTGTTGCAGCATCTGCCTTAGTATTTGCGGTCGAATTTAAATATAGCACTACTCGTCTAGTTGCTACTATATCTAACATAACGATTGTCATTAGTATCATAATATTGTATGTTTTTGCTAATTTTATTATTTAGATGCAACTGTGTATTGGGTGAAGGGATTATGCTTGGTTAAAAGAAGCTATCCTGTGGGATTATTTAATGAAAAGAAAATGGCTGGGCTAGCAGGATTCGAACCTACGCATGACGGAGTCAAAGTCCGTTGCCTTACCGCTTGGCTATAGCCCAGCGAAGCGACATTTATATAATATGCTCATTCAGCAAGATTATACGACTTAAATGTAAAATTTATAGTATGTTGATTCAATCTTCTACTTATGAAAAGCTGCCTTAGTACGATAATCATGCATAACTACGACAATTATGAAAAAACTAATTAAGAATAACTTCAAAAGGGGGGATCGTATTGGCAACTGGAAAAAGCTTTAATCATAAGAGGAAAAGTCATCCCGGTGCATTTCCAAAAGGTAGTGAAATGAAGAAGCCGAAAAATAATATTGAAGAAGATGGGTACTTAGTTACAAAAGAGGCATTTAGAAATCGAGTAACTGAAGAGTAAAAAAGTGTCTGTCCCTGATCGAGTTGAAGGGACAGACACTTTACGTTATTTAGTGGTAACTATTTCGTCCATTTGCACTACTACTTGTTTTGTGCTTAGGTCTGCTTCCTTTTTTCTGTTTCGTACCGCCGCTTTTATTACTATTTTTCGTCATAATCAAACCTCCCATGGGTAATTCAAATGAAATTCATGTTGCCTTATTATCTTTAACATATTGGTGCTGGTCATGAGCAACAATTGTTGGAAGGGAGGTAATGGGTTCATTACTCATTCATTTAACAGCATCCCTCTAAACCGATTTCCATGATCTAAGACATAAATCATTCCGACATGTTCGTCGTATTATTGCTGAGTAAGAAGAGTTGGTAATCGCCGTTAAAAACTCTTGCATCTCTTAAATGTATCGTGCTGTATGGATGAATTTTTTGAGTAAGTGACAAAATTTTATGAACCTACGGAACGAACAAACATCACAGTTCCCTCTCAGAAGCATTAATTTCAGTCAAGCAAGTTTGATAAGGTGATGTTGGACTGGTTGGGTCTCCTAAGGTGTTAACGATTAAAATTCAAGCTGATGGTAGCTAGGTTTTTTTGTTTGTTACAGTCTAGTCAAAAAATGATTTT
This sequence comes from Halalkalibacter sp. HAAS-P013, assembly GCF_056619925.1. NCBI lineage: Bacteria > Bacillati > Bacillota > Bacilli > Caryophanales > Bacillaceae > Halalkalibacter > Halalkalibacter sp. HAAS-P013. The sequence continues at coordinate 103,386 of NZ_JBWQTU010000008.1, forward strand.
ACAGACCTACTCAAAATTTGACATAATCCCATTAACAGGTTTTTATGTTGGAAGACAGCAAAGGAGGAAACATAATGGATCAAGAACTTCAACACCACGTATTAAGAATAGTTGATTTTAGCAATACAGAGCATAAAACAACTTTTGTGAAATTCTCTGGGTACGATCACTTTTTAGAAAAAGATTTTGAAGGAGAGGTTAAATTTGTTGGTGGCAGGCCATATGGGGATATCATTCATCCTGAAAGGTCTACTTTATCTCCTGAATGCATTCAATTTGTTCAAGAGCTACTGTTAGATAAGTACAACGCCGGGGAATTTCATTGATTATACATACATTAAAGGTTTGATGTTAGCATTAGTAAGTGTCTTGAAATCGTTTTCATATAAGTGTATAATTAAAGTAGGAGTATTATGTCTAAACTAAAAAATTATGATTCTGTAACATAACGAAAGTAGAAGAAATGCTGGTAACGCTATGACTCGTATTAAATAGGGATATCAGACATGGAAAGGTAAATTATTATGCAACCAACTATCTATGATGTTGCGAAGAAGGCAGGAGTATCTATTGCAACTGTATCGAAAGTGATTAATAAAAATGGACGAATCGGAAAAGAAACAAGAAAAAAAGTTTTGAAGATTATGGAGGAATTAAACTATCAACCTAGCGTTCTCGCTTCTGCTCTGACAGGGAAGAGGACGGAAACAATAGGGGTATTAATTCCGGATTTAACTAATCCTTTTTTCGCAGAAATTACAGCTAGTATGGAAGAACGTGCTCATGAACGTGGCTTCAGTGTAGTCATATGCAGCACAAATGATAGTGAAGAGAAAGAAGCGAAATACATCTCCTTACTATTGAGAAAAAAAGTGGATGGCTGTATACTAGCATCCCGTTTTAAGCAAGTCGGTTTAATTGAAAATATGGTGAAGCAAGGGATTCCCGTTGCTTTAACTAGTCAGGATATCCCTTCTCTTAATTTAAATACTGTTTCTGTTGATGATTACAAAGGTGGATATAAAGCTACTGCTTATCTTGGTTCTCTTGGCCATAAAAAAATAGCAATGATTGCTGAGAAAAATGTTCGAAGCAGTCATGAGAGAATAAAAGGGTATGTTGATGCAATGATTGAAATGGGCTTACCTTTTGATGACGCACTCATCCGAGAAGTAGAACCAACAGTGACAGGAGGAGAACAGGCAACCGAAGAATTATTGTCTTTGAAAGAACCTCCTACGGCCATTTTTGCAGGAAATGAAATTTTAGCAATAGGAGTATCTCGGGCGGCAAGATCATTCCAGCTAGATATCCCAAATGATTTCTCTGTCATTGGATTTGATAATACATTACTAGCAACGATTTGCGATCCACCATTAACAACCATTGCTCAACCAATTGAACAAATAGGTAAACAGATTGTTGATATATTAATTAGTGAAATTAATGGGGAATTAGGAAACAAGCAACGCATTATGCTGCCGCCAGAGTTAGTGATCCGTAAATCCACAAAGGAATTGTCTATAGGTAAGCGTTTGGATGAAGGTTGAATGACGATTTAGGAGAGGGGGTGTCTCAAAAGGTCTATTTTTGACCTATTGAGACACCCCATTTTTGGTTCATATACAAATACTTACCGCGTTGCTACAATTGATTTTCTTTTATATAACCATGATCCAATCATAAAGGTAATGAAACCCCATAAGACCATAATCCCAATGCCACTCCAAAGTGTACTTGAAAAGACACTAGTTGAATAAACCATACTTTCTCTTAAGCCTTCCACAAAATAGGTGAGGGGAAGGATATTTGATATGGGCTGAAGCCATGACGGCATCGTTTCAACTGGGAAGAACACACCGCTTAAAAACATCATGAGGAAGCTCGTAATATTGGCCACTCCCATATAAGCTTCTGTCGTTTTGCTGAAGGAAGAAAAGAAATATCCTAACGCATTAAAAGATAATGCCCCTAATAAGAAGACGACAAGGAGACTCGGAAAGTTAATAAATAGATTTGCCCCAAATATGAGTACACCTATGAGAGATAATAAAATAATTTGTATGACGCTAAATAGCAAGCGCATGACCATGTCACTTAACCCAAAAAGGTTCATATTTGCAGGCGTCATTCGCAACCTTTTGATCAACCCTTTTCGGCGCATTTCTACTAAATCAACCATACCAAACATTCCACCTTGAGCGATGGCTAAGGCAATCATTCCAGTAAGAAGAAAGTCTGTATAGCTTAATTCGGTATCGCCAGAAGAGATCGATTCAAATTGTAATTCATATGTAGGTGTTGCACCCACAGCATAGAGATTGGCTTGTTGTACAAAATGATTAAGCATGCCTGAAAGGGCTTGTGTAGTTACCCCTTGTTCGTCTTCTTTATTTACGATAAGCAGGATAGAAGTGTCATCTTCTGATTCTGGTAAAACGATGGCTGCATTTACATCCTGATATTTTACCATCTCCTCGGCTTCCTCTCGACTGATAAGTTCAGTCGTTTCCATTTCCAGTACTGGAATTTCAATAATTTGCTCAAGGAGCATTTCTGAAGTTGCATTTGGATTTTCATTTACGATCGCTACTTCTGCAGTAAACTCACTATCTGAACTGCCGCTAAAAATAGACATAAAGATGACCATCAAGATAACAGGGAAGAAAATCCCCCAAAACCAAGCTTGTTTTTCACGAAACGTCAGCTTTAATTGGGCTAAGAACATTTGCTTAAACTGCTTCAACTCAATCCCTCCATTCCTTACCAGTGAAGGCAATAAACACATCTTCCAAACTCATTTCACGGATCGAGACTTGCTCTACCTGATAGTTCTTTTCCTTCGTAAATCCAAATAAGTCATACAATGTATCCTCAGGGTTCGTTGTCCATAGTTTTAAAGACGTTTCTTCGCGTTCTGTACGGGCAACGGATTCAAGGTTTCTAGAAAATAGATCAGCTTCTTCTGCAGCTTCAGCTCCGTCAAGGAATGATAATCGTACTTCGCGTTCTTCCGTTAACTTTTCTATAAGGGCAGATGGTGTATCTACGGTGATGACTTTTCCTTGATCTACGATACAAACTCGATCACTCAACTTTTCAGCTTCTTCCATATAGTGGGTTGTTAAGATTGTCGTTTTTCCTAATGCTTTTAGCTGGAGGACAATGTCCCAGATGTTTCGCCTTGCTTGAGGATCAAGTCCTGTTGTCGGTTCATCGAGGAAGATGATGTCAGGGTCACTAATCATCGCGAGGCCAATGGCAAGTCGTTGGCGCTGACCTCCAGATAGTTTTTTTACATGATTATTGCGGTGATCAGTAAGATTAACGAGTTCTAGAATTTCCTCAGTAGGGCGGGCCTTGTCATAAAAAGTAGCAAAAAGGTTCAGGTTTTCTTCAGGGGTTAATAAGTCAAACATAGCACTTGACTGGGGCTGTACACCAATTTTCTTTTTAATCGTTTTTGCGTGCTGATCCCAATTCAACTCACCAAAGTGGATCTCTCCATGATCCGGTGTAACCAACCCTTCAATCATTTCAAGAGTCGTCGTTTTTCCTGCTCCATTTGGACCAATGATCGTAAATACTTCTCCAGCTTTTACTGAAAAATTGATGTCCTGCACAGCATGAATGGTTCCAAATGATTTTTTTAGATTTTTTACTGTTAATACAGCCATTTACTCTCCTCACTTTCATTGAAATTTCAGCATGTAATAATACGAAATAATTTGCAGAATAGTTTCACGATATCTGAACCATTTTTATTTTATTAACTTAAAATGGGAATTAGTGTTAAAATTTAAAACAAAGTAGTAGATTTGAATAGGGTAGTGTAGATAAGTGAAGGGGGATGGTCACAATCGATTTTTTTATATTTGTTTTATTTGCTGTGGTTGGTGGGTGTTTGTTAATTGGTACGACAAAACAAGAAAAGAAATGGCTTGGTGGAATTGGGGGAATAATGGCGGTCATTTTTATTGTTGTTAGTCAAATAATTAAACTCCAATCGGGGTTCTTTATAGAACGAAGTGTAGAAACTTCAGAACCTGTCGGGCAATGGGTCGTATCCTGTTTTATTGTTCTAGCACTCTATTTACTTATGATGATTAATTACCGCTGGATCAATGCTGCATTAAAGAAACAGTCGTGGCAAAAATGGGGATTAATTAGTTTGGATATATTATTTAGTCTTATTTATCTATGTTTCGGAGCATTTGCACTTTTTGTCGTTACTTTCACATACTTTCCGTTTGCGCCATAACAGATAAATAAGAGCGAACAGTTCTAGCACTGTTCGCTTTACTTGTGGTTGGACAGCTGAAATAGACTTTGAATTGGTTGTGAATGAGTAGTGTTTGTATGGATGGGACAAAGGTTTATGTTTACCCAACTTAAAGGAGATCAATGTTAAGATAGAAAATAACACAATTGAGCAGAAAAGTTGAGGTTTTTTAAAATATGAAACACTTATTATTTGTAGTTACGTTGCTCTTTCTTTTCGTTGGCTGTAGTGAAACAGAGAAGGTGCTAGAAAAAGAACCAGATTTTCAAGGGATGATTCACTATGAAGATGAACTAAATTCATTATTCTTTGTGTATGTTGATGATGATTTAACTCCTAGAGAAAAACAGGACTTTTATATCCCAGACTATATATATGGTTATTGGGTTGAATTAACAAATAGCACTATACTTTTAAATGATGAAGGAGAAGAGATCACCATCGGTGAAGCAGAATCAGGCAATGTGAGGGTTTGGGTTGAAGGAAACTTTAAAGAAACAAGAACGGCAATTAATGGTGATAGGAAAACGTTCTTTGAAATGATGGAAGAACAAAAGGGGTTTCCTTATTATAAAGCGGAACAAGTTACTTTTTTCACAGTTAAATTGACGAGAGATGATGTGATTGCCAATTTAAAGGCGTATGATAATGGTAAGTATACAGTTCATGGTTACTTTGAAAGTTCAAGAACATATGAAGAGAATATTGATCATGTTCACAAGTTGATGGCTTTAATGGATGACTTAGAAGAAATTGAAACCGGTAGTGTGAACATAGGTGGTTCTAACCTACCAAGCGGTGCGAAAGAATTAGGCATAGAAGAATATCCTTTCTATATTATTTTTGACACTGAAGAGATTGTATTGGAAACTAGTAGTATAGAAGAGGTTTATAAATTCTTTGAATAACTCTCTTAAATGTGCGGTGCACGATCATCAGTCTAACTGAGACGAGTGATCGTGCTTTTTTGTTCTTTTCTGTACATGGCGAATTAATGCGGAGTTATGGCGAGTAAAAAAGTAAAAGGGAGTACCGCTACTTTATTTTTCGATAAATCTGAATAAAAAATTATATCAATGTAATATTATTTGTTGACAATCATTTTGTGATTGTGCTATCATTCTCTCATTGCTAATATAAACAAATAACTGAATTTAATAGACTCTTATCCAGAGTGGCGGAGGGACTGGCCCGACGATGCCCGGCAACCGTTGGATCGAATGCGATCTAAGAAGGTGCTAAATCCTGCAAAGTGTAATGCTTTGAAAGATGAGAGAAGGGAATAAATAAACCTTTCTGCTCATCATACAGAAAGGTTTTTTACATTGTGGGAATAATAATTCAGAAAAAATGTTGTAATAAATTTGAGTATTCTTATAGGGAATGCTACCTATAAGGGGAAGGAGGAGCGGATGATTTCATTAACAGGAATTCGGAAAATATTCCTAACAAAAAATGGTCAAGTTACGGCAGTTGATGGGATTAACCTTACCATCAATGAAGGTGAAATCTATGGTGTTATTGGATATAGTGGTGCGGGAAAAAGTACATTAATTCGAATGTTGAACATGCTTGAGAGGCCAAGCGAGGGTGATGTTGTAGTTGCTGGAAGAAATCTTTCAAAACTAAAACCAACAGAGCTCCGTAAAGCTAGACAAGAAATCGGCATGATTTTTCAGCACTTTAACTTGCTTTGGTCGCGGACTGTACGGGAAAATATTGCGTTTCCGCTTGAAATTGCTGGTGTGAAGAAGACTGAGCGAATGAAGCGAGTGGATGAATTAATTAAGCTTGTTGGCTTAGAGGGCCGAGAAGAAAGTTATCCATCTCAATTGAGTGGGGGACAAAAGCAGCGTGTCGGTATTGCACGTGCGTTAGCCAATAACCCGAAAGTTCTTCTTTGTGACGAAGCAACGTCGGCATTAGATCCTAAAACAACCGATTCAATTTTGGATTTACTTGTAGATATTAACGAGCGACTAGGATTGACGATTATATTAATTACGCACGAAATGCATGTCATTCGAAAGATTTGTCATCAAGTTGCGGTTATGGAAGCTGGAAAGATTGTTGAGAAAGGGCCTGTACGAGAAGTGTTCCGTAAACCAAAAGAGAAGATGACAAAGGAATTCGTTAAGCAAATTACGGAGACTGATGAAACAGTTGAAGCCGTTGATCATATGCTTGCTGATTATCCGGACGGGCAGCTGGTGCAGCTGACGTTTGTCGGAGAAGAAGCAGAACGTCCGTTGATCACCCAGTTGATTAGACAATTTGATGTCGAGGTCAACATTATCCAAGGAAAAATAACGAAGATACAAGAGGGTTCGTACGGAACATTATTTGTGGCCTTAACAGGTGACAAAGATGAAATCGACAAAGCCATTGCATTTATCCGCGAGAAACAAGTGGAAGTGGAGGTGATCGCCCATGCTTGATCAATGGTTTGGAAGGGTAAGATGGGATCGGTTATGGGACGCCACACTCGAGACTCTTTATATGACGGGGATTTCCGTCGCGGCGACATTTATCATTGGGTTAATTTTAGGCCTTGTCTTGTATTTAACGAGCAAAGGAAACCTTTGGGAAAACAAGTGGATTAATACGGTATTTAGTTTAATTGTTAATGTGTTTCGCTCGATTCCGTTCATTATTTTAATTGTTTTGTTGATACCATTTACACGTATGCTCGTTGGTTCGATGCTTGGAGCCAATGCAGCCTTACCAGCATTAATCATTGGAGCGGCTCCGTTTTATGCTCGGATGGTCGAGATGGCATTAAGGGAAATTGATAAAGGTGTTATTGAAGCTTCTCAAGCAATGGGAGCAACCAAATGGGATATCATTCGAAAAGTCCTTATTCCTGAGTCGCTTCCAGCACTCATTTCCGGTATAACCGTAACAGCTATTTCGTTAGTTAGCTTCACGGCTATGGCCGGTGTAATTGGAGCAGGTGGACTCGGACACTTTGCTTACCTTGAAGGTTTTCAACGAAACAACAGTCAAATTACATTAGTTGCAACAGTGGTCATTTTAATCATTGTCTTTCTTATTCAATGGATTGGTGACTACTTTACAAATAAAACAGATAAACGATAACAAGGGGGATTTTTAATTATGAAAAAGTTTTTACGCTTACTTGGTGTAGCAGCATTATCCGCATCTTTAGTAGCTTGTGGTGCTGCAGAAGAAGAAACAACAGAAAATGCAGCTGGTGAAGAGGGAGAACAAGCTGAAACATCAACGCTAGTAGTTGGGGCATCTGCTGTGCCGCATACAGAAGTACTTGAATATGTTCAACCACTTTTAGCTGAAGAAGGCATTGAGCTTGAAATTGTCACATTTCAAGATTATATCTTGCCAAACCAAGCATTACGTGATGGCGATATCGATGCAAACTATTTCCAGACACCTGGTTACTTAGCGATGCAATTAGATGAAAATCCTGATTATGATTTTGTAAGCATTGGGGCTATCCACGCTGAGCCAATTGGTGTGTATTCTAAAGAATACAGCAGCTTAGATGAGCTTCCAGAAGGTGCAACAATTATCATGAGTGATTCAATTAGTGACCATGGACGTATTCTTCCAATTTTTGAAGAAGCAGGCTTAATTGAGCTTGATGTCGCAGAAGGTGCTTTAGCAACAGTAGACGATATCGTATCAAATCCTAAAAACTTACAGTTTGACAAGTATCAAGTAGAAGCAAGAATGCTTGCTCCTTCATTTGAAGCAGGAGAAGGCGAAGCAGTTGTGATTAACACAAACTATGCACTTGAAGGTGGAGTAGACATTGAGCAGTATGGTATTGCGTTTGAGGGAGCAGATGTTCTTCAACCAAACCTAATTGTTGTTCGTTCAGAAGACGAAAACCGTGCTGAGATCTTAAAATTAGTTGAAATTCTTCAATCAGAAGAAGTTCAACAGTTCATTATCGACACGTATGATGGTGCGGTCATTCCTTTAACAGGTGAATAATAAAATAGAATTTGAAAAAAGCTGCTGAGTTTTGTTACTCAGCAGCTTTTTTGGATTATGTATTTGTAACTGGCTGGGCTAGCAGGATTCGAACCTACGCATGACGGAGTCAAAGTCCGTTGCCTTACCGCTTGGCTATAGCCCATCGAAGTGACAATCTTATAGTATGTACTTGCAGAGATATTATTCTTCTTTCTCAGAAAAAGATGAAGAAAAGTCATTTTGTGAGGGGATGTAGACTCAAACTGAGGAATAGGAGTTGTGAAAAGTGCATCATGGGGTAGTTGAAATCAAATGCATAAACCGAAAAAAGTATCTAACAATACGTTAGTACAGTTATGATCCTTGCTATTGGGACAAGCAGGGTTTATCTCAGAGTGCATTTTCCAAGCGATGTAGTAGGAGCTTATTTATTAAGTGGGTTTTGGCTCTTTTTGACAATTTGGGTTTATCAATACATAAAAGAAAGACAACACAATCGAAAAATAAAGAGGGACTTCGCATAATCAGTGAATAAGGTTCTGTATTGTTGAGGGGAGGACCAATTTATTATTCAGGATATGTGACTTAATTAAATTCTGAATCCTTCCAGAAAAAAGAGCAAAGATGATTGACTTTCCTCCTTATTCTTTTCTTAGCTAAGTTTTTTTAGTTAGTGAAAAAGGAGAGAAGGGGAAGAACCCGAATCTCATCCTAATAACCTATTTTGATAACGACCAAAGTATTTTTTCTACTAACAAATTTGAGACATTTTTGTTCAACATGCCTTCCTTTGTATGGGCTGGAGTAAAGCAGCAAACCTTCCCTTTTTCATAGGAATGCTTCCAGCCTGCGATCGAATCGCCATCAACACCTGTGCTCCAAAGGTCGACTTCTGTGTTTTCTATTTCACAGTGGACAAAATACTGCTCATCGGTAAGGAGGAATGTATTTTCTCCGCTTTTTTCATTTTCCTTCAACATGTATGTAACCTCTTGAAGTCCCGGTGGGTGATAGTCAAAAGATCCTCGTAACATTTGAATATAATTGCTTTCCCCTTTATATCCAGCCATCCCAGCATGCCAAGCTAGTACACTGCCTCCTTCTTTAACATAGGTGGCAAGCTTCTGGTCCAATTCTTCTGTTAACCAAGTAATGACGTGTTCATCCTTAGGGTTTAGTTGATCCATTTTTGCATTGATCAATAAGTCTGGTTTCTCATCTAGAGCTTTGGATACTTCCTCGTGAGTAATGTACTGAAGATGAACGTCTTTTTTGTTTGGCATTCGGTCAACTGCAGCTTCCAAACCAACTTTGGCATCATCTCCAGCATGCCAGTAATCGCCTACTAGTGCTATGATCCTAATCAATTTTATCTCTCCTTACCAGTTTAGTTTATTTCCTTGATAATCAATGTACATGTGTTCATTTATCGCTGGGGATTTTAAAATTTGCTCCATAATCCCAGTCGCTGATTCGAACGCATCAATCGTTGCATCAGGATTAAAGTCACCAAAAATATACGTCTTCACATAACCTGGATGGAAAGCTAATACTTTGATTCCATATTCCTCTAATTGGTTTTGTAAGATTGTTAATTGCATATTTAATGCAGTTTTTGACATGCAATAGCCATACTCTTTCTTTCTCCAAGAATCTGCTAAACTCCCGGCTTCTGAAGAAATATTTGCGAGGATCTTACTATCACCTTTCATTAATAATGGAACGACAGATTTGGATACACGTAACGGCCCTAAGGCATTGGTGTTATAATGAGCCATCATATCGTCATAATTAAACTCTCCGAATACATCCTCAGAGCGATCCTTATAAATAGCAGCATTGTTAATCAAAATATCTAATTGACCGGCATGCTCTTTAATATAGTCCGCGGCCTGATCCACAGATTGCTGATCGGTAACATCTAATGTAATAATGTGTAAATCGTCACCATGCTCCTCCTTTAATTCATCAAGCTCAGCCCAATCCGTCATGTAGCGACCAGCAAAAACTTTGAAATTAGATTTCAAGAAAACTTTTGACAGAGCTAAACCTAACCCTCTATCTGCGCCTGTTATATAAATTGTTTTTTTCATTGATTATGAAACCTCCTGTATTTAAGTAAGTGCTTTCATCTATCTAAAATTCTCCACTGGTAAGGTAATTCCTTCTGGTTTTTATAGGAAGTGGAGAAGAAGAATGACTGACATATTTTCTTTTACAGCTTTTCATAGCTATACGCTAAAGCAGGAGGGGGAAAAAATGAACGAAAGACAACAACCTGTATTACATATCATTTATTTTAGTACTACAGAGCATAAGACAACTTTTGTGGAATTCTCTGGATTTGATAACGTTTTAAAAGAGAGCCGATCTTGGTATATCGTCTATACTTGTAGTTCAAATTGTTTAGAGTGCAGGTGTGCATGCGCTCCATTTCGTGTAAGAAATGAATCATGTATCCCTTCTTCAGCAATACCTTCCTCTGTTAAAACGATAAATCGCTGCGCATGGAGGATAGTAGAATGACGATGAGCTATAACAATGGTTGTACGTCTTTTGCTAATGATTCAAGAGTACGCCTGTTTTCTGTTCTATATCAACCTTTGTATTTAACACAGCCAAAAGAAAAAGAACCAAATTCTCTCATAAGAATCTGGTTCTTTCAAATTTAATCTGTGAAGGGGGAGCGACCATTGCGAGATCGTGCTTCCAATTGATTATGCAAGTCTCACCTTAAAGTCCTCATAGCCGAACTCACGCACAATACGGTAATCTCCATCTTTATCTTTCAGAGCAATCGCTGGTAATGGCATCCCGTTAAATGTTGTGTTTTTCACCATTGTGTAGATCGCCATATCTCCAAACACTAATCGATCTCCGCTTTTTAAGGGCTCGTCAAATGAATATTCTCCAATGACATCACCGGCAAGACATGTTTGTCCACCTAGTCGATATGTAAATGGCTTTTCGCCTTTTTCACCTGATCCTAGAAGAGGAGGACGATAAGGCATTTCAAGTACATCTGGCATATGACATGTTGCGGACGTATCAAGAATGGCAATTTCCATTCCGTTCTGCATGGTATCAAGAACAGTCGTAACGAGGTAACCTGCATTAAGTGCAATCGCTTCTCCGGGCTCAAGATAAACTTCTAAATCGTATTTCGTTTGCATTCTTTTAATACATTCTTCTAATAATGTGATGTCATAATCTTCTCTGGTGATGTGGTGACCTCCACCAAAGTTGATCCATTCTAATTGTGATAGCCAAGGGCCGAATTTTTCTTCAACTGCATTAAGCGTTGTTTCTAAGTCGTCAGAGTTTTGCTCACACAGGGTATGGAAGTGGAAGCCAGATACACCATCAAGCAACTCTGGACGGAAATTCTCAATGGTAACACCAAAACGGGAACCAGGTGAGCATGGATCATAGATCGCATGCCCAACCTGTGTAGAGCATTCAGGGTTGATACGCAAGCCAACTTTCTTACCAGCTTGAATAACTGTATCTTTAAACCTTTCTACCTGCGAGAAAGAGTTAAAGATAATATGATCACAATAGGAGATGATTTCATCAATTTCATCATCACGATAAGCTGGGGCAAAGACATGATTTTCTTTACCCATTTCCTCATGACCAAGTCTTGCTTCATATAACCCGCTTGCTGCTGTCCCGCTTAAATACTTCCCGATGAGTGGGTACATCGTCGACATTGAAAATGCCTTTTGTGCAAGAATGATTTTCGCACCTGTACGTTGCATAACTCCATTTAGAGTCTTTAGATTCTTTTCCAAAAGACTTTTGTCTACTACATAACAAGGTGTTGGTAATTCTTCAAACCGCATCTTAACGTACAGACTCCGGTTGTTTGATTGGCTCATTATCCACAAGCTCTGGGTTTAAACTTTCTTTCCAAGGTAAGCCCCACTTGTTTAATGCTTCCATGAATGGATCTGGATCGAATTCTTCAATGTTGTATACGCCTGCTTTATTCCACTCTCCAGTCATAATCATCATAGCACCGATCATGGCAGGAACACCTGTTGTATAAGAGACTGCTTGTGAGCCTACTTCATTGAAGCATTCTTGGTGGTCACATATGTTATATACGTAGTATGTTTTTTCTTTTCCATCTTTTTTCCCTTTGAAAATACAACCAATGTTTGTTTTTCCTTTTGTACGTGGTCCAAGAGTAGATGGATCAGGTAGTAGTGCTTTTAGGAATTGAAGTGGAACGATTTCTTTCCCTTCATATTCGATTGGCTCAATTGAAGTTAAACCAACATTTTCTAGACATTTTAAATGAGTAAGGTAGCTCTCACCAAATGTCATGAAGAAGCGAATTCGTTTAATGCCAGGAATATTTACAGCAAGAGATTCAAGTTCTTCATGATATAATAAGTACATATCTTTTTCCCCAATTTCTGGGAAGTTGTAGACACGTTTGATTTCCATTGGGTTCGTTTCTACCCATTCGCCGTTCTCCCAGTAACGTCCGTTTGCAGAAACTTCACGGATGTTGATCTCAGGGTTAAAGTTCGTAGCAAAAGGATAGCCATGATCGCCTGCGTTGCAGTCAAGAATATCGATGTATTCAATTTCATCAAAGTGATGCTTTAGGGCATGTGCTGAAAAGACACCTGTTACACCAGGATCAAAGCCGCTTCCTAAAAGAGCTGTAATACCAGCTTTTTCAAAACGCTCGCGGTAATCCCACTGCCATTTGTATTCAAACTTTGCCGTATCTTCTGGCTCATAATTCGCTGTATCTAAATAGTGTGTTTTTGTTGCAAGGCAAGCATCCATAATTGTTAAATCTTGATATGGCAATGCTAAGTTCATAACGATATCTGGTTTTACCTCTTCAATCAATGCGATTAACTCATCGACATTGTTTGCATCAATTTGTGCAGTCGTAATTTTCGTTTTCCCGCCATCAAGTTTTGCTTTTAAATCATCACACTTTGACTTTGTACGACTAGCGATACAAATTTCTTCAAATACCTCGCTGTTTTGAACACATTTGTGGATGGCTACAGATGCCACTCCACCACAACCAATAATAAGCGCTTTTCCCATTATCCTATCTCCTAACTAAATAAATTTTACAAATGGAAGAGAAGTCCGTAACAAACTCTTAGAATGTCTATACCCAAGATGGTATGGATATAACCTCTCAAAAAACGTTTGAACAACAAAAAGCAAGTGCCAAACGCATGATTGCGCACAACACTTGCTAAGATATCAACATTAATAAATATTAAATAAGCATAAGTAAAACCACATAAGTAGACATCGACTACCATAAAAGAACATTATGATAGAAGGCTTTTTAATATTTAAAATATCTTAATAGGATCAGAGTCTATATAGCAAATAATTACTTTTTAGCACTCTTATTGACCGTTTCACAAGTTGATGTGCAAATGCACTGGTTGTAAAGTAACCAACTTATAAAATTTGAGCTTTTAACTCAATCAATAAGGCAACTAAGTTGCCAGTCGGCTTTGACCAGCTGTCCGTATGGCTTTAACTTACCGTTTGTAAGTGGTCAAAATTATCTGCTTGGAAAGACCCAGTTTCAGTAAAATTTAGCTCTCCAAATAATGCTTCTCTAGCGTAGCAACATCTTATCAAAATATCAATAGGCATATTAAAAAAAAATAAAAAAAATAAACTGGGAAATTTATCTAGGTTTAAATGGTGGAACAATCAGAGCTCTCCTATTGTTATTCTATAGAAAGACGAATAGACCTAAAACAAAACAAAGTATTTCTTGATATTAATTATTATTAAGTATCGATTTTTGAATTGTGGATGATAAACTAAGAAAAAAGTTGATACCTATTAAGAAAAACAAGGAGGAATAAACATGTATAAAGTAAATAATACGATGGTAATTGAGAAAATGGACGAGCACTTTTGCCTGGTATCTGAATTAAAAGGGAAGAAAGTAGTAGAGATGTGCTTTGCTACAATTGAATATGCGCTCTCTTATTCATTGAGCGTAAGTATTGCACTACTTGTTAGTGGAACAAGTGATCATATATAGTAAAAGCTAGCCGTCTAAATGATTGACGGCTCTTTATCTTTAAAAGCACGAACAAGTAAGGTTTTTTATAATTACAGCAATCGTGCTTCATTTTATTCGTTAAAGGCTTAGTAAAGAAATTTCAAGTCCAAAAGCCGGGTTTATCATGATTAGGCCAGAATGGGTTCCTGCTGGTGAAGAAAGAAAGGCGGCTAGTCTTTTTTACATGAAATCGTACGGCAGAGAAATTGCTCTTAGGCACTGTCCATAGTGCACAATTAACGGTTGCTGATATACCAAGGGATCCATTTGATCTAACAGTTGACTGGATTGCACCTGAAAGCGAATTAATTAAAACCAACTCCCCTTATAAGAAGCCAGCAGGATTACAGTGGGAGTTAGTAACTGAAATTGAATTTGAAGAAATGCCTGTATTAATAGAGATATGGGAGCTTACAAGAGAATCAAACAATAAGCCTAGTCCCCTTGGAACTAGGCTTATTGTTGCTACTTCTTACAACTGGTATCAAATTTTCATTTTTCTTCTTTTTGCTTGCTAGTATTTCTGGAGCTTCTGCATGCTCATACCCTTAGATGTTAAAATGAGTAAAGCAGATCGCAACTCTTATATGGGAGTTCATTATTTCACTTCTAATACAATAGAGTTATTGAACTTAATTTGATCATTATTAGTCTTGATATAGGCTTACGAGATGAGGGATATTGTGTATTATGGCTTAGAACCGAATTTTTGGCTGAATCTAGTACTCTTATTAACGCTTGTTGTAGTATTGATCATTTCATTTGATGTAGTTATGAGAAGGTGGTTAAAAGTAAAGAGGGAAAGCCTTTTTTTATACCATCACGTAAACAATAAACACAAAAAAATTGATTGGTCGATAAGAATTTTTGTTATTGTCATGATCATACTCGGGTACATCATTAATAGCCAAAGGGATTACATGGAGAGTATTTGGTTTTTTGAAACATGGTTTATTATGCTTATATTTATACTATTGTCAGGAGCAACTCAAGCATATATGGAATGGAAATACGCAAAAAATAGAAATGCTTATCGATTAACTCTAAGTCAATTAGCGTTTGCAACTATATTATTCTTTTTGATATACAAGACGAATTTCTTCGGTTTGGTTGGATAACATGACATGCGAATGTAATCTATTTAGAGGAACGACTTAACTCTCAGCAAGGAAAGGTTATAAGTCAATTAAACTTTAAATGGAAGTAAGGGTTTTAATTGTTTCAAGGTGGTGCTTGAATATGAATAAAAAACAAAAGCAAAGATTGGACTTATAGGGACTGATTATCTGTTTCTTTTGGGTATATCGTTTACTAGTGGAAGCTCCAACTGATATTTCTCTAGTGGCTGTTCCAATAGCATTTGCAGTTTCAGGGTTTATAGGTGTTATTGCTAACCTGAAGACTTTAAAAAAATTGAATAAGTCTTTCCATGTTGCTTTACCGTAGAATTAGGTGCTATTTATGTTTATCCTGATTACCAAGGTAAAGGGGTTGGTTCAGCTTTGTTACAGCAAGGAACGAGCGAGTTAGATGGTTTAAAAGAGATTTATATAGAAGTAGAAAAGGAAAATGTTATAGGAAAGCCCTTTTATGAAGCAAAAGGTTTTGAGGTTATTAAACAGTTCGATGATGATTTCGATGGACATATCTTAAAACGTGCGAATGGTTTTAAAAGTAAAATGATTAGCTTACCGGTGTGCGTTGATCCAAAAAGGGGTAGCGCTTTTTCTGTTGTATTGGAAAGCAATTGCTCAACAAGTGCAATCTTTTCTTTGTAATACAGCAGTAGAGTTGAATAAGGCTTTAAAAGGATAAAGAGAGGGGAAAGTATGTTTTATTTTAAACTTAACCATGATACTAAATTGCGTTTGTTAGAACCGCGACATGCTGAGAATCTATTCATGTTAACGGATAAATCAAGAGATTATCTTAGGGAATGGCTGCCTTGGGTTGATTTCACAAATAAGGTAAGCAATTCAAAGGAGTTTATAGAAAGTACACTTAAGCAATTTAGTAATAATAATGGCTTTCAAGCCGGTATTTGGTATAAAGGCGAATTAGCCGGAGTCATAGGGTTACATGGTATAAACTGGGCTAATAAATCAACTTCAATTGGATATTGGTTAGGTGAAGGATTTCAAGGTAAAGGTTTAATGACCAGTGCTTGTAAATCAGTTATAGATTATTGTTTTAATGAACTAAACTTAAAAAGAATAGAAATTCGTGCAGCAACGGAAAATTATAAAAGCCAAGCTATTCCTGAAAGCCTAGGCTTTCAAAAAGAGGGTTGTCTAAAAAGTTCTGAATTTTTATATGATAGATTCGTTGATCACTATGTATACGGGCTAATAAAAGAAGATGATAACCGACTTATATAACAAAAGAGTGCGTTGATCAAGATAATCAACGCACTCTCCGGTGAAAAAGGTTGGTTTTTAAACTATCAAAATCGCAATTGAAAAGCAGGTTAGAATTTATTATGTGTTAATGATGACTTTCATGATGTCCTCCATCCCTTTGACTTGGTAGAGAATCAATGTCTTCTTCGGAGAGGGAGCCCACAATAAATTGTTTCGTTGGCATCACTTTGGAATCAATCGTACTTGCTTCAACGTTTACAAAGTAGAGTCCGTCTTCTTTAATGAGCGTATTTAAGTTAAACATACCGTTTCCTTCTTGTCCAATAATCAATTTCTTCACTATTATCCTTACAATAGAGCCCGTTTTCTTGAGGATAATTAAAGTGCTGACATAAAAATAAACAATTAAAAACGAAGACCAAATGACAACTGTCTGTTAGTATCACTTTACTAGAGTTTTTTTGTTGTAAATACAACAAAAACGAGTTAAATTTAACATATGCCATTTATGTTGCATTTGCAACATAAATATATGCTAAGGAGGTAATTATGAAGGAAATTCTTCGTGAAATTGGGATGATAGCAAGGGCATTAGATTCTATAAGTAATATAGAGTTTAAAGAATATGACCTAACAAAGGGGCAGTATTTGTATCTTGTACGAATATGTGAAAACCCAGGAATCATTCAAGAAAAATTAGCTGAGATGATAAAAGTAGATCGAACAACAGCAGCTCGTGCTATAAAAAAACTTGAAATGAATGGCTTTATTGAAAAGAAAGAAGATACACATAACAAAAAAATCAAAAAACTTTTCCCGACAGAGAAAGGAAAACATGTTTTTCCTTTTATAAAAAGAGAAAATGATTATTCCAATACCGTTGCTTTAAAGGGTTTTTCCGAAAGAGAAGTGGAAACCATTTTCGATCTTCTTCAAAGAGTAAGAAAAAATATAGAGAAAGACTGGGAATTTGTAAAAAAGGGAAACAAGAGAAATTATTGATTTTCTGAAGGGGCGATGTATAAAGATGACTTTAAAAATAAAAAAGTGCAACCGTGAAGAATTACAAATACTCCAAGAAATAAGTATTGAAACATTCAATGAAACATTTAAAGGTCAAAATTCACCTGAAAATATGAAAGCCTATCTGGAAAAAGCATTTCAGTCTAAACAATTGGAAAATGAATTATCCAACCTTTTCTCGCAATTCTTTTTTGTTTATTTTAATAATGAGGTTGCTGGTTATTTAAAGGTTAATACCAATGACGCTCAGTCTGAAGATATGGGTGGTGAATCACTTGAAATTGAAAGGATTTATATAAAGAACAAATTTCAAAAACATGGACTTGGTAAATATCTGCTAGATAAAGCTATGAAAATGGCGGTGGAACTTAATAAAAAGAAAGTTTGGTTAGGCGTATGGGAAAAAAATGAAAATGCTATCGCCTTTTATAAAAAAATGGGGTTTGTTCAAACTGGAGCCCACTCTTTTTATATGGGTGATGAAGAACAAGTGGACTTTATTATGACCAAAACAATCAAATAACTTTCTTGAAAGGTGGATTAGTATGTATATTCCTTCACATTTTAAAGTCACAGAAAAAATGAATTACGAGATTATGAAAGAATTTAGTTTTGCGACTCTTTTTTCAGAGCATAATGGAGTGCCATTTGCAACTCATTTACCGTTACTTTTGAATAAGAAGAATACATATTTATATGGACACTTTGCTCGTCCGAATCCTCAGTGGAAAGATATCGAAAATCAAACCGTTTTAGCTGTTTTCCACGGTCCTCATTGTTATATATCCCCATCCTGGTATGAAACGAATAAAGCAGTACCAACTTGGAATTATGTAACCGTTCATGTTTATGGAGAAGTCGAGCTTTTAGAAGATGAAAATGAGTTAATGGATTCCTTACATGAAATGGTAGTGAAATATGAAACTCCTGACAGTTCATACAGCTTAGGAGAAGTAGATCCTGAGTTCCTCGCTGCCATGAACAAAGGAGTTCAAGGTTTCAAAATAAAAATCACTAAGATAGAAGGAAAAGCTAAATTAAGTCAAAACCATTCAGCACTGCGACAAGAGCTAGTTATAAATCAACTAGAACAAATTTCAAATACTGATGAGCAACAGATTTCTTCATTAATGAAGGCGAATCTAAAAATGTAATTGTTTCATGTTATTTACGAACGAGAGCGATGATTGAATAACAAAATAGTTTTTAAGGGGGAGATTCATCAGTTTCCTTTTCGTATGTTATGGTTATTATTGGAAGGAGAATGAGGAGATGAAAAGTTTGGTTCCGATTTCACTATTACTATTAACTCTGTTGCTTTCTGCTTGTTCCAATGAGGAAGTTATTAAGCACGGTTATTTATTTACAGGAGAAGGGCAATATTGGGAAGCTGAGTACATTTATGAAGGAACAGAGATATGGGGAGAAGAAAATAATAGAACTACCTACTCACATGAAAAAAAGGATACATTTGTACTTACATTTAAAGGTTCTTTAGATGAGGTGCAGTCAATAAAGAATCTTGATTATTCTTATCAAACATCAGCTGGAGGAAGTAGTGTTAGCAGGGAGTTTGACCAACCACCTAATGATATTTCATTTAGAACAAGTGGTGGAGGAACTGGAGCTAAAATAAACAAAGATGAAACCATACCTGTAATTGTTAAATGGAATGGTTCTGAAGAATCATTTGAGTTGATAAATAAAGCAGAATAAAAAAAGAAAATGTAAAAAGTTAATCGAAATCGAATTACGCTGGTGGGTCAGTATATTAGAGTGCAATCAAGTACAGGAGTAGCTTTTATAAATTTGACTTCCGGATATTGGGTGAATGTTTTTAATGGTCGTTTTCAGAATATAGGATAACAGTTTTATCGACAACTATTAGAATGAGTCCCTCTTATCTTATAAGTATTAAGTTTAGAAACCATCATTTACTCTATATTACATGTCAGAAAAAAGCTTAACTCAAGTTATAAAACTAATTGATGATAGAAATTAACCGTAATAACCCAGACACAATCATAATGACAGACCTTATCTTTATGAAAATAAGGTCTGTTTTATTATGCAAAAAATGAATCAGTAATAGCTGTGCTAGTAAGTTGTTCCTTCCGTAAAATTAGAAAAGTTAAATTTTTTAAGGCTGTTACATAGATTAATTAAATAATTAATTAATTATTTTTGGATATTTATAACTAATATTTTATGCTACTTGCATGCAGGATTTACCCCGATAAAATTAGTGGTAATTAGAATTTCCTGTAATGTTTTCTTGGAAAATAAAATATATCTGTATACTTTTTTGTTCTTGATACGATATCCCTATTAGTTAGAAGTAGGCGTTTTCTCGAGGGTATTAACTGAAAATTTTAAAAAATGAATTGACAACACATAATATAACGTTATATTATGTGTTTAATACATCATATGATGTAATATTTTTTAGGGGGTACTTATTCATGAAAACTGAACACGTGCAACAAAGCCAAGCCATGAAAACTGAACATGTGCAACAAATCCAAGCTGCTGTAGATGCAGTGAAAGCAGTTAACGTAAAGAATTTTTACTTCGTAGCTTGTGGAGGGTCTATGGCTTCCTTAGGTTCTGGGGATTATTTCATCGATCGAGAGCTAGATATTCCTACTAGAGTTTATACTTCTAACGAGTTCATTCATGTTAACCCTCGTGGTCTAGGGGAAAATAGTGTAGTAATTCTTCGCTCACACTCTGGAACTACACCGGAGACTGTAGAAGCAGCAAAGTTTGCTAGGGAAAAAGGTGCTATTACCATTGCTATCTCAATGGACGTAGATTCTCCACTTTGCCAAGAGGCTGAATATACAGTTCACTACAACTACAAAGATGGATCTAATGCTATTGATGAGGAAGTAGGCATTTACTTTAGTTTAATTTTCGGAATTATCAATGCTTTATCTCAAGATGAGAAGTACCAACGTGTTTTAAACCAATTAGAAAATATAGAAAATCTTTTTGAAATAAATAAGAAGCAAACGTTAGAAAGAGCATTTAAATTTGGTAAAGATAATAAAAGAGAAAAGTTAATTTATACAATGGGTAGCGGTGTTTATTATCATCAAGCCTATTCTTTTACAAGCTGCCTATTAATGGAAATGCTTTGGATCCACTCAAATGCAATTCACTCTGGTGAATATTTCCATGGGCCATTCGAAATTACAGATTACGATGTTCCTTTCCTAATAATTAAAGGCGAAGGTGCTACCCGGCCACTAGATCAAAGAGCTATCAACTTTGCTGAGAAGTTTAGTGAAAAAGTAGAAGTAATAGATGTTGCAGATCTTGATTATACGGGTATTGATAAAGACCTCCGTGAGTACTTTGGACCTGCCATTGTAGGTGCTGTACTAAGACAATATGCAGATGGATTAGCAGAGCATACAGGTCATCCACTATCCGTAAGACGCTATATGTGGAAAATGGAATATTAAAAGGTGAATTATTTGTTTTAACTAACAACAAGATTTCCAAAAATCTTTACCCCTGCCCAGACTGAGTAACTGTTTTTAATTTAATTTCTATGTAAGGGAGTGTAGTTTCCGATATTGACTCTTTCTGCTAGAAAAATAACTTGCTAGAGTTAGAGACAGAATGGAATATTGGTAGTATATTAATACTATTAATCGGTACTATACTTCTGATCATCACGTGTTGAGTTTTTTGAAATAAATAAAAAAGGGCGTGAACTAAGTGAAAAGGTTAATTGCAGTTTTAGTTATGGTACTGTTTCTTTTGCCGGTGTTTGTGGCGTGTACGTCAGGGGGGACTGCCTCCAATGAGCCTTCAGGGGGGGAAGGTACAGCCTCAGGCAATGAGGATAAGATTGTTGAAATTAATTTCAATCACAGATGGCCAAATGAGCCACGTAAATCCTTCTATGATCAGAAGATTGCAGAGTATATGGAAGCAAACCCTAATGTAAAAATCAATGTGGATGCGGTTTTGAATGATGCCTATAAGGAAAAGATCAGAGTGTTGATTTCCAACGAGAACCTGCCAGATGTTTTCTCGTCTTGGTCCGATTCGTTTGCTTCAAATCTAGTATCATCCGACAGAATTATGCCTTTAAATGATATATTAGCAGAAGATCCAGAATGGTCGGGAAACATTATGGAATCTCAGTTTGAAGGTTTTACTTTTGACGATGTAACGTATGGTGTTCCATTTACAATTGATGGTAAAGTATTCTTCTATAATAAAGATATCTTTGCTGAGAATAATCTAGAAGCACCTACTACGTATGATGAGTTTATTGTAGTTTTAGATGACCTTCAAGCAGCTGGTTATGAAACACCTTTAGTAGAGGGTTTACAGAATACATGGGCCATTTCTCACTATATGGGGACGATATTCCAACGAATCTTAGATCCTGCTGTAACCGCAGTAGATTATGTCGATGGCCAAGGAGAGTTTACGGATCCTGGATATATCCGCGGATTAGAAATATTTGAAGAGCTTACAACATACATGGGTGACCTATCTACTGCTATCACGCATGAGGATGCGAGAAATATGTTCGGTAACGGTGAAATTCCAATTGTTTATATGCAATTTGCGGAAATTAAGATGGTAGAGGATATTGGCGGAGTAGACTTCGGATTCTTCAACTTCCCTGCCTTTGCAGATGGAAAAGGAGATGCTAGTTTATTAACAGGAGCTCCGGAAGGATGGATGTTAAGTAATAATGCCCCTCCAGAAGCGATTGATTTCTTAAAATTCTTAACTTCTGCAGAAACAGCTTTTGAATTTACAAAAGTAGATGGGCAATTAAATGCTATTAAAGGAGCAGTAACAGAAGAAAATACTTCTCCTGCAAGATTAGAAGCATATGAAATTTTGTTGAATTCCAGTGGATCTGCATCGTGGTTTGATAATGCTGTTAATATTAATGTGGCAGATGCGTTCATGAGAGGCGGTCAGTCGCTAGCAATAGGTCAAGCAACTCCTGAAGAGATTCTCAAGGATGCGCAGGAACAGGCAGCGCGTTTAAAGTAGTAATTAACTGTATTCCCCCTTTTCTAGGATTCAGGATGTTTCCTTAATCCTAGAAAATATAAAAACACATGATGAGATTGAAAGGAAAGGGGTGGGGCAATTGCAACACAGAAAAAGCTTATTACTTCCTATTGTATTCTTACTTCCAAGCATTTTATTACTTGTAACGTTTGTGTACATTCCTCTTTTTCAAAATTTTTATAATAGTTTCTTTTCATTTTCAGTTTTTTCACCGAGTAAAACATTTGTCGGCCTAGACAATTTTAAGATACTTATAAATGATAGAGTTGTGCCTGTGGCATTGGCCAATGTTATTAAATATGCCATTATATCTGTAATCTTACAGGTTGGGTTCGCATTAGTCCTTGCTTATATATTAGAAGATAAGGTGTTTAGAAGGGTAGCACCATTTTTCAGGGTAGTTTATTTTATACCAGTAATGATTTCTATTTCTGTAATAGCTTTACTTTTTGGTTTTGTTTATAATCCGCAAATGGGTCTTTTAAATAGTTTCTTGGATTTGGTAGGATTAGGTGATTGGGCAAAACCGTGGCTTGGTAATGCAAGCACTGCCATATATGCAGTTATTGCTATGTCTCAATGGCAGAGTATAGGGTTTATTATGTTGTTATTTATTGTTGCAATTCAGAAAATTCCGAAAGAATTATATGAAGCAGCTGATATTGACGGTGCGGGTAAGATAAGAAAATTCTTTAGTGTAACGGTACCGCAGGTGAAAGAGGCAATTTTTGTAAACGTTCTCATTACAGTTACTGGATCCATGTTAGTATTTAACGAACCTTATATTCTTACAAATGGTGGTCCCGGATTTAGCTCGATTACAATGGCTGTTCATATGTACCAGGAAGGCTTTGTAAAGGATAATATGGGATATGCTTCTACATTAGCCCTTTGTATCTTTGGACTTTCAGCTCTATTTGCAATCATTCAAATTCGACTGTCTCGTACTGGAAAGGATGATTGATTTGAAAGCAATAATGGAAACGGAAAAGATGGTGGATACGAAAACGAAAAAGCACTCGCCTAGAAAGCGCAGGAAGTTTGGATTAGGGGAATTTATTACAGCTGTTGGACTGGTTGCTTTCGCAGTTATCATTTTATATCCACTTATTTGGATGGTTATTTCATCTATGAAAAGTTACGAAGAGATCTATAACGATGTTTGGGGTCTTCCAAGTACATGGCTCGTAGGAAACTATATTGAAGCTTGGTCAAAAGGGATATCCAATTACTTTATTAACAGTTTGTTTGTAACAGGCTTTACAATACTAGGAGTAGTCCTGTTCGGTTCCATGGCTGCCTTTGCTTTGTCAAGATACCAATCTAAACTAATTGACTTTATGCTTATTTTCATTATCGGTGGACTGATGATGAATCCGCAGGTAGCGTTAATTCCTTTGTTTAACATCTTAAGTACATTGGATTTAATTAATACTAGATGGGCTCTGATCCTTACCTATATCGCATACAGGTTGCCACTCGCAGTACTATTACTCCGTGCTCATTTCTTGAGTATTCCACGAGAGCTTGAAGAATCAGCTGTCATTGACGGGTGTAGTGAGTGGGGGATCTATTCTAGAATTTACCTGCCGATTGCATTACCGATTCTTGTAACTACCGTTGTTTTGACATCTTTCTTTGCTTGGAATGAGTTTCTTTTTGCGATCATCTTTGTTGATTCAGACGTATTAAAAACAATTCCTGCAGGTCTAATGAATTTTAGAGACTCTTTACGTACGGACTGGGGGGTTCTTCTGGCAGGGATGGTGATAGCGTCATTACCAATGATTGTTTTACTTATCGCTGTACAAAAGTATTTGGTTAGAGGACTTTCAGAAGGTTCTGTTAAAGGATAAATTGGGAGGCTAAACAGATGAAAATCATAACTATCGGAGATAATGTAGTTGATTGTTATTTGGACCAGGGAAAATATTACCCAGGAGGAAATTGTGTCAATGTAGCAGTTAACTGTAAACGATCTGGGGCGGAGGAGGTAGGATATATCGGTCTCCTGGCAACAGACGATAAAGCAGACCATTTAAGATTTGTACTAGATGAAGAGAATATAGAATACAATCGTTCACGAACAGTAGAGGGAATTAGTGGACAACCAAAGGTCAATCTATCTAAGGATGGTGATCGGATCTTTATTGGTGGGCCGAAGAATACGGTGCAACACCAAGTAAAGATACGATTAGTACAGGATGACTATGATTATTTGAAAAGGTTTGATGTGTGTCATTCTAGCTGTTACTCGTTTTTAGAAGAAGAGCTTCCAGACTTATCAGAACATATTAAGATTTCTTTTGATTTTTCAGATCGCCGTGAGCCTGAATATCTTGCAAAGATTTGTCCTCATATTTCTTTCGGATTTTTTTCAGGGGCCGACTTAAGTGAAAAGGAGTTGGAAGAGCTATTAGACGAGCTTGAAAAATATAACCTAGAAGTTATAGGTATAACACGTGGCTCAAAACCTGCACTATTTATTAATCGTGGAAAGCGATATCATCAGGAAATTATCGAGGTGGAAGTTATCGATACAATGGGCGCGGGGGATAGTTTTATCGGTGGATTTTTAACAGCATTTTTAAATACGAATGATATGGTCAATTCCTTAAAAGTGGCAGCGGAAAATGCAAGTATTACATGTGGGTTTTATGGAGGATTTGGATATCCAAAAGAGTTGTAATAAAAGTGATCAAATAATAGCCTTGTGCAATAGGTGCAGAAGGCTATTATTTGACTTCTTAAAGTGCTACATTTCTTTTACTAAAATTAAAAAATGGGTCGGTGTGGTTACTTATCCGTTTGTAAAAAGCAACTATGACACATCAAGGTTATGGGGAAAGTGGTGGAAAAGTTAAAATGAATAAAATAACCAATTTAGAAAGTAATATATTTTTGTATGAGCAGGCAAAAGTTCGAATAAAAGAGATGATTACCAATGGCGAACTTATTGTTGGTAACAAACTTCCAAATGAAGCGGAACTATGTGAGATGTTTAATATAAGTAGGATAACAATTCGAAGAGCGCTAAAGGAGCTGGCAAGTGAAGGGGTAATTGAAATCATTCATGGTAAAGGCACTTTTGTGAAAATGGAGAAGCGTCAATTTCAAATTTTGAACCTTAAAGGATTTACTGAAGGGGGCCTAGGAATAGGAGAAAAAAATATCACAAAGGAAGTTTTAGTTAATAACGTTGAAATAGCAGATGAGAATCTAGTAAAAGTCTTTGAACGTGAGGAACCTTTTGAGGTAGTAAAATTGATTCGATTAATAAGAGATCAAGACGAATTAGTAAGTATAGACTATGCTTATTTACCAAATGATATTTTTCCAGGGATTTCTAGTATAGTGAAAGATAATGTCTCAACCTTCAAACTTATTAACAATAAATACGGTATTTCCTTTAAAGAGGCGAGAAAAGAGATGGAGATTATACAGCCATCTTTAGAAATTTGCGAGGCTCTTCGTATATCTAATCTACAACCGGTAGTGCAAATTAAAAAAATAATAAAAAATGAAAAGGATCTTCCTATCCATTATTCTAAATATTATTTACCTATAAATACAGTAAAGTTTTGCATTAATGTTGATATGTAAGTTGGTATTGAAGATAGGAGTTTTAGGTTTCTTGCTTCCATTATTTAATAAAGACAATGGTTAGATGTAGAGTTTAAATAGGATCAAAAAGTAGTTGTGAGTATAGCCGGTGGTATAATTATTAGCTTATAATAAAGAGGGCAGGTTACCCTCTGGAAAATTAATAGGAGAAGAGCTTGGTCTCTAATGTGATCAAATATTGATATAGTATATACTCCTCCTTACTATAAAAACAATTGGGCATAGATCCCTTTTCTAATTTAGACGGTAAAAGGGAACGAATCCCGGTTTTTTCGAAGTTAAATGATAGATGGTATGCTGTCACACATGGAACAAACTTTCTAAAGGGGCATTTTACTCCTGTCTTAACGTTGGATATTTTAGGGAATTATAGTGACAGGATCCTTATATTCTTCTAATAACACAATTGTAAATTTATGGGATGGTACTTATTACGTATATGACGAACAATTAAAAGTATAGGCACGATTGTTTATACTGGGTAAATTAAATCTTCTAAAAACTGAGTTATAATAGGGGATGACTATATTTATTTGAAATGTAGGGGTGTGCTATGTCAAAGGAAAAGTCGGTTAGATCAGAGAGTTCGGTCTTTTTGTATGAACAGGTGAAAATTCGAATAAAGGAAATGATTGCAAATGGAGAGCTTGTTCAGGGGGATAAGATGCCTAATGAGAAGGATTTGTGTGACACTTTCAATACGAGCAGAATTACGATACGAAGAGCATTAAAGGAGCTGGCTAGTGAAGGTGTTATCGAGATTATTCATGGTAAAGGTACCTTTATCAAGAGGGCAAAACAACAGCTGCATATTTTAAACCTTAAAGGTTTTACCGAAGGTCTATCCGTAGAAGAAAATAGTCTTTCAAAAGAGATCCACGCAAAAAGTATTGAAATGGCAGACGAGTCGTTAATGAAAGTCTTTAATCGTGATAAACCTTTTGAAGTAGTGAAGATTATAAGAATCATTAGGGACAAAAATGTTGTATTTAGTATTGATTATGCATATTTACCTCATGATTTATATACAGGTATTTTAAACAAACTGGAAGATAACGTATCTACCTTTCAGATTATTCGTAACGATTATGGAGTGGAATTCAGTAAAGCAAATAAGGAAATAGAGATTGTTCATCCTTCCACCGATATTAGTAAACTTATGGAAGTCTCAAGTATAGAGCCATTAATACAAGTTAAGAAGGTCATTAAAGATGAAAAGGGTCTCCCTGTTCATTATTCCTTATACTATCTTCTAGCCAGTATGGTAAAATTCTATATCGATGTTGACATGAATGAAATTTAGTACCTAGAGTTAAGTGTATTTTTAGGGAAGTTATATAGTTACTTAAGAGCAGTAAATTTGATTCCATTACGCTGTATCATAGCCCACGATTTGTATACGCATACCAAAATTGCTTCGGTAAATGTTGACATTGGGAGTAATGGAGGAGCTCAAAGGTTCCCTCAGAATGGTTGGAAATCATCGAAGAGTGTAAAGGCATAGGGGAGATTGACTGCGAGACCTACAAGTCGAGCAGGGATGAAAGTCGGGCAAATCAAAAGAATGGTCTACCTATTGGGTAGATCCATTCTTTTTTAGAAGGGTATATCAAACCCTGTTTATTTAAAGATCGACGCTTCCAATAGCTAATGGTTACAGAAGGGCGTATCCAGAATATGATTAATCGCTATTTTCCTGGTTCTTTGATGTGTTTGGAGGCTGCGAAGGGAAAGCGGCTTTTTTTACCTTGATGCTTTTCAATGTGCTTCCGAATTTTTATTTACTTTTATTTTTAGAAATAAATAATAAAAGTTGTGTAAAGATAGCTAGAATAGGTAATTCCAATAATGGTCCTATAATTAGTGTCAAAGAAATTAATGGTTGGTCTGGAAATGCGGTCATAGCAATTGCTAAAGCGATAGGTGAATTTCTTGCTAAAGTTGTTAAGCTTAAACTTGTTCTGTCGGAGTTCGGGAACTTCATAAGCTGACCAACCTTTTGGCCAACGAAGAAGTTTACAATAAAAAATAAAAAAATAGGTATGGTAATTTGCCACATTAAATCTAAATTATCAAGCAATAATTGCCCTTGTGAAGCAAACATAGCAACGATTGCAAGACTTAGAAAAATAATCGGTAAAACGCTAAGATTGGATAGAAGATGATCTCTTACCTGCTGTTTATTTCTCAAGAACATTTTTGTTAGAAAAGCTAAAACTAATGGTATAAATAAAACAATTAAGATACTTTCCATTAGAAATGAAAGCTCTATAACTCCTGTTGTTCCACCAAAAATAAGAAGATAAATAGGTAGCATGATGACTTGTAAGATTAAGTTTAAAGGTAAGATTGCCGTTGATAACGCAACATTTCCTTTTGCTATCCCTGTAAAGATTAAATACCAATCAGTGCATGGTGTAACCATAAGCATAATAAATCCAATATACAACGCTGGGTTATCACTTAAAAATACCAGTGCCAGCAGCCATGCTAGGAGAGGTGTCCAAACAAAGTTTATAATGACTGAAGTGTATGTAAATTTGATGTTGTTAAAAGCTTTTTTTATTTCTTCAATAGGAATTTGTAAGAAAGTAATATAAAGCATCGCTACTAATAAAGGAACAATGAAGCTTTCAGCATTAGCTCTTATAAATTCTACTTGCCCTAGACCTATACCAATAATTACAGCTAAGAAAATAATAAGAGTATATAATTTTTCAAATAAGTTCATTGTAGATCACAACCTGCTAAAAATAATTTAATGCACATGTAATTTTACCATAGTTTTATTACAGTAAGTTTTGCTTACTGTAATAACGGTTGCGAATAATAGAGCAACAGATTCATAAGTTTTCTACACTTGTACTATAACAATGCAACTGAAGATCGTAGTTTATGGCTTTTAACTACAACAATATTTTATTAACCCAAACCCAACAAGATAAGGGAAATTCCTGGGCACGATCAGGAATTCCCTTACTTCAATAGTCATTTTTTACGGTCACTGATAACTATTCTAAGGTTTTATTTCCTACCTATTTTAATTTAGTGAAGATTTTTCCGTTATTTAATTCACACCAATCTAATTCGGGATAAGTTTCCTTCTTTCCATACTTTTTATAAAAAGCTTCCTTATTTTCGAATACTTCCATTAAACCTTTTTCTAGTAATGTTAGCATTCGATAAGTATTTAATTTAAATACATTAGAAATAGCTATTAATTCACCTATATGGACATTTTTAGTAATATCTTTCATTATTTCCTCTCCTTATAGAATAGATCCAATGTGACTCAACGACACATGCCTTTCCGAACTGTTGCAGTGGATCGTGGAGTCGTACAAGGTTCTTATTATCCATGATCACCATAATCAAATCTAATTAAAACTTCCAGTGCTACCAGAGGTCTGTTTTGAATTTCGTGGAATAAGCCGGTAAATAACGAATTACTTGAGAAGAACTTTAATTGCTGGTATACATTCAGTTAAAATTGGTCATGTGCATTCTTTTACCATTACTATTTTATCAATTTTAGTATGTATTGTAGCAATAATAATATTGTTATTTTCAATCTTTGCATATTTCTCAGTTGAGGGTGATGGGGTGGGTCCGTTGTTTTTTCGAAATTAGCGATCTTGGCCCTATGGTTAATAGATAGCTTTTTACTGAGAGGCACTTTAGTTGAAGGAAAGAGGGCAATTTTGAGAAAGGTTGAAGTATGTTCATATAATGATAATTGGGCTTTAATGTTTGCGGAAGAAGCCGAAAAACTGAATCTCATTTTCGGAAATGAAATTGTAACCGTTCATCACATTGGTAGTACTTCTGTTCTAGGTTTAAAAGCCAAACCAATAATAGATATTATGCCTATCGTTAAAGACATTCACATCGTTGATAAATATAATGATAAGATGCGAGACTTAGGATATGACCCCAAAGGTGAGAACGAAATACCTGGACGAAGGTACTTTCAAAAAGGTGGGGATAATCGCTCCCATCACGTTCACATTTATCAGGTTGGAAGTCATGAAATAAAACGACATTTGGCTTTTCGAGACTACTTGCAAAGACATCCAGGTTTAAAGATGAGTTATGGTGAGTTAAAGGAGAAATTGGCACAGCAATTTCCCTATGATATTCAATCGTATATAAATGGTAAAGAATGTCTTGTAAGAGAAATAGAAGAAAAAGCACTGGACTGGTATAAAGAAAATCATAAATGAATCTGATAATGCTAGGCTGATTCAATGAAAACAGCGCTCATTCATTATTGTACATAGATCTAAAGGAAGTAAGCAAAAAGAGTTGAACTACTTCACGAGATAAAGAGTAAGAAAAGTAGGAGAATAAGGTAGAGTACGAGAGTGCGTGGAATGCTGTAATGAAAACGATCATTCAAATGTTATTATTAAAGTAAAGTTTAATTAACCGAGATGGGAGACTTTGTAATGAGAACGGAAAAAGAAAAAATGTTAGCCGGAGAAATGTACAACCCTGCTGACCCAGTATTACTAAAAGAACGTGAGGAAGCAAGAAGAAAAGTTAGAATCTATAATCAAACATTGGAAACTGAAGGAGAGAAACGGACTAAATTATTAAAGGAATTACTTGGCTCAACGGGAGAAAACGTGTACATGGAGCCAAACATTAGATTTGACTATGGCTATAACACATATGTAGGCGAAAATTTCTTTGTGAACTTTGACTGTACGATCTTAGATGTTTGCGAAGTGCGGTTTGGGGATAATTGTATGCTCGCACCTGGAGTACAAATTTACACAGCGACACATCCTATTAACCCAACTGAACGTAATTCAGGTAAAGAATACGCAAAACCGATTACTTTTGGAAACAATGTATGGATTGGTGGAAGTGCAGTCGTAAATCCAGGAGTAACAGTAGGAGATAATGTTGTGATTGCATCAGGTGCAGTAGTTACTAAAGATGTACCAGATAATGTTGTAGTAGGTGGGAACCCAGCCAAAGTAATTAAAAAGATTGAAATTTAAAGCTAATATACTAAAGGGAGCGCCTGATTCAATAAGGAACAGCGTTCTTCATTATTCTGCTAATGGAGCAATTTAGCTCAACAAGAAAATAAACTATAATAGGGGGAGAAGCTTTGGGAGGTAATAGTAAAGAAAAAATCTATTATGAACGAGGAACAGAGGATCTAAAAAAGAAGAACATTCGCGCGCACAAACTTATTAAAGAATTTAATCATGTTGAAGTTGAGGAAGATGGAAAGAAAGAAGAGATTATTAGAAACTTGTTTGGGAGTGTAGGCAACAACCCAAGTATTGAGCATAATTTTCATTGCGACTTAGGCTATAATATTCATGTTGGTAATGACTTTTACGCTGGCTATAACTGTACTATTTTAGATATGGCTGAGGTAAGAATTGGTGACAACTGTATGTTAGGTCCTAACGTTGGAATCTATACTGCTGGTCATTCACTTGAATCTACAGGCAGGAATAAAAGTGGATTTGCTATACCTATTAAAATCGGTAACGATGTCTGGATTGGGGGAAGTTGTGTCATATTAGCTGGAGTTGATATTGGTGAGAATTCAGTGGTTGCTGCTGGTTCTGTTGTTACCAAGGATGTCCCTGCTAATGTGGTTGTAGCTGGAAATCCAGCGAAGATATTAAGAAGTATTTAGGGTTATAGATGCAAAGAGCAGGCGGAATTTCTCACCAGCTCTTTGCATTTTGTACGTATTACATAATTAACACCCACGCCAGCACTAAAATCACAGCGATAATGGGAATAAGTGCAAGATACATGATTAATTGATTATTGATACTTCGATTACTGCTATAGTTGGAGTCTTCAGCTCTTGTCAATGATAATGTAATGACTAGAGCTGCGATACACACAATTGCAACTAATATAATTAAAAAAGTCATACGGCCTCCCTTGGCAACTCTCTCTAATAAATTATCTTACAGTTAACATAATAAAATAAAACCATTTTATTTTGCTCCATTTTCTCATCTACTTTTTATAGGAACTAAATGAGAACAACATCTTTAAATCTCAGAATTTAGCAAGCATTACTCGGAAAAAGCTTTTGCATACTGAACGATACCATGCACATTTTTAAGAGAATGATCAGTTAATTCTAGTGCCATGAATACGTCATCAGGCACCTCAAATGGAGCTTTTATATTCCATAAGCTAGCTGGTTTGAAACCAAATTTTGGATAATAGTCTTTGTGTCCTAAAACAATAACGGAATGAAACCCGTGCTCCTTTGCTTTTTTTAACGCAGCATGAATTAACTGAGTCCCAATTCCCTTTTTCTGATACTTAGGTAAAACAGAAACTGGAGCAAGTGCCAAAGAATCGAAAGCGGCATCACCATCTATGATTTTTATTTTAGATAATAGAATATGCCCTATTATGTCATGCCCTTGATTTAAAGCGACTAATGAAAGTTCAGGAATAAATGCCTCTGATTTTCTAATCTTATTTACAAGTACGTGCTCTTTCTTATTGCTATATTCTTCATGTGAAAAGACTTTTTTAACCATTTCTTCAGTTATAATATAATCTTTAGTGAGCTCTTGTCTAATTAGAATTTCCATTTATAGTCTCCTGTTCCTTAATTAACGTTTCTTTATCCTATAAATGTCATCTCTTAATGTGCTAGTCTTAATAGAAAGGTTTACGCATAAAGTTCTAAATATAAGTTAAACAAAAAAATATCCATTATAGTATGTTTTTATTTTATAAAGTGATGGTGTCGAGGTCAATCTCAATATTTTACTACTTGCTAAAAAAAGCAGGCAGAAATCCCTACAAATAGAGGGGGCTTGTTTAATTTTTGAAGAATCAAAAGTTAGTTGAAATGAAGTACAAAACAAGGTGGAAAAGCTGGAAAAAAGTCTTATATAAAGCTGATGAAGGACAAGACAACGTGAAAATGCAGGAGAAAAGTCCTTCATAAAGCTAATGAAGGACAAAACAATACAGAAAAATAGAAGAAATGTTCATCATAAATGTACTAAGTTTCTCTTTTTAGTATGTTAGTTTTAACTGCAAAATGTGAAGAGATTCACTTATGGTAACGTGTAACGGATCTAATAACAGAGTTATTGTTAAAGAAGCCTTATAAATTGCTCACGAATGTTTAGAACAGCGAAGAAGGAAATGGTAAAATGGATTATCGTTATACATAGGAGTTGATCCGATGGAAGAACAAGTTCAAAGGTATTTTGCCGATTTAGAATCAACAGACAAAGAAACTCAATATGAGGCATACAAGAATATATTAACTTTAACAGAAAAAGAAGTGAACTGGGCATATGAAGTTTGGGGTCAACTATTACAAGATCTAACCGATCGTGACCATCATAAAAGATCCCGAGCAGCACAATTTCTTTCTTATTTGGCGATAAGTGATCCAGAAAAACGAATGCTTACGGATTTTCCAGCCATATGGGGAGTGACAAGAGATCCTAAGTTTGTCACTGCAAGACATAGCTTGCAATCGATCTGGAGAGTAGGATTAGCTGGGGATGAACAATTAGAATTGGTATTGAATCACTTTACTACTCGTTTTAACGAGTGTGTAGAGGAAAAGAATTATACGTTGATTCGATATGATATGATCCAAGGTCTTAGAAACTTATATGATGAAGTAAAGAAAGAAGAGATTAAACAAAAAGCCCTAGATTTAATAACTAAAGAAGAAGATAGTAAATACCAAAAGAAATATGCAAGTGTATGGAAAAATGCATAGTCGTGGGTACAAGGACAGTTCCCCCTTCTTTAAAAAGTGGGGGACTGTCCCTTGTTGATCTAGTGTACATATATGGCTAGGTCTTTCATGATTAGCATGCAGGTGATTGCTTATGCTTCTACTTTTTGAAAAAATTGAGGTAAATGTTCCTTATGAGCTTCTAACATCTCATTGATAATTTCCTTGGCAATTGAATCAGACGGAGTTAGGGGATTGATCGTTAAAGCAAGAATGGCTTTTTCGTAATCTCCTGTAACGGCAGCTTCTGCTGCTACTCTCTCAAATGATTTAATTTGTTGTACTAAACCTTGAACTTGTACGGGTAGTTCTCCTACGACAATTGGTTTTGGACCATCTTTTGTAATCATACAACTTACTTCTACAGCCGAGTCGGATGGAATACCAGCAATCGCCCCATTATTTTGTGTATTAACTGGTTGAATATCACGCTTATCATTATAGATGGATGAAATTAATCGAACGGCTGCATCACTATAATACGCTCCACCGCGTTCCTCGAGCTGTGGTGGCTTGATAGCTAGATCCGGATTTTTATAAAGCTCAAATAGTTCTTTTTCTAGCTTTTGTACAACTTCAGCACGTGTTTCTCCGGTTTCATAGTTTTTTAGGTCCTTCTCGAGCATTTGATCTTTTTTGTAGTAATACATATGATATGGACAAGTTAGAACATTTAAAGAGCGAATAAATTCGGGTTCCCAACCTAATCCGTCAATGTTTTTCACAAAGCTGCTGTTGGCTGGATCTGTTAATAGATCTATGACCTTATCTTTTACACTGATTCCATCAACGTAGACATCTAAGCCGTATACCATATGATTTAGTCCGGCAAAGTCAATTCGAATTCGGGAGTGATCTACATCTAATAATTTTGCCACGCCCATTTCGATTCCAATTGGAACATTACATAGACCTACCACTTTTTTGATATTCGAATAACGTAATACGGCCTCAACAACCATACCAGCAGGGTTTGTAAAGTTAATTAACCATGCATTAGGACATAGCTCTTCTATATCTTTACAAATATCTAATATAACAGGTATCGTGCGTAGACCTTTGAATAATCCGCCTGGGCCATTCGTTTCTTGTCCAAGGACTCCATATTTTAAAGGAATTCTTTCATCTTTCGAACGAGCATCTAACAATCCTACTCGAAATTGAGTTGTAACAAAGTCAGCATCCTTTAAAGCTGTTTTTCGATCGAGAGTTAAATGCACGTCGATTGGTAGACCAGCTTTTTGAATCATTCGTTTTGCTAAGTTTCCGACAATTTCTAGTTTCTCTTTTCCTTCTTCTATATCGACTAACCATAATTCTCTTACCGGTAATTCATCATATCGTTTAATAAAACCTTCTACTAACTCAGGTGTATAACTTGATCCTCCGCCAATCGTTACAATTTTAATTCCTTTTGTCATTTTACTGCACCTCCGTAAGGATTTGTTTAATAAACTTTATAAGTTGATTCTATCTAGACAATGGTAGGGAGTAAATACATGTGGAGTATCTAGAGTTTTATAACATGGAAAGGAACTTGTTTTATCTATGTAACACTATGTTTCCTTAAGTAGTTATAGTAATATGACAGAAAAGAGGGTACTATCTAGTTGAACTTGGAGGTGGGACACACATGTTTACAGCTGAAATGATTGCTTCATTAAATGAATTAGAAACATCTCTGTATAACTATATTATGAAAAATGAAGATAAAGTGGCGTATATGCGAATTCGTGAACTAGCAGATGAAACTCATGTGTCGACTTCGACCATTTTGCGTTTTTGCCGGAAGATGAATTGTGACGGTTTTTCAGAGTTTAAAACTAAACTGAAGTTACATTTGAAAGAGAATAAAAAGACAACGATTAAAAACATTGAACATTCTATAATGGATTTTTTCGAGAGAATCTCACAGGGCAATATAGAAGAGCAGATAATGAAAGCAGCCTATTTACTAGCAAGAGCGAATAATGTCATCTTTATTGGGACAGGAAGCTCAGGCATTATGGCTGAATATGGGGCTAGATATTTTTCAAGCATAGGAAAATTCTCCATGTACATAAAAGATCCATACTTTCCCATTCATGCTAAACTGCTTTCCGATAGTGTCGTACTTGCTTTATCTGTATCAGGAGAAACCCCTGCCATCATTACGCATATTAACCAACTAAAAGGACAGGGAATTGAAGTCATTAGCATCACAAATAGCAAACACTCAACGATTTCTAAAATATCTGATATAAATATTTCATATTATGTAACGGAAGAGCGATTTGAAACTTCGCTTGGGATTGTAACAGAACCACAATTTAAGTATTCGAATATAACGACACAAGTACCGGTTGTTTATATTTTGGAATCACTAGCTCGTGAGGTTTATAAGGTAAGTAATTAAAAAGTGATAAGCATTGGGGAAAGTGAGACCAATGTTTATACAGGATTACGTGTATCTCTTACTGATGGATTAGTCGTACAAGTTGGGAAGCGGAAGTTTGTGAAGGTGAAAATGTAATGTGATGGTACTGGTAATGGACCGGATAGAGTTAATAACAGCTAAAAAGCAGGACGTATTTTTTCTCCTCTAAGTTGAAAACTAAAACAGGAAAATCAACTTAAGGAGAACAATGTGAATAAAAAGAGAGATGCCAAAAACAAATTGTATTATATAGGTCTAATTATCATTCATATCCTTCTTTTGAGTATGACTCTTACTAAAAAGAAAGACAGGAAAACGATTTTTCTTACATTATTATCGATCGTTGGATTCGCTTTTCACTTTGAATATCCTCTTTATATCTTAAAAGCTTATAGATATAGAACAGGGATACTTAAAACCAAAGAAAAAGATAACTCATTTGGGTCCGTGTTATCTCAAGCTTTATTTGTTCCTTCTGTAGCCATATTCATATCAGCTTTCCAATTGGGTTGGAAAGTGAAAATATTATTTACATTCTACTTTGTATTCATTGAAAGGCTATTTATAAAAGTAAAGATTTTTAAAAATAACTGGTGGCATACCTCTTTTACGGCATTTGCTATATGTACCTATTTTTTTGTAAGTGATGTTTGTTATAAGGGGATTAAAAAAAGTAAGAAGTTGTTCTCGAACTTGACTTTGTACCATTCCATTCACCTCACTTATATGAGCTTATTATTTTCAGCTTCGTTATTTGGATTGTTTAGATTTACACCGACTTCCCGGACAACACAGCCTTGGTATGAACACTATTCTTTTACTAAGGTGTATCTTGTGATTGAGACAGTCATTACAACGTTTATATTAGAGCGGAAGAAGAAATGGTTGAACGTATTGCCTCTATTCATAATTGTTATTGTTGACAGGTTTCTTTTAAAAATGGATCGCTTAAAAGTGAAAGGGAGCTATTGGCTTGGTTTGTTTCCAATAAGAATGATAGCTCATTTATTGTCATTTCAATTGCAAGGATGGATAAAGAAATAACATGTTAAATGAGCTCCTTTTTCTCAGATCAAATACAAAGAACTGTTGATATTGTCTTATTAGGCCAAGCAATATAGGGTTGTGCACCCATTAAACAGATTATAAAGTAATCTGTTTAATGGGGTTTCTTTTTGTTTAATTACCTCACAATCAATTGTAAATTTATTTGCTTTTTTCACGGATATATGATGTAATTAAGAAGTGTTTTTTATACTTTTATGTATAAAAAGTTTCTTGGCGTAACTTACAGACGAATATTTCATGGCGAATAGTTGTTTTAGCAACTATTCTTTTCATATTGTACCCTTCCTGGGAAAGGGATTATAGAAAGGTAGTAAATATAGAAAGTATAGGTGAGAATAAAATGAACCATTCATATAGAGTGTTACTTTACTACATGTATGTACCGATTGAAGATTCAGAGACGTTCGCATCAGATCATTTAGAGTTCTGTAAAAGCTTAGATCTTAAAGGAAGAATCCTTGTAGCGGCAGAAGGAATAAATGGGACTGTATCAGGCACGATTGAACAAACTGAAAAATATATGCAATCAATGAAGGCTGATTCACGTTTTGCTGATATGGTGTTTAAAGTGGATGAAGCTGATTCGCATGCGTTTAAAAAGATGCACGTTAGACATCGTGAAGAGCTTGTTACACTGCGATTAGAGGATGACGTTAATCCGCTTGAAACAACGGGAAAATATTTAAAGCCTTCAGAATTCTATGAAGCTATGCAAGATCCAGTAACAATCGTCATTGATGCTAGAAATGATTACGAATATGATCTAGGACACTTCCGTGGAGCGATTAAACCAGAAATAACGAACTTCCGCGAACTTCCTGATTGGATTAAAGAAAATAGAGAAAAGTTCGAGGGGAAAAAGATTTTAACTTATTGTACCGGCGGGATTCGCTGTGAAAAGTTTTCTGGATGGTTAGTGAAAGAAGGCTTTGAGGATGTCTCTCAATTACACGGAGGGATTGTTACGTACGGAAAAGACTCTGAAGTTCAGGGGAAATTGTGGGATGGGCAGTGTTATGTATTTGATGAGCGCATAAGTGTCCCTGTTAATCAAACCGAACACGTCATAGTTGGAAAAGATCACTTTACAGGGGAACCGTGTGAACGATATGTAAACTGCGGTAATCCCGAATGTAATAAAAAAATCCTATGTTCAGAAGTGAATGAACATAAATATCTACGTGGTTGTACACATGAGTGTAGAGTGCATTCAAGAAATCGCTACGTAGAAGAGCACAATTTGTCTGATGAGCAAGTAAAAGATAGACTTTCTCTACTAGGTGAGGAATTAGAAAAAAAGGAACAAGAAGTCCTTTCATAACACGTGACGCATGAATTTTCGTAATTGAAAATCTCATGCGTTTTTTTGTTGTATAAACGCCCTCGTTTGTTGTTAGGTTAGCCTTTGAAATAGAAGGACTGTTCGATTCTCTAACTTTTTTACCTATTAATTGGTAATTATTTTTAGTTTTGAAAGTGAAGTGAAAAGGGAGAGTGCTTTATGTAGAGGGTGAAGCCCGAATGGAAACGGAAGAGTGCATCATGTAGAGGATGAAGCCCGAATCGAAAGCGGATCGAATAGAAAAAGTGCAACATGCAAGCGGATGAAGCCCGAATTGAAAGTAAATCGAATAGGAAGAGTGCATCATGCGGTGGATGAAGCCCGAATTGAAAGTAAATCGAATAGGAAGAGTGCATCATGTAGAGGATGAAGTCCGAATTGACTGTGAATCGATTAGGAAGAGAGCTTCATGTAGAGGATGAAGCCCGAATCGAAAGCGAATCGAATAGGAAAAGTGCTTCATGCAGCGGATGAAGCCCGAATTGACAGTGAATCGAAACGGAGGAGTGCATCAAGTAGAGAGTGTGAAGACCATTTAAGACCGACGCCAATTAGAAAAAGTCTTTCATAAAGAATCCCACGATTTTGTTGGACGTATACCTATATTTTTGTCTAGTATAACAGTGGCAAATTGAGAAACAATAGGTTTGTCATCTAACTATGACAAAGATCGTTTTCATTGGCAATCAATAATTATCATTTGGTTAAAATCTTATAAATTTACTGAAAGGAAGAAAAGAATGGCTCAATCAAATATTAAAGTTGCAGTTCAGAAATTCGGTAACTTCCTTAGTTCTATGGTATTGCCTAACATTGGTGCTTTTATAGCCTGGGGATTGATTACGGCATTATTCATTCCTACTGGTTTTTTTCCAAATGAAAACCTCGCCCAATTAGTTGGACCTATGGTTACTTATTTATTACCTCTATTAATTGGTTACACAGGAGGTAAATTGGTTCATGATCAGCGTGGTGGGGTTGTAGGTGCGATTGCTACGATAGGTGTGATCGTTGGTGCTCCTGATACTCCAATGTTCTTAGGTGCCATGGTTATGGGCCCTCTTGCGTCATACATTATTAAGAAGTTTGACCAAGCAATCGATGGGAAAATTAGATCTGGATTTGAGATGCTTGTTAACAATTTCTCTGCTGGTATTATTGGTGGAATTATTGCTATTCTTGCATTCTTAGGTATAGGTCCTTTAGTCCAATCTTTTACACAAGTACTAGTAGCAGGTGTTGACTGGTTAGTGGTTGCGGGATTACTTCCTTTAACAAGTATTTTAATTGAACCTGCTAAAATTTTGTTTTTAAATAACGCGATAAACCATGGTGTTATGACACCAATCGGTCTAGAACAGGTTCAATATGCCGGTCGTTCGATTCTCTTCCTGCTTGAAGCAAACCCAGGGCCGGGTCTTGGTGTGTTATTAGCATATTTATTGTTTGGAAGAGGAACGGCAAAACAATCCGCACCGGGAGCAGCAATTATTCATTTCCTTGGTGGGATACACGAGATTTACTTCCCGTATGTGTTGATGAAACCAATGCTAATTATTTCTGTTATCCTTGGTGGAATGAGTGGCGTATTTACTCTTGTACTTCTAGGGGGAGGCCTAGTTGCACCAGCATCTCCGGGTAGTATTATAGCGATAACCGCTGTTACTCCACCAGAGGGAATGGTGTATGTAGCTAACTTCGCAGCAGTGATCGCAGCGACAGTTGTTTCCTTCATTACTTCTGCTATCGTACTTAAAACAGGCAAACAAACAGAAGAAGATATTAATGAAGCTACAAAGAAAATGGAGCAAATGAAAGGTAAGAAAAGTTCAGTTGCAGGGAATGTAACAGGAAAAGCTCCAGCAAATAAAGGTGTTTTGCCTGAAGATGTTAACAAGATCGTTTTTGCTTGTGACGCAGGAATGGGATCA
The DNA here is from genome assembly GCF_056619925.1 of Halalkalibacter sp. HAAS-P013. Classification (NCBI taxonomy): domain Bacteria; kingdom Bacillati; phylum Bacillota; class Bacilli; order Caryophanales; family Bacillaceae; genus Halalkalibacter; species Halalkalibacter sp. HAAS-P013. The sequence goes on from NZ_JBWQTU010000008.1 coordinate 144,288, forward strand.
AGTGCGATGGGGGCTTCACTTCTGAAAAAGAAAGTGAAAGAAGCTGGCCTAGATGTATCAGTAACAAATACAGCGATAAGTAATATACCAGCTGATGCTCAAGTTGTTATTACGCAGGAAGAATTGACGCCTCGAGCGCAGAACAAGCTGCCAAGTGCTTATCACATCTCAGTTGATAACTTTTTATCAAGTCCCGAATACGATAAGCTAATTGCAAGCTTGCAAAATGGAGTAACAGAAGAACAGGCAGAGCTTGTTGAAGAATCTGAGAAAGATGCTGTAGGCGTAGAGCCTAATATGGCTGAAGATGATGATTTGTTACTAGAAGAAAACATCTTTATCGGTAAAGAATTCAAAACAAAAGAAGAAGCAATCCGTTTTGCTGGAACAGCGTTAGTAAAAGCTGGTTATGTTGAGGAGAGCTATGTAGATGCAATGATTGAACGTGAAGAGATCACATCTACTTATATGGGGAATAATGTAGCTATTCCACATGGCACAGAAGAAGCTAAGAAAGCAGTCATCAAATCAGGTTTTACAGTTGTTCATGTACCAAATGGGGTAGAATTTAACGGAGAAACAACAAAATTAATCTTCGGAATTGCCGGAAAAGATAATACACACTTAGAGATCCTTTCAGGTATTGCTGTGATTTGTTCCGAACAAGCAAATGTTGATCAAATGGTACAAGCCAAAACTGCTGCAGAACTAAAGGATATCATTAATAGTAAATGATCTAAGGCAAAGGCGGGTTCTCCTGCCTTTCTATTCTGCTTTTGCTCTTGGAAGAATGTTACAGTAGAGCAATCATGGAAAAAAGATCTTCGCTAAATAAACGACGCTTGTCACCGTGACCATACTAAACACAGTGGACACTAAAACTGTTTGTGCCGCGTATTCTGGGTGATTGCCGTACTCTAATGCAAAAATTGAGCTGTTTCTAGAAGTAGGAAAAGCACTTGCGATAAATAATGCTTGTGCTGTCGTTCCTTCAAGATTTAGCATGATAATCGCGATGAGCCCAATACAAGGCGATATAATAAGACGTCCTATTAAACTCAAAATTAAAGGCTTTGAAAATCGATAAATCTTAATAAAGGCACTTTGCGCTCCAAGTGTAATAAGGGCGATAGCAAGAAACGCATTCGCAATGTTTTCAATCGGTGTCCACAAATAGCTTGGAATAGTAATCGCAAAGGTTTGCAAGACAACCGCTAGCAAAAAGGCATAAATAACAGGATTTTTTAGAAAGAGTCCAATGCACCAACTGCTATAAGTGAGAAAATGGGCAACATCACATTGACAACAATCACTGCTAAAACGTCCATGAACGATCACTCCTTATTTAAAGCTTATAAATGAATGAGTCGTTCGTAAAATTCAATTTATCTATGAAGCGCTATGCAAAAAAGGAATGCTTCGGGCAAAACAAGGGGACTGACTACAAATGTGCGTGCCTTGGGAGGAGACACCCCCTCCTCTCAAGGCATATAGCGAATGCGCTTATTGCTTCGATGTTGTCCAAAAAGATACAGATTTGGGGGCTAAAAATTCAATCGTTCAACAAAGAGGACAAATTCTTTCATTACCTTCATCTTTAAAGAGTCCTCGTGATAGAACATCCATGTTTTTCTAACTAATGGGTTGCTTTGTTCATCTGTTAGGTCAATTTTATAAAGGTCGGGATGATCATCGACGAGCGCACTAGGAAGAATCCCGTAGCCTAGCCCGTTCAGCACCATTTCTTTACAGGTAATCCCTTTATCGACCTCCATCCCAATGAATGGGGGCTGTGAAAAAGTTCGACTCCACCACTGATCTATGGTTTGCAAAAGCAGGGTGTCCGTTTTATAGTCGATCCTCGGTAGCGAGGGTAAATCGTGAAGTTCAATCTTGTTTTTTGAAGCAATACAAATGTTTTCTTCAAAAAGCAGGAGTTTTGGTCCGGGCCACTGATAGTCCCCACGTACAATCCCAATTTGCACATCGCGCTGATAGACTTGATGAAACACTTCTTGACTCCATCCTGTTGTCACCTTGTAACTCACGTTCGGAAACTGTTCTTGAAACTGGCCTAATAGGCGTGGGAGCATGTGTGTCGCTATGTAATTTGAGACGCCTAAACGCAAGGTACCGCTAACCTCTTCCTCCATATTTAGGACCGTTTCTTTAATGCTTTGAAAACGCACAAGCATCTCCTCTGCACATTTAGCCAAATACTCACCCTGAGGGGTAAAATGAACTCCTTTTGTACCGCGATTAATGATTGCTGTATTGTATTCTTTCTCGATTTGTTGAATTCGTTTCGTTAATGTCGGTTGTGAGATATATAGACTTTGAGCCGTTTTCGTAATGTTCTTCTTTTCATATAGCTTCATTAAAATGAGCCAATCCCGTTCATCCATTTTTCTTCCTCCGGTAATACTGTTTTTCCGATTTCTCAAATTTTACTCTATCAAATTATAACGCTTTTTTACATAGAGTGTATATAGAGGGGGGAATTCATATGGAGACTTTAATTGAAAATTTAAGTATTATTTCCTGATTATTTGGTGAAAGTTCAGATTTGATAATAAGAGAGATAGATGTGGATGAAATTAACAAAGTCGGGTTTTAATATTTGATTAAGATAAAACATGCAATTAATTCTTGAGTCTAGATTCATAAGTGTGGGTGAAGACGTGACAAACTCTGAAATATTGTTTATAAAAGAACACTTTTATAGTAAAATTATTGGAAACGATTACAAAAAGACAGATTATAAGATAGGTAGTTGATGATAGATGATTAAAAAGTTTATGTCTCCAGAGATTATTTTTGGCAAGGGGGCACTTGAACAAGTTGGGGAGAGCTTTTTACGTTTAGGTGCCAAGAAAGTGTTAATAGTAAGTGATAAAGGTGTGTGTGATGCTGGATGGGTTGAAAGCGTGGCTCAAAATTGTCTGAGTGCTGGACTAGAGTATTCAACTTTTTTTAATTTAACAACTAACCCAAAGGACTTTGAGGTTACACTCGGAGCTCAAGTATTTGAAGAAACGGACTGTGACGCAGTACTTGGAATTGGTGGCGGAAGTGTCCTTGATGTTGCAAAGGCAATAGCGGTTGTTGCTACAAATGGAGGGAAGATCAATGACTATGAGGGTGTAGATAAGTTGTTTGCGCCATTGCCACCAATGATCATGGCTTCGACTACAGCTGGATCAGGTTCTGATGTTTCTCAATTTTCAGTTATTGTCGATTCGGAAAAGAAAAAGAAAATGACGATCATCTCTAAGTCGCTCATTCCTGATATTTCAATTACTGATCCACTTACTTTATCGACTAAAGATGCGAGATTAACTGCAACAACAGGGTTAGATGTGTTAACTCATGCGATTGAGGCATATGTGAGCATAGCGGCTACATCTCTGACAGATGTACAGGCAAAGAATGCGATTCAATTAGTTGGTAAATTTTTAAGGCCGTCTGTTGCTTCAAGATCGAATGAAGAGGCGAAAGATGCTATGGCGATGGCCAGTCTTCAAGCTGGTTTAGCTTTTTCCAATGCTATTTTAGGTGCTGTTCACGCCATTTCACATGCCGTTGGCGGGAGATACGATTTATCACACGGGGAAGTAAATTCGATACTTTTACCACATGTTATGGATTTTAATCTCATTGCTAAGCCAGAAAGGTATGTTGAGATTGCGGAGTTACTAGGGGTAGACACGAGATCACTGCAGCCTAATGAAGCAGGATATAAAGGTATTGAGGTTGTTCGGCAGTTAGTTAAGGAAGTAGGGGCACCACAACATTTTTCAGATTTAAATTTGATGGATCCAGACGAAGAAAGTATTAACGAAATGGCACTTACTGCAATTGAAGATGCATGCATGATTACGAATCCTCGTGATATAACAACACATGATATTAAGAATATTTTCTCACGAGCGATGTAGGAGAGATTGGAATGAATCAAAAACAGCTCATGATTGAGAGGTTAACAGGAGTCAAGTCGTCAAAGAAAAGCTACTATACTGAATTAAAGAAAATGATTGAACAACTAGAAAAAAAGAATATGAAACTAGAAATCATTAATGAAGTCACAAAAAGTTTTACGATTGATATGACGATGGATGAAATGCTGAAAAACATTATGGATAAGCTTGTAAAGCTTTACAAATTTGATCGAATTAGTCTTTCCATCTACAAAAGTGAACAACTAGTGTTAAAGAATGTATATCCAAGAGACTCGTTCTTCTTGAAAGTGGAGGAAGTCCTCCCAAAAGAAAATTCACTTTATTACCGTGCGGCAACAGAAAAAAAGGTTCTGATCAATGATGCTTATGAAACCTTTGGTCAATTATCAGATGTTGAGAAGAATACAATGAAGTCATTAGGAATTGAAACCATCTTATGTTTGCCTTTATACAGAAAGAACCAGGTGATAGGAGTATTGGCTTTAGGTAGTAAAACGAAGATTGATTATCCGAATGACGACTTTTTTTTTCTTGAACAATTAGCTGACCAAATGGCTGTTTGTATGGAAAATTCATCCTTATATAATGAGGTATTAAATGGGAAAAAAGAGTGGGAAGAAACGTTTCGTGCTGTACAAGACTTACTCGTTTTCGTAGATTTAGATTATAGAATTATTCGTTTTAATGATCCAGTGAAACTTTTTTTCAAACTTAGTGAAGATCAATTATATGGAAGAAAGACGGATGAAGTAATTCATTATAAAGACCCAATTGATTGTCCATTGACAGAAAGTTATCGAACCAAAAAGACGGCTTTTCGCCAGTCGAGGTTAGATAACGAACGGATTTGTGATATTTATACTTATCCAGTTTTTAATGAAAAGAAAGAAATGTATGGTGTCATTATTTATTTAAAAGATGTAACTAAAAAGTTGTATACAGAAGCACAATTAATGCATTCTGGAAAACTCGCAGCAATTGGTGAAATGGCAGCAGGAGTGGCCCATGAACTTAATAGTCCTTTAACTGCTATTATAGGGAATAGTCAATTACTATTAAGAGATTTTAATCAAAAAGATCCGACCTGCAAATTATTAAAAGATATTCATAATTGCGGGATTCGCAGTAAAAATATTATCCGCAATTTATTGACGTTTTCGAGACAGGATGAATATGAATTTGAACAATGTTCGTTAAATAAAGCAGTTGAACAAGTGTTAAGCTTAATTAGCTATCAAATAGAAAGGCAATGTATATCGTTACGTCTAGATCTCGATCCAGAGATCCCAATGATTTCAGGCAACTTACAACAGGTTGAGCAAATAGTGATCAATTTTCTACTAAATGCTAGAGATGCTCTTGATGAATGTGATCATTTACAAAAAGAAATTATTGTTAGAACAGGCACCAAGGAAAGCGAAAATGAAAAATATGTTTTTATGTCTGTTGAGGATAATGGGGTTGGGATTAGTACGAAGGAAATTACCGAAATTTTTCGACCTTTTTATACGACAAAGGATAGAATGAACGGGACCGGTTTAGGGTTATCAGTCAGTTTAGGGATTGCAAAGGAACACGGAGGGGCGATCGAAGTAAAAAGTAAAAAGGGGAAGGGAAGTACGTTTATGTTATTAATACCTATTAAAGGTACTGAGACGGAGGATGTAATAGACTGATACGGATTTTCCTTTTGTGTGTACGAATAGGCAAAGGAATGAAAACTTTGAACATGACCTAAATAAAGGAATGGTTAAATGACGACGAAATTACTAATCGTAGATGATGAAATTGAAATTGGAAATTTTTTAAGTTACTTGTTTACGAAAAGAGGTTATGAAGTGTGTGTAGCCAGAACGCTCCGTGAAGTGGTCGCCCATATTGATCAAAACGAGTTTCATTTAGCCATGGTTGATTTAAAAATGCCTGATACGAATGGATTGCACGTATTACAACTGATTAAAACTAAACAGCCATCTTGTAAAGTGATTATTATGACAGGCTATAGTACAGTAAAAACGGCAGTGGATGCGATAAAAAATGGGGCGAACGATTATATTGAAAAACCATTTGATGATATTGATAAACTTGAAAAGCATGTGGACAATTTATTGCATGTACCAGGTACCTTTTTAGACGAAGAAATAGATAAAGTAGCCCGAAATATTGGAATGGTTACGGGTAACTCTTCTTCGATGAAAACGATGCTGAAGATGGCTTATAAATTTGCGAGTAAAAATATTAATATTTTAATTGAAGGGGAGACAGGTACCGGTAAGGAAGTATTGGCCCGTTTTATTCATGAATCGAGTAGCCGCGCTAAACATTCGTTTATTGGGTTGAACTGCGGAGCTCTAACTGAAACCTTATTGGAAAGTGAATTATTTGGACATGAGAAAGGGGCTTTTAGTGGAGCGAATCAACTTAGGAAAGGTTTGTTTGAAATTGCGAGCAATGGAACCCTTTTCTTAGATGAAATTGCAGAAGCTTCGCCAGCCATTCAAGTGAAACTATTGAGAGTGTTAGAAACACGGGAATTTATGAGAGTTGGTAGTGAACATACGTTAAAAACAAATGCTAGAATTATCGCGGCATCGCATGCGGACTTATATGAAGCGGTTCGCAATCGTTTGTTTCGAGAAGACTTACTGTATCGATTAGATGTTGTGAAATTACAGATCCCTCCTTTACGAGAAAGGAAAGAAGATGTCCCGCTTTTTATTAATAAGTTACTTGAACAGTATCCTGGAATGGAATTTACAAACGAAACGATCTCCATAATGGAAAACTATGATTGGCCAGGGAATATTAGAGAACTGTCAAATGTTGTTACAAGAGCGGCTGCTTTGGCAGAAGGGGAGACAACACTAATAACGCCTAATTACCTGCCAAATAGTATAACGGAGTCTAAACACACTCTTCCAGTCCAAAAAGAAATGATGGAGCTAGAACATCAGCCTGTTGTTAAAGATTTTTCTAAATCCGAATTTGAGAGGTATTTAGATCGGTGGAATGCAGAAATGATTCATCTCCTAGAAGAACAAAATGAGCTTGATTTAGAAAAAGTAAAAGAAAACCTAAGAAGTTTAGAGGGAATCGTTGAAAAGGCATTTATTTTTAAGGCGCTCCGTGAGACATTAGGTAATCGAAAAGAAGCATCGAAAAAGCTTAATATTAGTGTAAGAAAATTACGTTATCTATTAAATGAAAAAGGACAAACATAAATGTCCTTTTTCATTTTATTATTTAGTTAGGTACGATTTTAGAAGCAGATAGTTTCTCTACGCTATTAAAAGAACCCTAATGAATCCTCGCTGTAGCTGACAAGCAAGTTCTTCGTTTGCTGGTAATGACTAAGCATCATTTTGTGGTTTTCACGACCGATTCCTGATTGTTTGTATCCACCAAATGCGGCATGAGCAGGGTACGCATGGTAACAATTTGTCCAGACGCGCCCCGCTTGAATATTCCGACCAAATCGATACGCAGTGTTAATGTTACGAGACCATACACCGGCTCCTAGGCCATATAATGAGTCATTAGCAATTGCAAGTGCTTCCTCTACATCTTGAAAGGTTGTAACGGCAACAACAGGTCCGAAAATTTCTTCTTGGAAAATCCGCATACGATTGTCCCCTTTAAACACAGTTGGTTTGATATAGTAGCCATTTTCAAATTCGTTCCCAAGTTCGTTTCGCTCACCACCAATTAAGCACTGGGCCCCATCTTGTTTACCGATTTCTAAATAAGAAAGGATTTTCTCTAGTTGCTCTTCGGAGGCTTGAGCACCCATCATTGTATTAGTATCAAGAGGGTTCCCTGTTTTGATGGATTCGACACGTTGAAGAACGCGCTCCATAAAAGGCTCATAAATCGACTCATGTACGAGCGCGCGAGAAGGGCATGTACACACTTCCCCTTGGTTTAAGGCAAACATCACGAAGCCTTCAATCGCTTTATTAAAGAATGCATCGTCTTTTTCCATAATATCAGGGAAGAAGATGTTCGGAGATTTCCCCCCTAACTCGAGTGTGACAGGAATAATGTTATCTGAAGCATATTGCATTATTAAACGTCCAGTCGTTGTTTCACCTGTAAACGCGATTTTGGCAATTCGGTCACTAGAGGCAAGTGGCTTACCAGCTTCAACGCCAAATCCGTTGACAATATTGACAACTCCTTTTGGAAGAAGATCACTGATTAACTCGATAAGAACTAAAATCGAAACCGGAGTTTGCTCGGCTGGCTTTAAAACAACACAGTTTCCAGCTGCTAAAGCCGGAGCTAGTTTCCAGACTGCCATTAAAATAGGGAAGTTCCAAGGAATAATTTGCCCAACGACGCCAAGTGGTTCATGGAAATGATACGCAACCGTGTCGTTATCTATTTGCGAAAGGCTTCCTTCTTGACTTCGAACAACTCCTGCAAAATAACGGAAGTGATCAATAGCAAGGGGGATATCTGCATTAATCGTTTCACGAACGGCTTTTCCATTTTCCCATGTTTCGGCAACTGCTAGCATTTCTAGATTTTCTTCCATACGATCTGCAATTTTATTTAAAATATTGGCTCGTTCAGCGGGGGACGTCTTTCCCCAGCTTTCCTTAGCAGCATGAGCTGCATCGAGTGCAAGGTCAATATCTGCCGCAGAAGAACGGGCCACTTCACAAAAAACATTTCCTGTAACTGGAGTCTTATTTTCAAAGTATTGCTGGTTTATAGGGGCTGTCCACTCACCGTTAATATAATTATCGTAACGTTTTTTAAATGTAACTTTTGAATTTATTTCTCCTGGATTTGCATAGATCATAGTTATTCCCTCCATCAGCTATAGAAAATTAGGATGGACTGACCCATCCTAGTGAGTACGATTGATTAAAAAGAAGCACGAATGATTTCTTGTAATTCATCCAATGTTGCTTTGCGAGGGTTCGTTAATGCACAAGCATCTCTCATTGCATTTTCAGCAAGTAACGGAATATCTTCTTCTTTAGCACCTAGTTGTGCAAATCCAGTAGGAATTCCAACATCTTTGGTTAAAGTCTCAATTGCTGTAATTGCTTTTTCAGCAGCTTCCCTCGTAGATAAACCGCTTACATTTTCACCTAAAGCAACTGCGATCTCAACAAAGCGTTCTGGTTTTGCAATTAAGTTATATCGTTCAACATGTGGCAAGAGAATAGCATTACACACACCATGAGGTAAGTTATAAATCCCGCCAAATTGGTGTGCGATCGCATGCACATATCCTAATGAAGCATTATTAAATGCCATTCCAGCTAAAAATTGTGCATAAGACATTTGATTTCTGGCCTCTACATCTTCTCCGTTGGCAACTGCTGCTCGAAGATTCTTGCTAATGATTTTCATCGCTTGTATTGCACAAGCATCGGTGATTGGTGTTGAATTTGTAGAAACATAAGCTTCAATTGCATGAGTAAGTGCATCGACTCCAGTAGCCGCAGTTAATCCCTTGGGTTTCTTTACAGTTAAAATGGGATCATTGATCGAAATGGTAGGAGTCGTATGTTTATCGACAATAGCCATCTTTACTTTTCTCTCTGTGTCAGTAATAATACAAAAGCGAGTCATTTCACTTGCAGTACCTGAAGTTGTATTAATAGCAATAAGTGGCGGCATCGGTGAAGCTGACTGATCCACTCCTTCGTAATCATGGATTCGCCCACCATTTGCAGCAACCAGACCAATACCTTTCGCACAATCGTGAGAGCTTCCGCCACCGAGTGAAACAATCGTATCGCATCCCTTTTGTTGATAAATGCGTAAACCTTCTTCAACATTTAAATCTGTTGGATTCGGCTCAGCACCAGAGAAAATTTCTACTTCCACTCCAGCTTCACGAATAAGTTTAGCGACGCCATCGGCAACACCCAATTGCAATAAACCTTCGTCAGTTACAATTAACGCTTTTTTGCAACCTAAGTTTTTCACTCGAGGACCTGCTTCTTTAACAGCCCCAATTCCCATTAGATTTACACTTGGAATAAAGAATCCATATACTTGTTCGTGAGTCATTTTAAATTCCCCCTTAAAATTAAATACACTAACCATATTGCAATTGTTGTGCCAACTTTTTTGGAAAAGCGTTTTATAAAAATTGATAAGACCGATAGATACTTAGTAAATCTTGATTTATTACCTATTTTCATAGTTATAATAGGTCAATTTAGAGTAGAGCTTTTTTTGTTAGGCATGAAAAAACAATGATTAAGCTGAAAAAAATGCCGAATTTCCGGCTAGATTTGACGATGTTTTGTCTCGTTTAGCCAAGTGACGGTTTAGTAATCGTCATTGTTTCGTGGAAAAGGACCGTTTTATTGCAACGAATGTAACAACGAAAACGTTGCTTTCCAATGTGCAAACTAGCGCCGTTTCCAGTCGATCTAACGTTAGAATTGAATGTAAATGTGCAGTGGGGAAATACGTTTTCGAGCTTGACTCACGGAATAACGGTTGCGTAGGGAAGTTCCATGTATGTGAAAAAGTGTATTGATAGAAGGGAAGGGGATGAAAAAGCTAAGCAAGAAGGCATAAATAACGGGATTTTTTAGAAAGAGTCCTATTGCATGAAATCCTTTTTTTTCGGCCGATACAGCATTTGAATAAATCATATGTGAAGGTAAGGAGATTTTGAAAAATCATGACAATGATTTGTACCGTAAACCTAAGTAGATTATGCTGAAAAACAAGCTGACTGATTGGAATTCCGAATTACCATTATTACTTAAACCACTCTGTTTCATGAATTCGTGATGATCCATGAATTTCAGAAAGTGTAGATTGGTTTAAGAGGTTAGAGGCTCGCCAGACACTGTCGAATTCGATAAGTGTCTGGCATTACCTATAATTTAGCAAAAGAATGTGGGATTAAGAGGAGCAGCTGATGAAGACCCGAATGCTGGAAAATGAAACGAGAAAAGGACGTCATAGAGGTAATGATGACATAAATGCTACAAACGAAAGGGGGAAAAGGTCATCAAAAAGGCGATGAAGACCCAAATGAAGAAATAGAATCGAGAAAAGGTCATCATAGAGGTAATGAAGGCATAAAGACAGCAATAGAAAGAAGGAAAGGTTCGTCATAGAACTATGCTTAAAAAGATCGCTGTTATGAGAGTTTCTTATTCATAATAAGTCCATTGCCGAACACCAACTCTCTTAAAATTTCTCTGTAGAATTTTACTAATTCTCCTTTTGGAGTCTATGGCCTTACACCAATTATACATTTCGTTTGTTGTAATTCTTCGATTAGGGAATAGAAGTTTATACTCTTTTGCACTTCGCAGTACGGCGCCTGTAACTGCTTCTTCATGCCAACATTCTTTACAAACACATTTTCTTCCGTCGATGGCAATTGAGAATGAGGTGCACTTGGTACAAGTAATTCCTTTTTTAAGTAGGTCATAATCATAAGTTGGTAGGATTTTAAAGGGAGAGTCTGTAATATGCAAGGAAACTAATTTATCAGCTAGCATCTTGTGTTTGGGACTTAGCTTTGATGGTGTCGTATTTAGTTTCCTTAAATATCTATTCATTTGGCTTGGAAAAATAAATGGGATGTTAAGAGGTGTTTGATATAATGTAAATTCGGGGTTGATGAAAACGACGGACGCATGGATAGAGAGGTTAAATCCAAGGTTTTGAAATAATCGCCGTAACAAAGATTCACTTCTAATCAGTTGATTGAAGGGATTCGTTATTTCAGAATTGGGGGTCTTGTAAAATCCTTCTGAATCGTAATAATAATCACCTTCATAATTTTTTACTTCAAATAAGTAAACAGATTCTTGAGTAATTATCAGTGAGTCGATTTGGAATAAAGTGTTATTTTGTTTGAGTAGCAAATCATTTACTATAAGGCATTCACACTGAAGATTTTCTGTTAATAAATCAAATGCTTTTTCCCCCTCAAAACCCTTTTCAAGATAGAAATAGTACTGCTTTTCTTTGTCAGATAAATTCATCCTATTGTTTAAGGATCTAAGAATAAGTAATTCATTCGATTCAGTGCGAGATTTATAAGGGCATAATTGTCCACATCCTTTTATTTTTTAATACTAACAAGTCTATTATACATAATAGTGTGAATATTTTGGATATTTTTTAATATAGAGGGGATGAAAGCTGTATTAGAGTAAAAGTAAAGAGGAAAAGTCTTCCTAAAAGAGATGAAGACCCAAAGGGAACAAAAGCAAAGAGGAAAAGTCATTCATAAAAGAGATGAAAGCCCAAAGAAAGAAAAAATAAATAGAAAAAGTCGTTCATAAAACAAGTATCTCTATCCCAATCCTACTAAGCCTTCCCAGTGCTATATGCTATAATTCATGCTAGAGGTGCCGGTACTTATCGAAAAGGTCGATGAAAGGAGGGCTTTCCTTGGATCTCAATCAGTTAATCCCCGGTAAAATCATACTAAATAAATATGTTCATAGCTTAGATCAGGATGGAGCGACTTTTCATATTCATTATTGGGGTGCTATACCAAGGCATCATGATAATCAACTTCATAAACATTCCTATTTTGAAGTGTGTTACATTGTCGATGGGGAAGGGACTTATATAGATAATGAATGTACCTATAAGTTACATAAAAATACGATATTCCTCTCTAAGCCGGAAGTGGTACACCAGATAAAAAGTGAAAGTGGATTATCGATTGTCTATGTTGGGTTTGAATTAGTAGAGTCAGAATCCAGGGTCGAATGGATAAAGTTAATGGAAAAAGCTATTAATTGTTCAAAAGTCGTTATTAACGTAGAAGATGACAACCCAAGTGCGTTACTTTGGAAGTCTCTGATGATAAAAGCAACAAGGATGGAACGTGCTTTTGCTGTAGGAATTCTAAGGAGTATAGCTTCGTCCCTTATCCTTTCATTGCTTCAAGCGTTCGTCCCTCATTCAGGTAAAGAGGATCAGAGGAATCCTAGTAAACGAGGTTCACCACTCTTGCATCAAGCGGTATTATTTATTCAGGATAATTTATCACATTCCATAAAACTAGCAGATTTAGCTAATTATTTGAATATATCTAGTCGACACTTGTCTCGACTTTTTATATCAGAGTTAGGTGTAAGTTTTTCTGATTATGTTCGAAACCAGAGAATCCGAAGAGCTGCTATCTTACTCAAGGAAACTGAAATTTCTATAAAAGAAATCGCAGAGCAAACGGGTTTTCCTAATGTTCATTACTTTACTCGGGTTTTTACTTCGTCAATGGGGAGTTCACCAGGCCTTTTTCGATCACTTTATATAAGCCAAAAAACAACAACTTATCAAGAAGATTAACCTTACCCATAGAGTTTAAGATCAAGGAGGGCTTTTTTTGACATTACTAAATACTGTGTCGGGAATCACCCCTTTGAATGAATATGTTCACCTATTAAATCACAACGGTGCATGTTTTCGTATTCATTACTGGGGTGCGATGCCAAAGCATTATAATAATATATTTCATAAACATTCTTTCTTTGAGATCTGTTATGTGCTTGATGGTGAAGGTTATTATGTGGAAGAACAAGGTAAAAAGTATTCTCTTTATTCTAATACCATGTTTCTATCAAGACCAGATGTTTTGCACCAAATAGAAAGTGAAGAAGGGCTTTTTATTTTATATGTTGCGTTTGAACTAGTTGAGTCAGAATCAAGCGAAGAATGGTTCAAGATTATCGAAGAAGCAAAGGAAAGTTCAAAAGTCATGTTGCATGTAAACGAAGAGACCATTTCTGCATTACTCTGGAAGTCGTTGCTTCAACAGGCTGCAAAAACGGACTGTATTTTGTTTAAGGAAACCATTACTAGCCTAGCTAGTTCATTAATCCAGTCATTATTAGAGATGTTCGCTCCATTTCCACAAAATAATATTCAAGAGGCTCTGCCTAATCCTAATTCTTTACTTCTATATGAAGTGAAATTACATATTCGAGATAATCTATCTAATCCTTTAAAATTAATTGATGTGGCAGATCATTTTCATGTGTCGGGGAGACAGCTGTCTAGAATATTTGTTTCTGAATTAGGTGTTAGTTTCTCTGAGTTTGTTCAAAATGAAAGGATAGAAAGAGCTGCTACGTTACTGAAAACAACGGATCTTTCCATTAAGGATGTGGCAGAAGAAAGCGGATTCTCAACAGTTCATTATTTTACAAGTGTATTTACTTCTATTATAGGGAAATCACCAGGACGTTTTCGTGACTTAACATAAATTTAAAAACATCCATATTTTTATTAACGTTTTTATAAGAAAGGAAAAGAGGGGTGCTGGGGCTGATTTCTAAATCGTCTTCAAAGGATAAACCTAGTAATATCAATACTTTCATAAGATTTATCAAATCAATAATCTCTTTAAGGGTGTACCAAAGGTTTGTTTTTTTCCTTTGGCACATCCTTCTTTTTTATTGCCGGAATTTCAACTATGTCCTCAAAAGACAAAGAGTAGTCTTGATATTAGAAATACAAAGAATCTACATTTTCCTATAATCAACTTAAGAAATCGTTTTCAGTGGTTTACAACTAAAAGCAGGTTACTGAAGCTAAAAGGGAGGATTTTCTTAGACCTACTAGGTTTCTCCCCTACAAGTCGAAGGAAAAATGTTTCAAAAAAGTAGTGAGTATTGATAACGATTTCATTGCTTTAATCTATATTGAATCGGAGGAAGAATCGCATGATGAAAACAGGCTTAGTTACAGATATTTTAGGCTATATGCCATTTGAAAAAATGCTAGACACTTGTCAGGAATTAGGTATTGAAACTTTAGAGTTAGGTTGTGGAAATTGGTCAAAAGCTCCACATCTTGATTTAGACGGTTTATTAGAAAGTGCAGAAGCACGTAAAAAATTCTTAGATGCTATTCAAAGCAGAGGGATTGAAATTGCGGCTTTAAATTGCTCAGGAAACCAGCTTGAACCAACAGAACAAGGGAAAAAGCACGCAAAAGTGGTTGAAAAGACGTTTAAGCTAGCTGGATTATTAGGGGTAAAAACTGTTGTTATGATGTCTGGATGTCCAAGTGCTGGACCAAATGACACCATTCCAAACTGGATTACACATCCAATTTTGCCTCCTCATTTTGAACAATTAGAATGGCAATGGAATGAAGTAGCATTCCCTTACTGGGAAAAAGCTGTAAAGGTTGCAAAAGATCTGGGTGTAGAAAAAATTGCGATTGAAAACCTTGGCTTCAATCTAGTCCACAATCCAGAAACGTTGTTCAAGTTAAGAAATGAAGTCGGAGAAATGGTGGGGATGAATTTCGACCCAAGTCACTTATTCTGGATGGGTGGAGATCCCATTGCAGCAGCAAGAGCATTAGGAAGTGCCATGCACCATGTTCATGCTAAAGATGTTCGAATTGAAAGAGGGGTCAATGAAGTAAACGGTTTAATTGATATTAAACCAATGGAAGACTTTGCAACTCGCTCATGGAATTATGTAGCACTAGGATATGGTCATGATGTCGGTTATTGGAAGGAATTCTTTACAGTAGTGAAAATGATGGGCTATGAGGGTCCAATTGTTCTTGAAATGGAAGATTTAACAATGGACCCACTTACAGGTGTGAAAAAGTCTATGGATGTTCTGAAAGAATCTTTGCCAAGAGATTTCAAGAAAACAAGCTCATTGTTAAATCCAGTAACGGTTTAAGGAATTAAAATTGTAAATTAACCTCAGTTAAAAATAGTATTCTATAAATTTTATTAAAATGAGAGGAGTTTTTACTATGTTAAATGGTGAGAAAAGAATCGCAAGACCACTTCGTTGGGCTATGGTTGGTGGAGGAAGACACGGACAGGTTGGTTACAAACACCGCACAGGGGCATTAAGAGATAACACAGCTTTTCAACTCGTAGCTGGTGCTTTTGATATCGATGCTGAAAGAGGGAAAGACTTCGGTATTAATCTAGGCGTAGATGAAAATCGCTTGTACCCTGATTACAAAACAATGTTTGCAGAGGAAGAAAAACGTGAAGATGGTATTGAAGTAATTTCCATTGCAACACCTAATGGAACGCACTATGAAATTTGTAAAGCAGCACTAGAAGCCGACCTTCACGTGATTTGTGAAAAGCCGCTATTCTTTACAAGTAAAGAAGTTCTAGAAATTAAAGAACTTGCAGAAGAAAAAGGAAAAATTGTTGGTGTAACATATGGTTTCTCTGGTAATCAAATGCTGCTTCAAATGAGAGCGATGATTGAAAAAGGAGAAATTGGGGAAGTTCGTGTTGTTGATCTACAGTATACTCATGGATTTAGTGCAAATGATGAGGCAGATAAATTTAGTGATGCGCAAAAATGGCGTGTTGATTCAAAAATTGCAGGACCAAGCTTTGCACTAGGCGATCTATCTACACACACTTTTTACATGTCACAGCTAGTGATGCCTCACATGAAAATCAAAAAATTATTATGTGACCGTCAAAGCTTCATACCTAGCCGTTCCCCGTTAGAGGACAACGCACATGTCCTAATGCATTATGAAAATGGCGCTGTCGGAACAATGTGGACATCTGCTATCAATGCGGGATGTATGGATGGCCATAGAATCCGTATTGTTGGCTCAAAAGCGAGTTTAGAGTGGTGGGATAGCAATCCGAATGAGTTACGATATGAAGTTCAGGGACAACCTTCACAAATTTTGGTTCGTGGTATGTCTTATTTAGATGAAAGCTGCAAGGCAGATGAGCGTTTAGGAGCTCTACATTCAGAGGGGCTTTCTGAATCATGGGCTAATATTTACTTGAAGTTTGCGATTGCAATTGATGCGAAAAATCGCGGCGACGAAGAAACATTACGTAACCTTGTTTACCCTGATATTAATGCTGGATTGGATGGCGTTCGTTGGGTTGAGAATTGTGTACGCTCAGCAGACAATGGTGCAACTTGGGTAGATTTTGAAGAAGTGGAAGAGAGTCTTTCAGTATAAAAGGATAAATGAAATCAATAGCAGGTTTCATACCCTGCTATTGATTTCAAAGTCCCCCCTAAAGTTGTCTGGGACTTTCAAGCTTTATTAAAAAACTCTATAAGCATTAGTAGTCTTTAGTTTCCTCTTTAAAATATGAAAACGCATACTTTTTATTCTCTGAAAGGGGGGAGAAAAAGAAAAGTTTCAGTTTCTACATGCAATGAAAAAATGATTAGGGGGATTATGATGACAAAGAAAAAAATGTTCTCAATGATTCTTAGCTTAGTCTTAGTGTTCATACTCGCTGCTTGCGGTGGAGGAGGGGAAGGGGCATCAACGGATGCAACAGAAGGCTCTAACAGCGACAAAAAAGTAATAGGGGTTTCCCTTTCTAGTGTAAGTGATACATTCCGTACATTTATCTATGACGCAATGAATGAAGAAGCAGCAAATCACCCAGACTTTGAATTTGTTTATTCTGATGCACAAGAAGATAGTTCAAGACAAATGAACCAAGTTGAGAACTTTATTTCTCGGGGTGTAGATGCCATCATCTTTATGCCGGTAGATACAGTTGCAGCTCCTGATATCGTCGCGAAAGTAAATGAAGCTGGCATCCCTATTGTTGTTGTCAACCAGACATTTAATGGAGTTGATAAAGCAACGGCCTTTGTTGGATCATCTTCGATTGAATCTGGACTGATTCAAATGGAAGAAGTAGTGAATTTGCTTGATGGAAAAGGAAACATTGCCATTATGGATGGAATGTTAGGACATGAAGCACAAATTAAAAGAACAGAAGGAAATATGGAAATTATTGAGGAACATCCAGATATGGAAGTCGTCTTACAAGGAACAGGGGAATGGTCTCGTAATCAAGGCATGAACCTAATGGAAAACTGGCTTCAATCTGGAAAAGAAATTGACGCTGTTGTCGCTAATAATGATGAAATGGCCATTGGTGCCTTACTAGCAATTGAAGCGGCAGGCAAATTAGATGAGATTATCGTAGCAGGAATCGATGCATCCCCAGATGCGTTAGAATATATGCAAGCTGGTAAAATGGACGTAACGGTGTTCAAGATGCGAAAGGCCAAGGTTCTACAGGGGTACAAGTAGCTGTTAAAGCAGCAAATGGTGAAGATGTTGAAACGGTGATCATTCCGTATCTTTTAGTAACTCCTGAAAATGTAGACGAATTTGTCGGGAAAAATTAAAGAGGGAAAACCCTATTTCATTTTATTCTATTTGTTGTAGAAAATACGAATAGTATTAGCTGAAAAATAAAACAATAGTAAGTGGGTGCATAAATATGTACCCTTCCCTTTCTCTATTACTGTATAAAATAATTTATAAAAAATTAATTTGTGAAACTAGCATTGATCGTTGATGTTGAGAATCATTGAAAAAATAAGGGGGGATAGAAGGAACTTCCTTCGCTTTTATGATGAATAACCAGAGATATTACATTTTTTTTATAGCAGCAGTGGCTTCTTTAGGTGGACTTCTTTTCGGTTATGATACAGCGGTTATTGCAGGGGCAGAACAATCCATACAATTATACTTGGTGGACAGTTTAGGGTTAAGTTCGTTCGTTCATGGTTTTACTGTATCTAGTGCATTAATAGGTTGTATTATAGGAGCAATCATTTCTGGAATGTTGTCCAACAAGATTGGACGACGTAATACACTCGTTATTGCAGCTGTTTTATTTTTTCTATCAGCACTAGGCTCAGCTTACCCGGAGTTACTATTCTTCACTTATGGTGAACCTAGCCTTGCATTGTTGGTTACCTTTAACATTTATAGAATCATAGGTGGTATTGGAGTAGGTTTAGCTTCGGCCATAGCGCCAATGTATATTAGTGAAATGAGTCCTGCGAATATTAGGGGAAAATTGGTCGTTTTATATAATATGGCTGTGGTTTTTGGGCAAACAATTGTATACGTTGTCAACTGGCGCATAGCTTCTGGACAAACCAGCGCTTGGATAAATGATATTGGCTGGAGATATATGTTTGCTTCAGAATTGATCCCAGCTGCCTTATTTTTCGGCCTTCTTTTATTTATTCCGGAAACACCTAGATATATGGCCCTTAAAAAGGACTATGATAAAGCATATACCCTATTAGAAAAGATAAATGGATCTAAACAAATAGCTAGAGAAACTCTGCAACAAATCAAACATTCTTTAAACACTTCAACAGAAAAAGTAAACATTTTCTATTATGGAAAGCGAGTTTTGATCGTAGGTATGACATTGGCTATTTTATGCCAATTTATCGGTATAAATATCATTCTATATTATGCGCCGCGGATCTTTGAAAGCCTTGGTGCGGATGCGTCAACATCCATGTTTCAAACGATATTTGTTGGAGTGATAAGTGTTATTGTTTCATTAATAGCTGTAAGGCTCATTGATAGACAAGGAAGAAAGTTCTTACTGCTTTTGGGTTCTGCAGGATGTGCAATTAGTTTAATTGCAGTCGCGGCAACTTTCTTTTTGAACATTGAAGGAATTAGTACTTTGATATTTATTTTAGTATTTGTAGCTTTATTTCAGATGACTTGGGGACCTGTTGCATGGGTTGTAATCTCGGAGTTGTTCCCTACTAAGATTAGAGGCCAAGCGGTTGCGATAGCTGTCACATTAGTGTGGGGAGCTAACTTAACAGCTTCATCTACATTTCCTCCACTAAATGAAGCTTTAGGTACAGGAACGTTTCTTATTTACGGACTTATTAGTGCTTTTGCCTTTTTCTTTGTATTGAAATTTGTTCCAGAAACAAAAAATAAATCACTTGAAGAAATTGAAGAGGTATGGCTTGCTGAAAAAAAAATTGAAGTAGAAGTACAAGATATGGCTGAAAAAAAGGCGAATTAGAAATGACCAGAATTCCAAGTAGAACAACTAACTAGAAGATGAATGACGTCTGGGAAGAATGGTTTTCTAGAGTTTTCATCTAACAGGTTAGAGTTCATAAATAAAAATTTTTTTACAGTGGGAATCCGTTTTCCACAAATGAAAGGAGAATTTTAATAATGCGTTTAGCTTATGATCCGTCTCATTATCGTGATAACACCAATTTAAAAGATACAATCGATGCCGTTGCGAGGTTAGGGTATGAATATGTAGAATTATCGCCGCGTAAAGATTTTATTTGGTTTTATGAATATCCAAAGGTAGATAAGCAGCTGATCAAAGACCTTAAAAAATATTGCTCAGATGCTGGGGTGAAGATCTCTTCGGTCCTTCCTGTTCAACAATGGTCTTCTCCAAATGAGGAAGAACGTCAAGCGGCAGTGCGAAATTGGAAGCGTTGTATTGAAATCACTTCTGAATTAGGTGTCGATTTAATGAACAGTGAATTTGCTGGTGATATAAGCCGGCCGGTTGAAAGTGAAGCTGCTTTTGTGAAATCAATGTACGAATTAATGCCACTTTTTGAAAAAGAAGGGATTAGACTGAATTTACAATCGCATCCGAATGATTTTATTGAGTTGAATATAGAAGCGATTCGAATGATTCGTGCGCTCGATAAAGATTGGATTAAGTTGGTATATTCTGTTGCCCATGCGTTCTTCTATGATGATGGAATTGGCGATGTAGAGAAACACTTAGAAGAAGCAGGAGATTTACTTGATCATGTTCTCATTGCTGATACGCTTAATCATAAAGCGGCATTTGGATTACGTTATATTGTGAATCCACCTGATGCAAAAGTTACGATTCATCAGCACCTAAATCCTGGTGAAGGGGAAGTAAACTTTGATGCATTATATCGTAAGCTACGAGAAATGAAGTTTGATGGAATTGTAACAAATTCAGTCTTTGCTTATCCTGATCGACCAGAATGGTCAAACGAGCTGACGCTGAAATCCATTAAAGAGGGATTAAATACTTAACAATTTAACAGTATAGGATGGTTTAAAGAAATAGTAGAAGATCATTCAATACAGGTTTCACAACCCACTATTTTTTCATAGAAATTCCCCCCTGAAAAACTATGAAAATCCTAAAAATCAATTTGAACTTTAAGACTTCGGTATTTGCCGAGGTCTTTTTTCTTTTATTTCTTCTCCAATTATCATATCAATTCACTGTAAACAAAGATTCTATAAATGAAAGAACCTCATAATAGAATGAAACGAATTAAAATAGCGGAAATGAAGGAAAGTACTTTCCTATAGGGTGACTGTGCTTTATAAGAAAGAAATGAATTATTGAGTGCGGTTTTATCATTGTTTTGTAAGGGATGCTGTAATAACACGTGTTGTAGTTGGGGGTCAACCTACATAAACTAAGGATCTTTAAATAGTAAAATTCAAAAAATAGTTTGACTAATAAAAATAGATAGGTTAATATCAGAAACAAGGAAAGAACTTTCCTGAAAATTTGGATGATACATATTACTATTATGGAGGTATAGTTATGAATAAAGTAAATATTGGTTTAATAGGTGCTGGAAGAATGGGGGCTTTTCATGGGGAAACGATTGCTCAGCGATTACCTCAAGCTAATTTGTATGCGGTTGCAGATCCTGTTCCAGGTTCGGCTGAAAAACTAATTGAACGTTTAGGTGTCGATGCGAAGGCTTATACAAGCCCAATGGATTTAATTCAAGATCCGGAAATTCAAGCGGTTGTTATTGTTTCACCAGCTCGTACACATGCAAGCAATGTACTTGCTGCGATTAAACAAGGGAAGGCAGTATTTTGTGAGAAGCCTATGGCTGTTACTTTAGAGGAAGCAAATGAGGTTGTTCAAGTGGCAGAGGAAAGTAATGTTTTAGTGCAAGTTGGTTTTAATCGTAGGTTTGAAAAAGGCTTTAAAGCAGCTCATACGGAGATCAAAGCTGGAAACATTGGAACTCCACAATTAATGAAATCTACGACTAAAGATCCCAAGTTAAATGGAGCTGAATCAATCCCTGAATGGACGATTTTCTTAGAAACATTAATTCACGACTTTGATGCACTTATGTATTTGAATCCGGGTGCCAAACCAGTTGAAGTATATGCGGTTGCAGATGCATTGATTCGACCAGACTTAAAAGCAAGTGGATTATTAGATACAGCTTCTGTAACAGTCAAATTTGATAACGGTGCCATTGCTACGGCAGATGCAAACTTCCAAGCTGTTTACGGTTATGATGTTCGAGCGGAAGTGTTTGGGTCGGAAGGTATGCTGACTATGGGTGGAATACGTGAATCGAGTATGACTAGATACAATCACAATGGTGTTAGTTTCGATACATCGCGTTATGACCAAGATTTATTGTTTGATGCGTATGTGGAGGAATTAAGAAGCTTTACAGATTGCATCATTCAAAATAAACCAGTAGAAGCGACGGCTGAAGATGCTAGATGGGCATTGAAAATTGCGTTAGCGAGTATTGAATCTGTAAAAACGAACAGTCCCATTAAAATTGATAATCTAGTGCTAGTTAAATAATTTAAAAGATCTCTACTAATTATAATGGAGGGGAAAGTGAAATGATTAGAGATTATGGTCTTTGCTTATGGACGTTTGGGGATATTGAATTTGAAGAAAAATGCAAACTCGCCAAAGAGATTGGTGTTGATGGAGTGGAAGTACAAGGGGATTTATCGCAGAACCCCGCGGAATTGGCAGAAGTATTAAAGAAGTATGATTTAAAAGTGTTATCCATTACTCCTGATAATGTAGATATTTCAAGTGCCGATAAGGACGTTCGCTCTAGTGCCGTTCAATATTTTTTGGATTTAGTAAGTTGGGCTGACCAACTTGGCGCAAAAAGAATTTGCTTACATGGTGATGTTGGGAAGACTCATGGATGTGGAGAAATAGCGAAGGATTGGGAATTGCTTGTTCTAAGTACAAGGGAAGTGCTTAAGAAAGCAGAAGAGCAAGGCATTGAAGTGGTGTTTGAAGTATTAAATCGCTATGAAAACCACCAAATTGTAACAGGCAAGGAAGCGTTGAAATTAATTAATGAAGTTGAAAGTGATAACCTTAAAGTTCTATTAGATGCGTATCACATGAATATTGAAGAAGCTTGTCCTATCCATGCTCTTAAGGATGCGGGAGAATACTTAGGCGTTTACCATGTTGCTGATTCAAATAGACAAGGAATCGGTGAAGGTCATTCTAATTTAGAAAGTCAAATCAAGGCTTTGGATGAAATCGGTTACAGCGGTCCGGTTATTATGGAAATGGTGGCAGAAGGTCCTAATCCATTTACGCCTATTAAACATGATCATTACTTAGATGAAATTGTTGGTCACTATAAAAACTCTCTGAAACAACTGAAAGAATGGGAAGTTGCTAAGGTAGAAGTATAGAAGAAACAATTCTACTAATCATTGCCACTTTTAAATGTATGAAAAGCGTTTACGAAAACGCGGCCACTCCCCGTCTCAACGTCTATGAGTGGCGTTGAGACGAGGAGTTAAACCAAACTGTAATAACGTTTCCTATATAAAGAATGTCTACGGGGACTTATTACAGTACCAATAGAAGGAGTGGAGAATTTTGAAACAAAATATGAAGTATATTATCTATTTAACCGTTATTGCAGCATTGGGTGGCCTGTTGTTTGGGTACGATACCGCGGTTATATCTGGTGCAGAGCAGTCGTTGCAAGTCTATTTTATAGATGCACTTGGTTTAAGTACGTTATTTCATGGGTTAACAGTTTCCAGTGCTTTGATTGGTTGTATTATCGGCGGATTAATAAGTGGAATTCTATCGAATCGAATTGGCCGTAGAAATTCTCTTATGGTTGCGGCAGGGTTGTTTTTTATTTCAGCATTGCTTTCAGCTTATCCGGAATTCCTCTTTTTTACAAAGGATGAGCCGACACTTGGCCTATTCGTTATGTTTAACATCTATCGAATATTGGGAGGTATAGGTGTTGGTTTGGCTTCAGGGTTAGGGCCGTTATATATCAGTGAAACGTCTCCGGCGAATATTAGAGGAAGATTAGTAACGTTAAATAATCTAGCTATTATTTTTGGGACATTAGTTGTTTACTTTGTAAACTGGCGAATTGCAGCTGGGCAAAGTGCTAGCTGGATCCATGATCTTGGCTGGAGATATATGTTTGCTTCTGAAGCAATCCCAGCACTTTTATTCTTCTTCCTGCTCTTCTTAGTGCCTGAAACGCCTCGTTATTTAATTTCGAAAAATAGAGATGAAGAGGCAATGAAAATCTTAGTGAAAGTGAATGGTTCGAAGAAAGTAGCACAAGAAATCTTTGATGATGTGAAACGATCCTTAGATGTGCCAAAAGGAAAGATTTTTTCTTTTGGAAAGACAGTTGTTGTTGTTGGGGTTTTATTAGCTGCGGCGCAACAGTTTGTAGGAATTAATGTTATTTTGTACTACGCCCCGCGTATATTTGCTAATATGGGAGCGAGTGCAGATGACTCTATGATGCAAACGGTATTGCTTGGAGTCGTGAACCTTGTCTTTGTTTTTATCGCTCTTACACTTGTAGATAAGTGGGGGAGAAAACGCTTGCTTTTAATAGGGTCGGTTGGTATGGCAATTGGAATGTTTGGGGTAGCGGCCTTGTCAGCTCAGGAGTCTATGGGACTCAGTGCTTTGCTGTTCATTTTACTTTACGCAGCCTTTTATAATCTATCGTTTGGACCACTGGTGTGGGTGCTAGCTTCTGAACTTTTCCCTAATCAAATCAGGGGGCAAGTAATGGCGATTACCGTTGTGGCGAACTGGAGTTGTAATTTACTTATCTCATCGACATTCCCTTCATTATTAGAAATTAGCAGTGTCATGACGTATGGCTTTTACGGTGTCATGTGTATTCTTTCTTTTGTCTTTGTTTGGAAATGGGTACCAGAAACAAAAGGGAAATCGCTGGAGGAAATCGAAAAACATTGGCAATCTAATGAACCAGTTACAGATTTATGTCAAAAAAAAATTGATTTGTAATCGTTACCATTAATGGGGATTTTGAGATAGAAAAAGGTGAAAGAAGTCATAAAGTTTTATCGATACAAGTGACTGGGCTAGTTTTTAATGGTTGAAAAAACGAGAAGCTACTAAATCGTTCGCTAGTAACTGCATGACCTTCTTTCTCAAGAGTGATTTATGTTCAATAGTTCCCGGCTCTAAAATATCACTCTAACTTGGTGATTTTAATCTAAAGTAAAAAAGATTAAAATAAATGTATTGGTCCTTACGGGAAAGGAGGAAATGGATTTGAAACAACCGACTATCTATGATGTTGCGAAAGAGGCGGGTGTTGCTATTTCAACGGTTTCGAAAGTCCTTAATAATACAGGGAGTATCGGGGCAAAGACCAGAAAAAAAGTTGAAGATACGATGAAGAGATTAGATTACCAACCTAGTGTAGCAGCATCTGTTAAAAAAAGAATACAAACAATAGGCTTACTCATACCAAATATAGCCGATCCATTTATGGCAGAAATCGCAAGAACCATAGAGGATTACGGGAGAAAACATGGGTTTAGTTTAATGATTTGCAGCACGGATAATAATTTAGAGAAGGAAATGGAGTATGTCTCGATTCTAAAACAGAAATACATCGATGGAATTATTGTTGCGACAGGGTTAAAAAATACGAAAGCTTTAAAAACATTATTGAATAATGATATTCCTGTCGCTTTACTTTCCAGGGAAGTGCCTTCACTAGATTTGAATACGGTCGTTGTAAATGACTTTTTGGGCGCGTATGAAGCCACTTCTTATCTAATTGAACTTGGCCATCGATCCATTGCCATGGTCACGGAGGATATTTATTTTCCGGTTACAAGAGCTAGACTTGATGGCTACAAACAAGCTCTTGAACAAGCGGGAATTAGTTATGACGAGGGATTAGTTTCACTTAATAATACGACGTTTACTGATGCGAAAGATTCAACAGTTGACCTTTTTAAGTTACCGCACCCTCCAACAGCTATCTTTGCATCTACGGAACCTCTGGCAATTGGAGCAATGAAAGGGGCGCGTGAATTAAAATTAGATATTCCAAAAGACATTTCCATTGTTGGATTTGACAATTCGATCCTTGCTAATATGTGTTATCCCGAGTTAACGACAGTTTCTCAGCCAATAAAAGAAATGGGAGAAAAGGTAGTTGAGCTATTAGTTGAAGAAATTAAGGAGCCGAAAAAATTGAAACAGCGAATAGTGATGTCGCCCGAACTAGTGATTAGAGGAACGGCGAGTGAAATAAGCGTACCTTCAATAAAGAAGTAACGAATGAGAATACCGAGATACGAATCAAGTATAGAAGTAAGGGATCTAGTGTCTCGGTATGAATTTTGATTCTGTTAGACCAATTTTAAAAGGTAGACAACTTTTAATAGATTTTTATAGCATTACAAATTGAAAACATTGTCCAAGGAGGGAATTCACAGCTTTAGTTTTTGTAATATTCAGTAAATTATTTAGTGATTTGCGAAAGCGCATACTTGCCTGGTGAAGCTGAAAAAATCCAGCAATCCATTGAAGGGGGGTGATCGCGTAAGAAGGTTTACATAGGTAAACAAATGATAAGTCATTAAAAATTATTTCAGGGGGTATTTGAGATGGTGAACAAAAAAGTATTTTTATTGATTCTCAGTTTGGTCATGGTTGTCATCCTCGCTGCTTGCGGTGGAGGAGAAGGGGCCTCATCAGAAGCAACAGGAGGTTCAAGCGGAGACAAAAAGGTCATAGGGGTTTCCCTTTCAAGTGTAAGTGATACATTCCGTACATTTATCTATGATGCAATGAATGAAGAAGCTAGTAATCACCCAGACTTTGAATTTGTTTTTTCCGATGCACAAGAGGATAGTTCAAGACAAATGAACCAAGTCGAAAACTTTATAACTCGCGGTGTGGATGCGGTTATTTTCATGCCAGTAGATACAGTTGCAGCTCCTGATATTGTTGCGAAAATGAATGAAGCTGGTATCCCTATTATTGTCGTGAATCAAACATTTGATGCAGTCGATCAAGCGACAGCCTTTGTTGGCTCATCTTCCATTGAATCTGGTTTGCTTCAAATGGAAGAAGTGGCAAAGCTGCTAGACGGAAAAGGGAACATTGCGATCATTGACGGCATGTTAGGGCATGAAGCACAAATTAAAAGAACAGAAGGAAACATGGAAATTATCGAGCAAAACCCAGATATGGAAGTCGTGTTACAAGGGACTGGAGAATGGTCTCGTAATCAAGGAATGAATCTAATGGAAAACTGGCTTCAATCTGGAAAGCAAATTGACGCAGTTGTAGCGAATAACGATGAAATGGCGATCGGTGCCTTACTTGCCATTGAAGCAGCTGGTAAGTTAGATGAGATTGTCGTCGCAGGAATCGATGCATCCCCAGACGCATTAGAATTACTAGAGGTTGGTAAACTGGACGTAACAGTCTTCCAGGATGCGAATGGACAAGCGACTACGAGTGTTCAATTAGCAGTCAAAGCTGCGAATGGTGAAGAGGTAGAGACAGTGATGATTCCATTTCAGTTAGTGACTCCAGAAAATGTGGATGAATTTATAGGGGAAAACTAAACGTAAGTAACTTTTTCTAATTTTGAAATACTAGAGTCAGAAAGAACTATATTCTTTTTTGAAAAGAAAAGCAGCCCCCTAGATTTACTATAAAAATACACTTTAATAAGAGTATAGGTGAAAAGATTGGAGGTCCTTTGGCATTGTAACAGTGTCGGAGGACTTTTTAGGGATTGAGAGTGTCAGAGAACACTTGGAAATAATGCTTACGATTCTGTTTTGCTTTAAATGGAGAAGGTTGATGCCTTGCTGGACTTACGGGGAAAGTTCCTCATGAAAAGGTAGGGGCCCGAATCCGAGCTGAACTCAGCGGGAATAATTCCTTATAAAGAGGATGAAGCCCGAACCCATGCTCAAACAAAGAGAAAAAGTGCATCATAAGAGAGATGAAACCCAAACCCATGCTCAAACAAAGAGGAAAAGTTCATCATAAGGAGGATGAAGCCCGAACCCATGCGCAAACAAAGAGAAAAAGTGCATCATAAGAGAGATGAAGCCCAAACCCATGCTCAAACAAAGAGAAAAAGTGCATCATAAGAGAGATGAAGCCCAAATCCATGCTCAATCAAAGAGGAAAAGTTCATCAAAAGAGAGATGAAGCCCGAACCCATGCTCAAACAAAGAGAAAAAGTGCATCATAAGAGAGATGAAGCCCAAACCCATACTTAAACAAAGAGAAAAAGTGCATCATAAGGGGAATGAAGCCCGAACCCATGCTCAACCAAGAAGAAAAGTCCTTCAAGAGAGCAATGAAGCTCAAATCCATGCTCAATCAAACAGGAAAAGTAAGTTCATAAGGCTGTAGGGACTCCTGAAAAAACTATTGATAAACATAATTAAAGCCGACTCAATTGATAAAGCTCATTATTTATTCCAAACTTGCAAAAATTACATACATATAAATCTACAAAAAAACTCAATCTTAATGAGCAGCTGTAGTTCAATATGCTATAATTCAGTTTTGGACGAAAACTATTAAACATTTTTGGTGTTGAATAATGCAAGTAGGTGGACGCATGAATACACTTATAAAGACATACCGTTGTCCGATTACTATAACGAATAAAGCGAAGGATAAGATGCGAGTGCTCGGGATCGAGGAGCGTTCGTTTTTTTCGTTGGAGAAATCGTTTCGTATATATATAGAAAAATATCCGCAGACAGAGGATCGCCCTCTTTCAGTAGCTTTGTACGTAGATAATGAGGCAAATGTACGGATGGCCGATATGTACGAAGGGCTTGTGGTCATACTGCATTGTGTCGTTGAGAAGGACCGTTTTATTGTAACGAATGTAACGGCGAAAACGGCGCGTGCCTCTGTGCAGACAAACTGGCGCCGGTCAGTCGACCTAACATTTGATTTGAATGTTCAGCGGGGGAGTACGATCTCGATTGAGTTGCTAAGCTTGATTCACGGAATGCCCGTTGCGCAGGAAAGTTCCAAGTACGTGAAAAAACGTATTGCAAGTTGGGAAGGCTACCTGAAAATTCAGGAACGTTCGGCGGATATCCCAGATATGGATTGTAAGTATTCGGGTCTTACATTCAATGGTGATTTTACCCGGATGACCATTACTGGCTGTCAATTAGATGATAAGCAGTGGAAATCAATTAAAGATTTAAGCGTTAAACTAAAAGGACTGGACCAGGATGTTGGAAAAGTACTAAAAGCGAATCGTTCTGCTCGTAAGGTGGAAGTAGAACTGAACAAAAATATGGAAGAACGGGCTAGAAAGAATCAGATTGACCTGAAGCAAAAAGAAGTGGTTTTCAGTAATTTTGCAACGTTAAGCCAGGTAAAAAGACTCCGACAAGGATTCAAGCACTTAGAAAATGGCTTAGCTGCTAATCGAGAGCTGGAGCAACTTTTATTTGAAAACAAGCCGCCGGTTCGGCCACCAAATAAGTTACCACCACTTCAGTTTCATAATCGATTAAATGAGTTTCAGAGGGAAGCGGTCACAGGCGCCATGTCTGCGGAAGACTTGTACGTCATTCAAGGACCGCCTGGAACCGGAAAAACAACGGTTATATCTGAAATCTGCCTGCAGAATGCACGAGCAGGGCTGCGCACACTAGTCGCGTCGCAGTCCAATTTGGCGGTGGATAATGCTCTTGGTCGACTGTTGGAAAATAAAGATATTCGCATTCTTCGAGTTGGACGCACGGAAAGCATTGAAGAAGAAGGTAAGAAGTTCATTGAAGAAAATGTAGGACAGTATTGGAAAGACCATACATTAAAAGAAGTTTCCACACAATTTGAAGCACGACAAAAACGTGAAGCGAAAATTGAAGTAGAATGGACGGAAAATGAACAGAAGCTAAAGGAGCTAGAGCCAGAACTCGCGCGTTTGGAAGCAGAAATTGAAGCAAAAAAGAGAGCAAAAGAACAAGTAAGTGAAATTGAGGCTAGTATAAAAGAGCAAAGCAGGAACGTGCAAACGGCCGAGCATGAGCAGCAATTAACTCAGCAGCGTATGCTTGAGATCGAGCATTCTCTCCGTTTGTTGGATGAAGAAATAAAAAAGGATGGCATTTTTCTTCGTGATGAGCCAAACAGTGACGCTATTCAAAAAGAGTACGATGCCATCCAAACAGAAATACAACAACTACAGCACAGTATCGCCTGTCAGGATCTTGAAAATAAAGTGACTGAAAAAACGCAAACCGTCGAGCAAGCTAAAGCTGAATGTGAAACTTGGGCTGAGGCAACAGCAACGTTGGATGCGTTAATCACAAAAGTTACGGACGTCAAACAAGTTGACGGCTTAAAATGGATCTTACTTGAACAAAACCTGGAACGGCCTGAAAAAGTTCAGAAGCTTTTGGAAGAACTAAGAGAGATTCGGGCAGAAATCAAACAGCTCGAAAAATTAAAAGAATACAATGACAAACTAAATGGTGCGGTTTCCTATATAGAACGGCTATTAAATGGGCAGCGAATTTCGTTTGACCCAGTTCAGCAGCGTGCTCTAAATCGTTCAGCTGTATATACCGCGGTGGAAATCGATCATTTTTTAGATGAACTAAGAAGTAGGCTAAAAGGTAATACAAACATCTATCCACAAATGCTTCTAAGAGCTCTGGAAGGATTGTATAGCAGGAGACACTTTGTGCGGAAAAAGGCTGTACGACTAAAGCCATTTGATACGTATAAAAACATGGCGCAGGAAGCCTTTAGGCAGCTAAAGAAAGAAATGCTTATTAACCTTCAGAGTAAACAGGAAGAAAACAAAAGCTTCTATCTAAAGTGGCAGCAGAAGGTTGATGAGCAGAATGCAGAACTTCATCCACTTCAAAATAGATTAAAAGAAATGGTGGAGGCTGCAGAACCGATTCCGAATGCTCATGAACTGCTTCGACAAAATGAAGCAAAAGCAGTAGAGCTTCAAAACAAGAAAAACCAGTATGAGCAAGTAAAAGAACGGGTTAATACAAGTCGTCAACAAAGTAAAGAAGAAACGTTGCAACTTCAAGAAGAGGAGCAGAACTTTGCACAAATTGAAACTCGTTTAGAAGAGCTGTACGGCTTGATTGCAGAGAAGGAAGAAGAGCTAATTCCTTTTTATGAAATTCTTAAGAACGAACCGGAAAAAGAGCATGAAGAAGTTTTAAAGCAAGTGGCGAGTTTTACTTTTACACGGGAGTCACTAAAACAGGAAAAACAAAGGCTTCCTCTTTTTCAGTCCATTCAAGGACAATGGCTTTCCTTGCTTGAAGAAGCAAATGACCACGATCTAGATGAAATTCGCAAACTTTACGTCAAGCATGCTAACGTCATTGGAACAACTTGTGTGGCATCTGCACGGAAGGACTTTATGGATAGCTTCCCTGTCTTTGATGTCGTAATTATTGATGAAGTATCAAAAGCAACACCTCCAGAGCTTCTATTGCCAATGCTAAAAGGAAAGAAAGTCATCTTAGTAGGAGACCATCACCAGCTACCACCTCTTTTAGGAAACGATACGCTAGAAGAAACGTTGCAAGAAATGGCGGACGAAAGTGACGACTTTGAAGGAAAAGTGGAATTAAAAAATCTGTTAAAAGAATCGCTATTTGAGAGGTTGTTTAAGAACTTGCCGAAAAGCAATAAAACAATGCTTGCCATTCAGTATCGGATGCACGAAAATATTATGGCAACTATTTCTCCATTTTATGAGCAGGAAAACGAACGACTCCAATGCGGCTTGCCAGATTCCGATTCGCAGCGGGATCACTTGCTAGAATCGTCACTCATTCACCGAGACAATCATTTATTATGGCTCGATATCCCGAACGAGCCCGCCTTTTTCGAAGAAAGAATGAAAGGTGGAAAAAGCCTCTTTAACTCGGCTGAATTGAAAAGAATTGAGGAGTTGTTAAAGGAACTCGACCAAGCGACGGCAGAGGCGAAGCAAGCTGGAAGAGTGAAGCCGGATGAGAAAAAAAGCATTGGTGTCATTAGTTTCTACGGGGAACAAGTTAAACGGATTGACCGCTTGATTCATCAGGAGCTACGCTTAAAACACTTGACGATTCGAACTGGGACCGTCGACCGCTTTCAAGGGATGGAAATGGATGTCATATTGTTAAGCATGGTGCGTAATCACGATAACAAACAGGATGATATTGGTTTTGCCAAAGACTATCGTCGACTGAATGTCGCCCTATCTAGAGCAAGGGAGCTTTTAGTTTTAATTGGCAGTACGAAAATGTTTACCGAAAAAGCAAGACAAGCAGCAACAAGACAAATGTATATTCACGTATTAGGCGCGGTCAAACAACAAAATGGACTGCGAACGCTTGAAGAGGTGAGTCTGCATGGATAAGGTAATGAAACGTTTGCAAGCAAGTTTGCTTGAAAACCCAGCTGTTCAAATCAAAGAGTCTGCTATGTGGTATGTGCCAGTTGAAACTGTTGATGTGACATTTAAACGGGTAAAACGTTCAAAAATGGATATTCTCATGAAAATGATCCTTCTTGCGGTTGAACAGACAGATATCCGGCGCGCTGCCAATTTGGCGGAAATGTTGTTAGTTGAGGAACTGTTCATTGCAGATTTGATGGAAAAAATGCAACGAACAGGTTTGGTTCGCCTCGAAAGATCCATTTACAAGCTAACAACAAAAGGGCAAGAGCAACTGGAGACAGGTATCGTGGAAGAGGAATTGGAAGAAGAGGGGACAGAGCTTTTTTACAGCTCAGTTCATGATGCATTATGGCCGGAAATGAACGGGTCTGTGCCTGAAGCAGATGAAGAATGGACTCTTTACCGCTATGCAGAATCGAAGGATCTCATCACAAAGGAGCGAATTTTACACGTTCTTTCCGAGCAAGAAAATGGGTTGGATGAAGACGGCTTTCAAACGGTCGTGTCCGATGTCACAAGTTTTGAGCAAAAGATTGTCGAACACGTTCCATGTTTGGAATTTCAACTGTACAACAAAGAGCAGGACACCTTCTACGCGCGCGTCTGGAATACATGGCTTGAACGCTGGGACGATACGCTTGAAAAACAGATAGAAGAGCATGAGCGGGTTGAATGGAGAAGGAAATGGATAGATGCTTAGGATAATAAGATATAATTTCAAGCATGAATAGCGACAATTCTATGTTACAGTTTTATATTCCAGAAGAAGAAAATCTACTCTTGTTTCACAAGAAGAAGTAACAAGTCTATAAAAGATAAAGTGAAAGCTAATCCTGAACTAGAACATATGGTTAATAAAGTTTGAAACAGTATGAAGAGATGTGGGATATCACCTCTCAACTTTTAAAAACTCTTTCAAAAAAGGACTTTATTTAATGGATTCCTGCTGTTTTAAGAATAAAAAATATGACTTCGGTTTGATACCGAAGTCTTTTTCTTATTCATTTAACACTATTGTATTTTTGATGTAGCGCTTAATTGATGATGGCACTAACTACTGTGCTTTATACATTTTTTCTTCTGTTGAAAATTTAATTTCCATAAAAGCTAGAGATCGATTAAACTATTTAAATCTTTTATTTTCAACACAATAATTTCGTTGACTAGTAAAGCGTTATCATGATAAATTTTGATTAAGCGCTT
The DNA here is from genome assembly GCF_056619925.1 of Halalkalibacter sp. HAAS-P013. NCBI lineage: Bacteria > Bacillati > Bacillota > Bacilli > Caryophanales > Bacillaceae > Halalkalibacter > Halalkalibacter sp. HAAS-P013. The sequence continues at coordinate 177,748 of NZ_JBWQTU010000008.1, forward strand.
CACCAAAAGTTATTTTGTATTTGAACTTTAGACGAAATCTACTAACCATGCAACTAAAAACCAAGAAACAAGGAGTCGATTAAAATGAAAAAGGTAAAAGTAGGGATTGTAGGATTAGGAAGATTAGGTAGACAACATGCGGAAAATTTAGCTTTTCGTATTCCAGGTTGTGAATTGACCGCGGTGTGCAGCGTGATTGAATCAGAGGTGAAGGAAGTTCAACAACATTGGAATATCCCATATGGCTATACGAGCTATGAAGAAATGCTTGAAAATAAAGAGCTAGATGCCATTTTTATTGCTTCTCCATCAGGATTTCATTGCAATCAAATCAAAAAAGCACTCGCTACTGGGTTTCATGTATTTAGTGAGAAGCCGCTTGGTCTTTACTTGGAAGAGGCTCTTGAAGTACAAGGAGCTGTTAACAATCACCTAGACCAAGTGTTCATGCTAGGATTTATGCGTCGTTATGATCGCTCGTATATGGCGGCAAAAGAAACGATTGATAGAGGAGAAATTGGTGAGCCATTCATGATCCGTTGCTATGGTTTAGATCCATCTTCAAAAATGGATGGGTTCTTACAGTTTGCTCGTGCGAATTATAGTGGAGGATTGTTCTTGGATATGTCGATCCATGACTTTGACTTAGCACGCTGGTATTTAGGTGCGGAAGCAAAAGAAACTTGGGCGATTGGTGGGGCCTTTGCCCGTCCTGAGTTTGTTGAAATCAATGATGCGGAAACGGGAGCAGCAATGGTCAGATTTGAGAATAATGCTATGGGGATCTTTGTAGCTGGTAGAAATTGTGCACATGGTTATCATATCGAAACAGAAATTATCGGAACTAAAGGCTCTCTTCGAATCGGTACGGTGCCTGAAAAAAATCAAGTGGTCATCATGAAAGAAGAAGGAGTTATCCAAGAGTGTTTCGACGGATTTTTAGAGCGTTTTGAGCAAGCGTACCAAAAAGAAGCGGAAGAATTTATCAATTGTATCCTTGAACAAAGAAAACCGGAAGTTACGGTTGAAGATGGCGTGAAATCGACAGAGATTGGATATGCGTGCAAACAATCGTATGAAAGCAAAGAGTTAGTAAAGTTAAATGAATTCATAGTGGCTGACTAAGAAACTCATTAAGTGATTGACTATTCCTCGAATGGTACCTATTAAGACAGGGTAAGTGATATAATTAGAAACAAAAATGAAGAGGGATATGAGATGAAACCTACTATATATGATGTTGCAAAAGAAGCAGGCGTCTCTATTGCTACCGTTTCAAATGTCATCAATAATAACGGCCGTGTAGGGGAGAAAACGAGACAAAAAGTTATAAAAACAATGGAACAACTAGAGTACTCCCCTAGTGTTGTAGCATCTGCATTAATGGGGAAGAAAACAAATACAGTAGGACTTCTTATTCCGGATATTTCCAACCCGTTTTTTGCAGATATCGCAAGGAGCATTGAAGATAGAGGAAATGAACTTGGGATTAGTGTGATTATTTGTAGCACGGATAATCTTGAAGAAAAGGAAAAGAAATATATTTCTCTTCTGATTCGAAAGAGTGTCGATGGATTTATTCTAGCTTCAGGGGTGAAAAGCTTAGACCTGTTGGAAGAGGTCATGGAAAAGAAAATCCCAGTTGCCCTTATCGCAAACGACATCCCATCTTTGCCATTAACAACTGTGACGATTGATGACTTTAAAGGCGGGTATATCGGGACCAAGCACTTACTCTCCTTAAACCATACGAAAATTGCCATGATTGCCGAACATGCCTGGAGTAATATTCAACGAATTAATGGATATAGACAGGCATTGATGGAACAAAATGTGGAGCCTAGGGAAGAATACTTCATCAAGACAGAAGCAACGATCGAAAGAGGCAAAGATGCTGGATTGCAGTTACTCAATTTAGAAGAACGGCCAACAGCAATATTTGCTTGCAACGATTTATTAGCCATTGGTGTTATCGAGGCGGCTAGAGAACTTGGATTTGATATTCCAAACGATTTATCTGTAATTGGGTTTGATAATACTGTTCTTTGTAGGCTAACAGTACCCAAGTTAACCTCTGTCTCACAACCCATACAGGACATGGGGAAGAAAGTATTTGACATGCTGTTAGATAGAGATTTTACTAATCAAAAAACACTTTTCATGCCGGAGTTGGTTGTAAGAGAGTCCAGTGGAGAATGTAAAGATACAGTTTAGTTTGAGTGCCTGTTACTTGTTAAATACGACAAGTGACAGGCATTTTTTGTTTCGGATATATATACTGTTTAGAACCGGCCTTGTGCATTCGCTTATTTGCAGCTTAATTACGTACATTTTTGAACGGGCATTAATAACATACATATAGTTAGCGAATAGCCACCTCTTAAAAAAATAATAAAAGGTGGGTCAATTGGAATAAAATGGTAAAATAAATAGTTTCAGATGCATTGGAGAACGATGACCAATGGTTTGTATGATTCTATCATATATTCATTACTAAGGAGAGACAGGAGACAACAAATGCCTAAATACATTCTATTCGATTTTGATGGAACCCTGGCCGACTCCAGGAATGTTTTCATTTCTGGATGGAATGCCTTTTCAGAAAAATATCAATATCGAAAAATTAAAATTGAGGAATTACCCTCACTAAGAAAGTTATCGATCCTTGAAAGAGCCAAGCACTTGAACTTTCCAATTTTGAAAACACCACTCATTATTCCAGACTTCTACCGTTTTTATCTGAAATATGCAAAGGAGATCAGCTTGTATCCTGGAATGAAAGAAGTGCTGGATTCGTTAGAGAGGACAGGGCGCAGCCTAGCCATCATTTCCTCTAACTCAGAGGATGTGATCAAAAAGGTTTTACGCCGAAATCATGTAAGAAATATATCAAGGATTTTGAGTTCGAATGTCATTTTCGGCAAGGATCAATTAATTCGCAAATTTCTTAAGGAATATCATCTAGAGAAAACTGATGTTATCTATGTCGGAGATGAGCAACGGGATATTTTGGCCTGCAAATCAGCTGGAATCAAGGTTATATGGGTGAGTTGGGGCTATGACGCAAAAGAGCTCGTACAGGAACAAAAGCCAGATTACCTTGTAGATACACCGGAGGAGCTACTCGAAGTTATTTTTTCAAGAACACGGTAGAAAAATTATTAGAAATGGTGTATGTCACAGCTTGGATTTGAAGTGATTAGGCAGCATTTTAGTAAAATCAGTGTTAAATGAAAGGATTCAAGAATTGGGTAGCCAATTATCTTTGTCCTTGGCAAAAGATATAGTCCAAAAAAACGTAGATACAAAAAAGCAGGAAACCTTTAAATGTTTCCTGCTTTATTTGTTACGCATTCGAACGAAATACTTTAATCTCTGCTTGTGACTTCACTTGTTTCGGTTGATTTAGATAGTGATAGAATACACCCATGAACAAGCTTCCACCGATAAAGTTTCCGATGGTAACGGGTATTAAATTATGAATCGCTCCACTAAAACTAATCGTTTCAGGATGCTCTAATACAAGCGCAATGGCAAATGCCCCCATATTGGCAATACTATGCTCATAACCAGAAATAAAGAAACAGAATACGAGCAGCATCATGGTGAAGATTTTCGCGCCCTCTGATTTCATATTCATCGGAAGGAAAAAGGCTAAGCAGACGAGCCAGTTACACAAAATCCCTCGAAAGAAAAGCTCTAACCAAGGTGCATTCATCTTTTGTCCGACGACACTAAATAAGAAACTGTTTACGGATGGATCGTTAAAAAGCCCCGTAAAAAAGATGATGTGGGCAAACAAGATCGCACCTAGAAAATTACCAACATAACTCATACTTAATAATTTCAAAGCATTAGACCACATCATTTTCTTCTGCAAGCATGTATACGTATAGTAAAACGCGTTGCCGGTAAATAAATCACCGCCACCAAAGGCAATGAGAATAATCGCCGCTCCGAACGTAATTGCAGCAACTGGATATGTGAATGGAGATCCTTCTACATAAAAAAGATTTCCTGTTTTAAATGCAACAATGACACCAAACCCTATAAAGAGACTAGCTAAAATCGCTCGAAATACGTAACGAAAACGACTTTCACTAAAAGCCTTCTCTTTCTTTAGGGCTAGTTGTTCGACTTGTTGTAATGCATGATGTTCCATGATGACTTCACCTTTTCTTTTACCCCGATATGAATGGGATTTTACTTCGTTGTCTAAACAACTTTTCTACTATAACAAAAGATGAGGAATGGAACTAGAGGGAAAATGAAAGGAGGCGTTTTCATTTGAAAATAATTTTTTAGGGTATTTTTTATTTGTTTTTCAAAAGGAATTGTCAGTTTATTGGTAACAGCAAACCAAAGGCTTAACCCTTGCATAGAGCAGGATTGAGCATTTGTTTTTAAGGGGTTGGTACACGTGCTTGTCATTTCTTACTAGCTTTTAAAAAGCTTCTAACTAATATATAATAGGAAGTAAATATTTTAATCTAAGAAAAATTCTGATAAACTGTAATTAGGTTTAATTCATCAGAAAAGATATAGGCGCCCTCGCTTACTAAGGTCGTCTAAGTAGGAGCGCCTATATCTTTTCTGCAAATTCTAGGAGAAAAGGTTGGTAAACATGAGCAACAGAGAATCGAAAACCGACGTCATTTTAATTGGCGCTGGAATCATGAGTGCGACTTTAGGGACACTCTTGAAAGAATTAGTACCGGAATGGGAAATTAAAGTGTTTGAGAAGCTCACCAACGCAGGAGAAGAAAGCTCTAACGAATGGAATAATGCAGGAACTGGACATGCGGCACTGTGCGAGCTTAACTACACCGCTGAAAAAGCGGACGGATCTATTGACATTAGTAAAGCGATAAAAATTAATGAAGATTTTCAGGTGTCGATGCAGTTTTGGTCTTATCTTGTAAACAGCAAGCTGCTACGTAATCCACAGGATTTTATTATGCCATTGCCTCATATGAGTTTAGTCCAAGGCGAACAAAATGTATCTTTCTTAAAAAAGCGTTTTGAAGCGCTTTCAGCTAATCCTTTATTTAAAGGCATGGAATTTTCCGAAGATCCAGAAAAACTGATAGAGTGGATTCCTTTAATTATGCAAGATCGCACATCTACGGAATCGATTGCAGCAACCAAAATTGACTCAGGAACTGATGTTAACTTTGGTGCCTTAACGCGCATGCTGTTTGACCATTTAAAGAGTAAAAATGTCAATCTAAACTATAAACATAGTGTTACTGATATTACACGTACTAGTGATGGAATGTGGGAATTGAAAGTTCGGAATCTCGACAGCGGTATGGTCGAAAGCCATACGGCAAAATTCGTCTTTATCGGAGGCGGAGGAGGAAGTCTTCATTTACTGCAAAAATCTAGTATTCCTGAAGGGAAAAATATCGGTGGATTCCCGGTAAGCGGAATATTCCTTTCTTGTAATAATCCAGATGTTGTAGCGAAGCATCATGCAAAAGTATACGGCAAAGCTAAGGTTGGTGCGCCGCCAATGTCTGTTCCGCATCTTGACACGAGATATATCGATAATAAAAAATCGTTGCTATTTGGACCGTTTGCCGGATTCTCACCAAAGTTTCTAAAATATGGTTCAGTGTTTGATCTGTTAACATCCGTAAAACCGGATAATCTCGTAACGATGTTGGCAGCAGGCGCCAAAAACATGTCATTGACCAAATACTTGATTCAACAAGTTATGTTGTCAAAAGAAAAGCGCATGGATGAGTTACGTGAGTTTATTCCAAACGCGAAAAGCGAGGATTGGGATTTAGTTGTAGCAGGCCAACGTGTGCAAGTAATTAAAGATACAGAAGCTGGTGGCAAAGGAACGCTTCAATTTGGTACAGAAGTAATTACAGCTGAGGATGGCTCAATCTCAGCATTACTGGGTGCTTCTCCCGGTGCATCTACCGCCGTTTCTGTTATGCTGGAGGTCATTGAAAAATGCTTCCCTGAACAGGTAAAAGAGTGGGAACCAAAAATTAAAGAAATGATTCCTTCTTATGGTGTGTCACTAATGGAAAACCCAGAGCTTATTGAAGAAATCCATACTTCAACAGCAAAAACTCTTGGCTTTGAGGATAACAAACAAAATTCGAAAAGTAAAAATGATATGTTACAGGAAGCATAAATTGCCGTTTTCGCAATTTATGCTTTTTTTTATAGGAAAGTTAACAATATTGAATAATTATTATCGACACTCCTGTTCGTTTTAATTAGTTTTGGGATCTATTTTATAGATTCGTAAGCCTGTTGGAGGAATCGTTTTTTTTGGTTAATTGAAATAATACAACCGTAGAAAGACCATTGAAGTTACGTTGTTATCACAGCGATTGGATAAGTGAATGGAACAAATTCTATATAAAAAGTTTCCCTGTTCTAAATACACAATGACCAAATAGCGGTTCTCAACAGTATTTCTTGTATTGCTAGACAAATATGCGTTTTGTGCTAATATCTATTTGTTTTCTTCTATTAGTCCATTCGGGTGTATGCTATATTTATACCTGTAAACAGATATCACTAATTGTCAACGGTTACAAAGATGTCAGTGAAGGCATCGACGGTCTCATGCTTATCTGATTGCATAAGCCGACAAATCCTCACTTGTTGAGGGACTTATTGTTTATAACTGTTTGAGGTTGAGGCTGATCAAAGTAGTTTATAAGCCTGATTTCGGAATTCGCGCGGTGAATAGCCTATAATTTTCCGGAATATCCGTGAGAAATAATTGGCGTCATAAATTCCTACAGAGGCAGATATATCACTTATAGACAGCGTTTCGTCTTTCAAATATTCAACCGCACGGATGATGCGCAAGCGGTTTAGATATTCTACTGGGGGAAGACCGGTTGCTGATTTAAATATAGCTCGAAAATAACCAGGACTAATGTTATGTTCTTGGGCGTAATCAGAAAAGTCGATTTGTTCAGTGAGGTTATCCTCAATAAACTTTTGAGCTGCAGCAATGATATCGTTACGAGGGCTTTCTCGTTCAGGTAAAATGGCAAATTGACGCATTCGTGCCCGGGATATGATGATGAGAATCAAGTTTAAGTAATCCTGCTTGACCTGCTCAAAAGCAAAGCCTTGTTCTGTCTGTTCGCCAAGCATAATTTCCATCATCTTTTGAACCCGATCAGCCTCGTTTATTGAAAGATGTATGATGTTTTGCCGGTTTAAGTCAGCAGGAGAAATGAGATTGTCGCTCTCCGGTTCCGCTAGGTTGTTAATCAATCCACCAAATTGGTCCACCCACCAATCAGCAATTTTTTCAGGATAAAACTGACAGTTGTACATACTAACTGGAGTTTCAATGGAGTAGGTATGTTCCTGATGTGGTGGAATAAGAAACACATCTCCTGGAATCAATGGCATTGTAATATTTTTAAATTGATGGAGACAGGAACCTTTCGTAATCAATACAAATTCTTGAAAATCATGACGATGTAATGGAACAGATTCGAGGGTATGGAACACTTCCAAGGCAATGGCACTCTTATCAGTACTTTTAAAAGGAAAATATGGAATCATAGGTGACCACCTTTTTATGTTACTGGTTGATACAAATAATTATAAATGATTTAATGGAGGAACATAAGATGTAATTTATTTTTATGTATGGTGTCACCGGTACAATTGGGTTATTACGTACTAATGGTTATATAACCTTTGTGAAAAGAGAGGATTTCACTAAATTTTTTTAAAGTTTTGGTTAAACGCTTTCTTAAGCTATTTAGATAGTGAAAAATAGTATGTAAATAAGTAATTCTGGAGGTTTAATTATGATCTGGCTGATTTTTGGCTCGTTTATGTTGTACACCGTTTTTGTTATGTGGTTCTCATGGTACAAAACAAAAGGTACAGACTTGAATAGTTCTGATGGGTACTTTTTAGGTGGTAGAAGTTTAACAGGAATTGTTATAGCAAGTTCCCTAATTTTAACCAACTTATCGACTGAACAAATTGTTGGCTTGAATGGTCAGGCTTATGGGGAAACTGCAGCCGTTATGGCTTGGGAAGTAACGGCACCGCTAGCATTAATCTTTATGGCTCTTATTTTTTTGCCAAGGTATTTAAAGACAGGGATTACGACGATTCCAGATTTCTTGGAGCAACGATTTGATTTAAGAACAAGACAAATTGTGTCTATGCTTTTCCTAGCAGGATACGCGACTGTGTTTCTTCCGACAGTGCTTTACTCGGGTTCATTAGTTATTGACGGTATCTTTGGTTTGACAACGCTTACGAATTTAAGTACATTCCAAATCGTGTTGTTTATCTCAATAGCCATTGGTCTCATTAGTTGTGGATATGTCATTCTTGGGGGCTTAAGAGCAACCGCTTACAGTGATACAATCAACGGAATTGGCTTAATTATCGGTGGATTGACGATCCCGGTCCTTGCTTTATTAGTAATAGGAAGCGGTAATTTCTTTGACGGAGTAAGTGAATTAATTGAGTCCAATCCGACAAAGTTAAATGCTGTAGGAAATCATGAATCATCAGTGCCATGGAGTATTTTGATTACAGGGATGTTATTTAATAATCTATTTTACTGGTGTACAAATCAATCAATTATCCAACGTTCACTAGCAGCAAGAAATTTAGCAGAAGGTCAAAAGGGTGTTTTATTCGCAGGTATTTTCAAAATTTTCGGTTTAACGTTTTTAGTATTACCAGGAATTATTGCTTATTACCTTTACGGTGATGGACTTTCAAATGCAGATACAGCTTATCCGACATTAATTACAGATGTTATGCCAGTTGTCATATCAGGATTTTTAGCAGCTGTATTATTTGGTGCAATCCTTAGCTCTTTTAACAATGTTATTACAAGTTCCATCACGTTATTTTCATTAGATATTTTTAAGCCTATTTTCAAACCGCAAGCAAGGGATAGAGAACTTGTTAAAGTCGGTCGGATCTTTGCAGCTTGTTTAGCTACAGTTGCTGTATGTATTGCACCATTAATTATTTATGCTCCTAGTGGTTTATTCTACTATTTAAATGAGATGAATGGTTTTTATAGTTTACCAATTTTAGCGATGATCGTAGTTGGGTTCTTTACCAAACGAGTACCAGCCTTAGCTGCGAAAGTAGTGGTAGTCACTCATATCTTCTTTTATGGAATAAGTAAACTCATCATTCCTGATGTAAACTTCTTATATGTGTTGGCTGTCTTATTTCCGATTAATGTCTTAACGATGCTAATTATTGGTAGATGGAAACCTAGAGAAGTAGCTTATGTGATGCGTGATTCTCAAGTAGTAGATGTTACTCCATGGAAGCATGTTAAGTGGTTCTCGGGTTTAATTGTTGTTCTTATGATTAGTGTCTATGCTTTATTTTCGCCAATTGGTATTGCTGCTGCAGAGGAAGGGTACTATTCTCCTTGGTCCGTAGTATTCCTAGGACTTACGATAATGTTTATTGCAATCGTTGTTTGGTTCTGGCGTGATACAAATCGTAAGCTAGAGGAGCGCTTTGAAAATGAAGAGACTAACAATTTAAACTATGAATATTTGAAAAGGAAGGGATCTTAAATTATGAGTAAAGTTACAGTTGGAATTATAGGAGCAGGTCGAATTGGGCAATTACATGCTGATAACATTTTTCAATCCAATGGCTTAGAATTGAAGACGATTGCAGATGTGTTTACTGATCATCTAACAGGAACACATTATGAGAAAAACAGTTCCGTTATTACGAATGATCCAGAAGTTATTTTTTCAGACTCAGTGATTGATGCGGTATTTATTTGCTCATCTACTGATACACATGCTGATTTTATCAAAAGAGCTGCAAGAGCAGGAAAGCATATCTTTTGTGAAAAACCTATAAGTTTCGATATTGAAGAAACAAAAGAAGCGCTTGAAGTAGTGAAAGAATGCGGTGTGAAATTGCAAGTAGGCTTTAACAGAAGGTTTGACAAACATTTCAAAAAGGTACGCGATGTGGTAAGTGAAGGAAAAGTGGGCAATCCTCACTTAATTAAAATAAGTTCAAGGGATCCGCAAGCACCGCCAGAAGAGTATGTGAAGCGTTCAGGTGGAATGTTTATGGATATGACGATTCATGATTTTGATATGGTTCGTTACTTAAGTGGAAGTGAAGTCGAAGATGTGACAGTAAAAGCTGCGAATCTAGTAGATCCAATGTTTGGACGTCATGGTGATGTCGACACGGCTATTATCACACTGACATTTAAAAATGGAGCAATTGCTGTTATTGATAACAGTCGCCAAGCGGTCTATGGGTATGACCAACGTATTGAAGTATTTGGTGATAAAGGGGCTGTAGCGGCTGAGAATGAAGCACAGTCAACGATTCAACTTTCCACAAAGGATGGAGTGTATCTCGATAATCCGAAACATTTCTTCCTTGACCGTTATAAAGAAGCCTACATCATTGAAATTGAAGAATTTGCTAATGCGATTATTGAAGGTAAGGAAGTTAGTTGTTCAGGAGAAGATGGCTATCAAGCTGAACTGTTAGCGCTTGCTGCATCGATTTCTTGGAAAGAGAAGCGTTCTGTATCGTTGGAGGAGCTAGTTACCATCGACGTATAATCTAATCTATCAAACTAAGAATATTATCTAAAAAGGAGAGAGTCTAATGAAAATTGCATTTAACCAAGCTACTACACTTGAATCGTCTACACTTTATGATGACCTACGTTATTGTGAGGAGAACGGATACGACTTTATCGAAATCAGAATTGATAAGCTAAAGGAATATTTAATCGATCATACAGTTGAAGAATTGAAACAGTTCTTTCAGCAATCCCATATTAAGCCGTTATCGTTTAATGCTATTGAATTCTTTACCTTTCAACCTGATACGACGTTTAATTTAATGAAAGAAGACGTTCGTTTAGTGGAAGCGGTAGGGAAAGAGATTGGTTGTGATTTGGTCGTAGTGGTTCCAACTTTTGATATTGGTGATGTCACTTGGAGTAAGATTAAAGAAGAGACAAAAACACGTCTCCATGAGTTTCTAACGTTAACGGAAGCATCTGATTTCCGATTTGCCGTAGAGTTTGTTGGGTATCCGCATTGTTCGATTAATACACTTGATGGTGCCTATGAAATCGTAAAAGAAGTAAATAACAAACGAGTTGGGCTCGTTGTTGATTGTTTCCATCTGTATGCGATGAATTCCAACATTGCATTATTAAATGAAATAACAAAAGAACATATTTTCTTATTCCATATTGATGATGCGGAAGATATTCCTGCGGGTGTCATTCGTGACCACCAAAGAGTATGGCCAGGGGACGGTGTCATTGACCTAGATCGTATTATTAAATTAGTTCAAGCTACAGGGTTTGATGGACCTGCATCAATCGAGTTATTCAGACCTGAATATTGGGAACTGGAGCCGGAAGAATGCATTAGGGTAGGGAAATCGAAAACGGAATTGGTATTAAAAACATTACAAATTGAAGTGAAAAATTGAATTTAGTGGAATAAAATAACCATCCAAAAAGTTAAGCGCTTATCAAGAGCTAGTTGCATAATGCAAACTAATATCCGGAAAGCTATGACGTATAATTCACTCCTTTATTCGCATAATAGGAAAGAAGGAGTGATACTTATGGCAAAACGTAATGGCAAAACAAATGCTGATCAAAAAAATAAACAGGGATTTGACTCAAGTAAAACCGATTCAGAGTTCTCTAAAGAGCCGGGCAGTGCAGCAGCCAATCGAGCGCATAAAGAAAAAGCTAAAAAAATGAAATCATCTAAAAATCAAGGAGAATGGAAAGGGATGAATTAATTTTTTTAGCGTCTAATGGGAAGGGGAAGGGAAACTCCTCCCAATATTATGAGGCCACTGAAAAAGGTGTTCTCCCTTTTTCAGTGGCCTAAATATTTTATGGATGTGTCTCAAAGGTTTTGACCCTGGAACACACCCAAATACTTCACAAAACACCATCTCTTTAATGATAAACCCTGAAATCTCCAAAATTAATGTTTAAACTCATGCTGTCCAATCACAACGGTTGTTTCTCTTGTATCTAGCCAACGATTTGTAGCAATGTCAGGATTGTAGAAAAATAAGGAATCTTCGGTTATATTTCTCATATCTGATAATGCGGCATCAACGGCCTCGATAGACTCCACATCAGCTGGTTGATCGATCTGACCATTCATTACAGGTTCAAATTGTCCAGGCTCATAAATGACTTCTTTTATCGTATCGGGAAATTGTGGACTTTCTAGTCTGTTTAAGACTACATCCGCTACTGCCACTTTTCCTTCGAAAGGTTCTGTCTGCGCTTCGGCTCTTACGATTCTAGCAAGTAGATCTAGTTCTTTTTCTGAGAGATTTTCAACGGGATCCGTGCTTGTTTCGTTACTTGATTTGGAAGTGTGTTTCTCTTTATGTAAATGAATGTGTTGACCTACATATATTAGGTCAATATTTGTAATTTGTGGATTTGCTTTTGATAACTCTTCTAATATTAATCCATTCTCCTTTGCAATTTTCTTCATTGTGTCACCTTTTTGAACGGTGTAAGCAAAAGTAGTCTCAGTAACAAATAGAGCTGCTAGTAGAGTTAGTAGAAAAAACAGTTTCCTCATAAAGATTGCGTCCTCCTAGTACATATTGTTTTTTGAAAGCTTGTCTAACACTCTTATCCCTATGAGAGAAGACAAAAGAATAGTATTACAATATGTTTACATAGAGATTACAATGGCGCTAAGATTTTTGAATAGTATGTTAACCAAGAAAAAAAAGCGGTTGACATTTAGTGTGTGTGAATGTAAACTTTTCTAAAAATATGGTTAACATTACCATGGGAGGGATGCACAATCTATGAAGGGTAATAGACCACTACAAGTCAGGGTTCAAGTCATTACAGGAATGAAAGTAGCTCCCTTCCTTATTCGATTAGCAAGTCCTCTAGGTTATGCATTTAATTCAAAGGCTGAGTCGTATGGGGGATAAAATCTTCAGTATAAGAATGAGAGCGGCAAAGGGAGGACCTCATGAAAAAGGTGGAAAGCACATTTCCGGTGGAGAGATTCTAGCAAACTATGAAGACATTCAAAAAGCAGTGAATGATTTGGTAGAAAAGGCGCTTACGCATTCTAGAGGAAATCCAGATTTTATGCAAATTCAATTTGAAGAAGTTCAAATGCCTGTTCACTTTTTAGCACCCTTGTCGATCACAGTCAATCACGTTTTAAGTGTAAGGGAGGGGCATCAACTGGCCATACAGCTGCTAAGAAAATGTGGTGTACCCGACCCAACCATTGAAAAAGCATACGAACTCATCGGACAGCCGAGAAATGTTGGGATGAGAGGAGCAATGCTCTTACACGTTCAGTCGGGTGAACGTGTTGACAATAGAGGAGAAAAAGGAGTGCGTGTTTCTCGGATGGATTGGGATGCGGCCAACTTTGATAAATGGGCGATAAGACAGGAAATGCCGAGGAGTGCAAGGGTCAAGGAAGCTATTACACTAGCAACCAAAGTCGCTAGTCACCCAGAAATCGTTGCTGAATTATGTTGGTCAGATGATCCTGATTACATTACCGGATATGTGGCAAGTGGAAAAATAGGCTACCAGCGAATTTCAAAGCTAAAAGAATATGGCGATGAAAGAGGCTTTCGAATTTTTTTTGTGAAAGATGCTCTGAACCTAGATAGCTATATACATTATCTTGAAAAAGAGCCCACACTACTTTATTGGGAGGAAGATGATGACACACGAATTAATTGAAAAAAGTAAAAAGCATTTATGGTTACCTTTCACACAAATGAAGGATTATGATCTAGATCCTCTCATCATAGAAAGTGGAAATGGCATCAAGGTGAAAGACATTTATGGTAAGGAATATTATGATGGGTTTTCATCTGTGTGGCTAAATGTCCACGGCCATCGAAAAAAAGAATTGGATCAAGCGATCAAAGATCAGCTAGAAAAAATTGCTCATTCAACATTATTAGGAATGACCAATGTACCAGCGACAGAACTTGCTGAAAGATTAGTTGATTTAACACCGGATGATCTCACTCGCGTTTTCTATTCGGATAGTGGTGCCGAAGCAATGGAGATCGCACTGAAAATGGCCTTTCAATATTGGAAAAACATAGGTAAGCCCCAAAAACAAAAATTTGTATCAATGCAAGAAGGCTATCATGGCGATACGATCGGGGCGGTAAGTGTTGGCGCGATTGAGTTATTTCATCATGTCTACGGCGCTTTAATGTTTGAAAGTTATAAAGCACCCATTCCGAATGTATATCGATCAGAAAGCGGAGATCCAGACCAAAGTAGAGATGAATGCTTGCAAAAACTTGAAGAACTTTTAAAGGAACATCACGAGGAAATTGCTGCCCTTTCAATTGAATCTATGGTACAAGGGGCTGCCGGAATGATTGTCATGCCAAGTGGCTTTCTACAAGGGGTGCGCGCTCTATGTACAAAGTATGATGTATTAATGATTGTAGATGAAGTCGCGACTGGCTTTGGTCGAACAGGTAAAATGTTCGCTTGTGAGCATGACGGTGTTCAACCTGATTTAATGGCTGCCGGAAAAGGCATAACCGGAGGGTATCTACCTATTGCAGTCACATTTACGACAGAAAAAATATATGAAGCATTTTACGATGACTATGAAAATTTAAAAACGTTTTTTCATGGTCACTCCTATACTGGAAATCAATTAGGGTGTGCTGTTGCTTTAGAGAATTTACGCCTCTTTGAATCAGAACGCATTGTTGAAACCGTTCAAAGGAAATCAGAACACTTGAAGGAAATCCTATCAGACCTATATTCATTGCCTCATGTTGGGGATATTAGACAGTTAGGATTCATGTGCGGCATTGAGCTCGTACAAGACAAATTAAAGAAAACACCTTACCTATTTGAGCAAAGAATTGGTTATAAAGTTTCCTTAAAGATGAGAGAGCTCGGGATGCTCACAAGACCTCTTGGAAATGTCATTGTATTTATGCCTCCACTTGCCAGTACTAAGAGTGAGCTAGAATCAATGGTGAGCATTATAAAGGAGGCGATCGAAAGCGTTTGCGAAGAGGAGGGGGCTGCTTTTGAGCGCAGTGTTTGATTCTTGGTTATCAGAAAGAATCACCACAATAAAAGAGCGTGACTTGTACCGTGAGTTAAGAATTATGAATAGTGGTCCTAAGCCAATGGTTGACATGAACGGGCTAAAAAAGTTGATTTTTTCTTCCAATAACTATTTAGCTCTAGCAAGTGATCAGCGACTAATTGATGCGGCAAGGTCAACGGCCAAAGAATTTGGGATTGGTAGCAGTGGATCAAGATTAACAACTGGTAACAGTTGCTGGCATGAAAAGTTGGAAGAAAGAATTGCTAGCTTCAAGCAAACAGAGGCATCGTTGCTTTTTTCTAATGGGTATCTTGCAAATATAGGTGTTTTGTCAACCTTACCTACAAGTGGAGATATCATCTTGAGCGATGAGTTAAATCACGCTAGCATCATCGATGGGTGTCGTCTTTCAAAAGCTAGAACACTTGTATACAAGCATGTTGATTTACAAGATCTCGAAAACAAACTAAAAGAAACAAAACCATTTACTAGACGGTTTATCGTTACAGATGGTGTATTCAGTATGGATGGAACGATTGCGCCATTAGATCAAATCATAGCTCTAGCAAAAGCGTACGATGCTTACGTGATTGTCGATGATGCACACGGTACAGGGATCTTAGGTGAAAATGGAAGAGGGATAAGTGAGTATTTTGGAGTTAAGCCCGATGTGATGATAGGGACCTTGAGTAAAGCTGTTGGAACAGAGGGAGGGTTTGTCGCTGGATCTTCTCTATTAAAAGAGTTTTTAATCAATCAAGCACGAACATTCATTTTCCAAACCGCAATCCCGCCTAGTGTGTGTGCTGCTTCTTTTGAGGCTATTAACATTATTGAAGAAGAGTCTAGAAGAAGAGAGGCATTAATGGAAAAAGTGATGTTGATTCGAAATAGACTGATAGCATTAGGGTATCACGTGAAAGGGAATAAAACACCGATTATTCCTGTCATTATTGGAGAAGCAAAAAAGGCTGTATCGGTTGCCAATAAGTTACAAGAACACGATATCTTTGCCCCAGCCATCCGCCCTCCAACGGTAAAGGAGGGAGAATCTCGTATCCGTTTAACGGTAACCGCAGAGCATTCCAATGACGATATCGATCGATTAATCAAGGCTTTCGAAACGATACGCAACGAACCAGAGGTGATGAAGTGAAGGGAATTTTTATAACAGGGACGGATACAGATGTCGGGAAAACCGTTATTTCGAGTGGGATCGCCGGAATGCTAAGAGATCAAGGTGTAAATGTTGGTGTGTTCAAACCTATGTTAAGTGGAATCAAGAGAGACGATCCAGAAAGTGATACATTTTGGCTGAAAAAAATGGCAAAGACTTCACTCACCCTTGAGGAAATTACTCCATTTCAATTCAAACAACCATTGGCCCCAGCGGTTGCACAAGAGCTAGAAGGAACGAACATCACGCTGGAAGATATTTTAAAGCATTGGGAAACCATTCGAGAAAAACATGATTATTTCATTGTGGAAGGAGCTGGCGGGATTTCCGTTCCATTAGGAAAGGATTTTTTAGTCAGTGATGTAATCAAAGCACTTAACTTCCCGGTACTAATTGTCGCCCGACCGAATCTCGGGACGATTAATCATACGTTTTTGACGGTGGAATACGCCAAAAAATTAGGCTTAACGATTGCCGGAATTGTTATAAATGGAACGAGTGAACATGGAGGTCTTGCAGAGGAATCGAGTCCTAAAAAAATAGAAGAAATGTGTGCAGTCCCCATTTTAGGAATCATTCCAAAAATACCATCTATAACTGATGTGACCGTTAAACGGTTAATTAAAGATCACATAAATGTAGATCAACTGGAGGGATTGTTATGATGCAATGGATGGAACTATCAAACAAAGTACTAGAGGGGCAGGAGCTAACAAATGACGAGGCTATGTCCATATTAGAATGTCCGGATGAAGAAGTGTTGCTGCTAATGCATGCTGCTTATCAAATTCGCAAGCATTATTACGGAAATAAAGTGAAGTTGAATATGATTATGAATGCAAAGTCTGGGTTATGTCCTGAGAACTGTGGATATTGCTCTCAATCTTCTATTTCGAATGCACCAATTGATTCGTATCGGTTTGTAAATAAGGAGACAATTCTTACCGGTGCTAAAAGAGCGTTTGAGCAAAATGTAGGTACGTATTGCATCGTTGCAAGCGGCAGAGGGCCTTCTAATAAAGAAGTTGATCAAGTAGTGGAAGCGGTAAAAGAAATTAAGGACAGCTATGGATTAAAGGTATGTGCCTGTTTAGGGATCTTAAAGCCAGAGCAGGCGGTTCGTTTAAAAGAAGCTGGTGTCGATCGCTATAATCACAACTTAAATACTTCAGAAAGTCATCATGATCAAATTACAACGTCACATACGTACGATGACCGCGTCAATACTGTTGAAATTGCAAAGGAGTCCGGGCTGTCTCCTTGCTCTGGAGTCATCGTTGGGATGAAGGAATCGAAACAAGATGTCGTTGATATTGCAAATAGCTTGAAGGCACTTGATGCTGATTCGATTCCAGTTAACTTTTTACATGCTATTGATGGGACCCCGTTAGAGGGAGTGAATGAATTACATCCACTTTACTGTTTAAAAGTCCTTGCTCTGTTCCGTTTTGTGAATCCAACAAAAGAAATTAGGATTTCTGGAGGGAGAGAAGTTAACCTTCGTTCGTTACAGCCATTAGGTTTGTATGCGGCCAATTCAATCTTTGTAGGCGATTACTTAACAACAGCAGGACAGGAAGAATCCGAGGATCATAAAATGCTTAAAGATTTAGGCTTTGAAGTAGAGAGTGTTGAAGAAATGAGAGCTAGTTTAACGACAGAAAAATTATAGAAAAAGTAAAAGAGAGATGCACATCTAAACGCATCTCTTCTTTAGGAGGTGCTCTAATGATGAATCAACAAACAAAGATCAGAACGTCGGACTTTGTCCAAGATCCGTATTCTTTTTATGATAATATTCGCTTAACTAATCCTATCTACAAGGGCAATTTCTTCCGTTATCATGGTTGGTATGTGACGGGATATGAAGAAGCGAACCTTATTTTAAAGGATATTCGTTTTCAAAATCGTATTCCACTTCCAGAAACAACGAAGAAATACGAAGTGTTAAAAAATGTACAAAAGCAGATGATGCTTTATAAAAACCAACCAGATCACAATCGGTTACGAAAGATTGTGAGCGAGCGTTTTACTCCTAGAGCTTTGGAGCAATTAATTCCTATTATAAAAGAAACAGCGAATGGTCTCTTTTGCCATGTAGCAAATCAAAAAAGGATGAATGTCATATCTGACTTTGCTTTTCCGTTGGCAAGCCTTGTCATTGCTAACATGTTAGGAGTACCGAAACAGGAAAAGGATCAATTCCGCCAATGGGCGTTAACCTTAATCGAAACCATTGATCACACTCGTTCGAAGGAATCTCTAGCTAAAGGGAATGACACTATTTTAGAAATGGTTACTTACTTTCAACACTTGATAAATAAGCGAAAACAAGACCCACAAGATGATCTAATAAGTTTACTCATATCAGATAGTCAAAATAGAGAACCATTAACAGATGCCGAAATCGTCTCAACTTGTATCCTGCTTGTCATTGCAGGTCATGAAACAACGGTTAATTTAATTGCTAATTCCGTATATTGTTTCCTGACACACCCTACTCAATATGAAAAATTACAAGCTAACCCCTTGCTAGTAGATTCAGCAATTCAGGAGATTTTGCGCTATGAGAGCCCGACTCAAATGACAGCTCGAATCACTGCAGAAGATGTAACGATCAATCAAACTGAAATAAAAAAAGGAGATCATGTCTATCTATTAATTGGTGCAGCCAATCGAGACCCTAAACAATTCATCAATGCCAACTGCCTAGATATTACAAGAAATCCAAATCCCCACCTTTCATTTGGTTCCGGTATTCATTTTTGTCTCGGTGCCAGCCTCGCTAAAATAGAAGCACAAGTAGCTATTCAGACGATATTAGATCAAACACAAAAGATTAAATTTGAAACAGCTGAGATTGAATGGAGAAATCTTGTTGGATTTAGAGCTCTAAAAGAATTACCGATTATTTTTGAATAAAAGCATATCGTGGGGATGAAAAACAGCAAAGTAGGATATTAAAAAATAAAGGTGATTTATTACACTTATTTTTTTGACGTGATCTGGCAAAATGAGTGACGAGAATATTCTAAAATTCACACAACAAAATTATGTAAAGAGGCGATACAATGGTCGAAAAAATGTTTGGTTTAGAATTGTAGATTATGTCTTCTAAAGTTACAAGGTGTGTCAACTTGTAAGAATTAAAGGAAGTAGACTATCAAAATGTTTTGGGCATATCTTAGGTACAACTAGCAGGTAATATTCACTAGTTGTGCCTTTTTTCGTGCAGCATTTTCGATGTAACTTCAAAGCCGTTCGTATAAACAGGTTAAATCTGATACTAATTAACTATTATTTTTTAAAACATTCTAAATATTTATTAAAATTTGTTATATAATATGATACATAAATATATTCAGTGTAGAGGACAGTGATAGATTATTAGATAAAACCGACGGAGGTGCTTATGCTCAAGGGGCTGACAGTTACATTAATTTTCGCATTAGCAATCATTGTAAGCGGTTGCGGAACAAAGGCACAATATGAAGTTATCTTTAACGGTGAAACATTGAAGCAGGTGCAGGAACAGGAACATAGAGAGAACCTCGATAAGTATAAAATAGGGATCGTCTCGAAAATTCAGGGAATATCATATTTTTATGCTGTTGAAGAAGGAGTAATCGAAGCAGGGGAAGATTTAGGAGTGGAAGTGATCTTCAGGGGACCTAGTGATGCAACATGGGAATCGCAGAAAGATGTAATAGAAGAAATGATAGCAAAGGATGTGGATGTTCTTGCCATTGCTGCTAATGATCCCAGTAAATTAGGCTCTTCCTTACAAAAAGCAAGAGATCAGGGAATAAAAGTTATAACTTGGGATTCCGACACGGATCCTGAATTTAGAGAGTTTTATATCAATATGCTTGATCCAGAAATTTTAGGGCGCCATTTAATGGATTCCCTAGCTTTACGGACAGAAGAGATAGGAAATTATATCATTTTAACAGGATCCGCCACTTCTGCAAATTTAAATGATTGGATTGAGTGGATTCGTGTTCAAAATGAAGAATATTATCCAAACTTAAAATTGTTAGATATTATTCCAACGGATGAGGATCATCATAAAGCTTATACAGCTGCATTGCACGTGATAGAAGAGTACCCGAACTTAACAGGGATCATTGCAATATCAACAATTAATCCTCCGGCGGTTGCGGAAGCCTTAAAGTTTCTAAAGAAAGAAGGGGACATTGTTTTAATTGGAACAACAACCCCAAACTTAATCAGGGAATATGTAAAAGATGATACCGTTCATGTAAATACATTATGGAGCCCGCAAAAGCTGGGTTACTTGACTGTCAGTCTAGCAAAGGAGCTGTTAGACGGAACGTTACCTTACGATGGCCAAAACATTCCGAAGAACGGAAATATACGAGTGATTGAGGATACAGTAATTATGGGATTACCACTTGATTTTACGAAGGAAAACATAGATCAATATGATTTTTAAGAGGATTAAAAAGCTTAAATTTGTAAACTTCCGGCTGTCTAATAAACTCATAATCACGTATATTCTGCTGACAGTCATCCCAATGGCGATTTTAGGTTCCATTGCCTATTCCCAATACACGAAATCGATTGAGGAGCAATTAGGAGAATACATCCCAAAATTATTGAAGCAATCGAATGAAAATATTGAAAACAAATTTAAGGAACTGGCCACTTTGCCAGATTTAATTTATAACTCAGAAAGTGTAATGGCCATATTAAGGAAAGGTGAAACCACAAGTCTTTCAGAGTGGAATAGGGATCATTATATTGTTAGAAACTTCTTTTCAAGCACATTTTTAAGTAGTAATAACTCTGAAATATTAGGAGTATTTCTGACTTCAAATAACCAAGTGTTTGAAAATTCCCGTCTCAGATATGAAGGACATTATTTAGAAAACAGTTTTACTGATAATGAAGAAGTAGTTCTTTTTGTGGGAGATATGCAGGTGCTGCCTCCTTATCAAAGTGATTTAGTTTTTGAAGGGAATCCCCCTTTTTTTCTATTAAAGAAAAATATTATCGATTTTGATAATCGGAGAACAATAGGTACATTGTATATTGCTGTAGAGACTGCCTTTATTGAAAGGGTATTTTATAATCTGGATAACGAAGATAAAGCGGACATTTGGCTTATGAATCGCAATGGCCGAATCCTGTATCATACCGACTCGTCCAAAATCGGAACAACCTATCACGAAATTAATGATTATCCGATACTGAATGGAAGTTTTCATTCAAATGAATCAGGTGTAAGTACATTAATCAGTTTAGATGAAACAACAAATATGGACTGGATACTTGTTCACAGCATCCCGACTAAATTTTTAACGGAACGGGCAGATGTTGTTACTAATATCATTATAATCCTGTTTATTCTTCTCGTATTGGTAACAACGTTGATTTCCATTTATCTGGCTTTAACGGTTACAAGACCTATCAGTACGTTAGGACGGCTGATGAAAGATGTGGAGCAAGGTAATTTTCAGGTTGAAATCCCAATTCACTCCAAAGATGAAGTTGGATTGCTTGCACGGAGCTTCCGTTCCATGGTTACAAAAATAAGGGAACTCATCCGCATCAATTATCAAAATGAACTGAGACAAAAGAATGCGGAGTTTTATGCACTGCAGTCTCAAATTAATCCTCATTTTATGTACAATACGTTAGAGACAATCGGAATGGCCGTAGAGGAAGGTGACTCCGATATCGTCGTTGACATGGTAACCGTTCTTGGGAGGATGCTTCGTTTTTCACTCAGCAACAAAGATCAGCTCGTTCAAATTTCAAAAGAAGTATTGCATGTTCGTGATTACTTAAGTATCCAAAAGTTCAGGTTTGAAGACCAGCTTGATTTTCATATAGATGAGACTATAAATTGTGACGATTACTATACTCCAAAGTTTATTTTGCAGCCTATTGTTGAGAACTCGATTAAATACGGGTTTACAAAGCGAGGAAAACTTACGATCCATATCGATGTGATAAAGGAAGTTACCGGTAATGGAGAAGATGTTTTGTTTATCATCCGGGATAATGGTCCGGGAATTGACCGTAAAAAATTGACGGAAATATATGAACTGCTCGAATTGGAATCTGGTCCAATCGGAGAGCGTGACTCAGGATTTGGGATCAGCAATGTCCACGCTCGTGTTGAAACGATGTTTGGAAAAGAGTACGGTGTTCAAATTAATAGTGAGGAAGGTAAGGGAACAGAAGTTGTTATTCGGACTCCATTAATTCCTGGGACAGAAGTTTCAAAGTATATAAACAGTAGGGGGGTTTCTGAAAATGGCAGCAATTAAAACAATTATTGTTGATGATGAACCGCGGATTCGCAGAGGGATTGAGCGCCTTGTGAAATCTTTTGATGTTGACTGGGATATTGTCGGCACCTATTCAGACGGAAAAGAAGCGTATGACGCGATAATCAATAGCCATATAAAAGTGGACCTTCTCATTACGGATGTAAAAATGCCAGAAATGGATGGACTAACGTTAGTTAAAGAGTTAAGAAAATCCCATTCCTTTTTTGCCTTCTTCATCAGTGGCTTTGATGACTTCAAATACTTGCAAACAGCAATTCGCGAGGGGGCTGTTAATTATATTTTAAAGCCTATAAATCGAGAACAATTTGCTGTGGATTTACAAGAAGTTAAAGAAAAAATAATAGCAAAGAGAAAAGAACTGCAAAGCCTGAAAGAGGTTCAGGAAAGAGCATCAAAACTGACTTACACCACTCAGATTCAGTTATTAAGTGAGATGACCTGGCTTAATGATAAAGATGTTTCCTTCCTTAATTGGACTAAGGAATTTCCAACAGGCAAGTATAAACTTTCATATATCAGTATTGATCAGACTGTAACTGGGAGAAATGGAGAAGAGTCGAAGGAAGGTGAGATTTGGAGTTTTGCGATAGAAAACATATTAGAAGAGATGCTGATGAATGAATTTATTAATTATGGTACGAGAAAATGGTGGTGGAGAAACGGAAGAAATAACTTTTGGGTCTTATTGTTTGAACCGTACAAACTAGAGACGAATGAATTCTGTACTTTAACAGAACAATTTCTCGTGAAGGTGAAAGAAAATATTCGTCGCTTTACGATTCATACCGCTTCCATTTCGGAAAGTGGTGTGTTTCATGACATAACAGAATTGCCGAGCTATAAAAATCAATTACTATCTTTACTGCAGTACCGACTGATTCAGGGTGGGAATAGGCTTTTTAAATATGATTTAATCAATGAGATGCATGACCTGAAGCCAAAAGGGACAACTCCTGTGATCTATATGCGTACTCAGCAGATCTTGCATGGAATTGAAAAGTATGATGAGAAAAAAGTAGGTAAGGCTTTACAGACCTTTTTTGACGAGCTTGAGAATTTATCGTCCCCAAGGCTGGTAGAGGAAGCTTTACATTACTTATTTATTCAAATCGTCAATTTATGGATGGAGAATGACGGGTATTGGGAAGATCCTTATCTGCTGACGGAAGCGATGCAAATGACAAAACGGGCCTCCAGTCTTTCTCAGCTGAAAGACAAAACAAAAGACTGGATGATGAGTATAATGAAAAAAATCCAGATTTTAAGAGACGATCATCCGGACTCGATACAGCAGGCGAAAGATTGGATCCATGAGAATCTCGGAGACAATATTACGGTTAAAAAGATAGCCGACCATGTTTATATGAACCCAACTTATTTCTGCGAATACTTTAAAAAAATGACGGGAGTAACAGTACTGGATTACGTAACAAAAAAGCGCCTTGAAAAGGCAAAGAAGTTATTGGAATTGCCTGATATAAAGATTTATGATATTTCAAGTTTAGTAGGCTACCATGATCCTAAGTACTTTAGTAAGTTATTTAAGAAATGGCAAGGATATTCCCCTTCCGAATACCGGGAATCCTATTTTAAACGAACCTCAATTAAGTAGGTAAATAGGGTTATATAAAGAGAACGAGATGACACTTTTTGATAGTGTATCTCGTTTTTTATTGTTTCTCATACCTATAAGCTGCTGGTATTTTTGAAGAAGTTCTTTTCGCCTCAGTAACTCTTGGCATCCTCAGCTCTTTTTGAACTCCGTGAACAGCTTACTAATTCTTCCTATTAATTCAATGCCGAATATTCCCCCACTAACCTGAATTTTATCTCCTTCAATGGTCCTGCAATTACCTATATAGTACTAAGTATCAGCGATGCTTCGTTGGGATAGGAGGTGGGTGAAGATGATTAAACCAAAGTTAAGGACTGTAGTTTCAGAACTTTCTTCCGTGTTTGAAAATGTGGAAGAGGAAAAATGTAAGCATGTTGTTGAAGCGCTTGTAAGCTCTCCTAGTATTTTCGTAGCCGGAGTAGGACGTTCCGGTTTTATGATGGGAGCGTTCGCGATGAGACTGATGCATATGGGGTTGGATGCCCATGTAATTGGAAGCGCTACCACTATAGGCGCTAAGGAAGGTGACTTGCTGATATTGGGTACTGGATCTGGGGAAACAGAAAGCTTAAAGTCCTATTCTTCTAAAGCTAAGAAAATAGGGATGAAGATTATTACAGTTACTAGCTTTGAAGATTCCACATTAGGTAAAGTCGCTGACATTACAATAAGAATACCCTCTCCTACGCCGAAATCGAATAAGGAGAGTGCCATTACTTCCATTCAGCCCATGGGAACATTGTTTGAGCAGTCCCTGCTGATTTGTTTGGATTTGTTAGTGATGGAAGTTATGGAAGCGCTGTCTAAGACGGCTGCGGAAATGTTTGCGAAACACGCGAACTTAGAATAAGCCTTAACGGGCAGTTGTGATTTTTAACCAAATTACAGCTGAATTAAAATAACAAACTATCGAGGAGGGTAAATTATGAAGAAATTTGTTTTAGTTTTACTAGCTTTAGCTGTTACTTTTTTGATCGCAGCTTGTTCTGAAGAAACAACAGGGGGAGAAGGTACCACAAATGAAAGTTCTTCAAATGGTGCATCTGTTTCCAGTGACGTCTCTGACTTGTTTGATCCTGCAAACTACGTATCGGACAAAGATAAGTCAGAATGGACGATTGGTGTTGTAACAAAAGATAATACAGCAGCATGGTTCCAACGAATGGAAATTGGCGTTAATGAGTTTGGAGAAGAGATGGGGATTAATGTAATTCAAAGGGGACCTGCGAATGCTGACCCAGCTTCACAAGTACAGGTAATTGATGACCTGATTGCTCAAGGTGTGGATGCTATAGCTGTTGTTCCAATTGATCCAGGTGCTATTGAAGCATCGTTAGAAAATGCTTTATCTCAAGGAATCGTTGTTGTCACTCATGAAGCATCAAACCAGGTAAATACACTTTATGATGTGGAAGCCTTCACATCGGAAGACTTTGGTTCAACCATTATGGATGCTCTTGCAAGGGAAATGGGTGAGGAAGGCAAATATGCGATGATGGTGGGTTATACAACTAGTACAACTCACATGGAATATGCGAGTGCACAGAAAGACCGTCAATTGGAAGCGTATCCTAATATGGAGTTAATTAATGGCGGTCAGGTTCCTAGTGCAGAATCAGAAGAAAGTGTTAGTACTTCCTATGAAAGAGCAAAGGAGATCTTAAACGTTCATCCTGATTTGAAAGGGTTTACAGGTGTTGCTTCAACAGACAGCCCGGGGATTGCAAATGCACTAGAAGAATTAGGGTTAGCAGATAAAGTAGCGGTTGTGGGAGTAGGTACTCCAAATGAATTTTCTCCTTATATCAAGAGTGGAACAATTAACCGACTATTACTATGGGACCCTAAAGATGCAGGATATGCAATGGTAACGGTAGCGGCTAAGATTTTGGCTGGCGAAGAAATTTCTGAAGGTATGGATTTAGGAGTAACGGGCTATGAAAATATTCAGATTTTTGAAGGGGCGAACAAAACAATTATTGGGAACGCTCCACTAGATATTAGTGCTGACAATATTGATGATTTTGACTTCTAATCCATAGATCTGAATCTATGAAACTTAATATATAGAGAAGTACCGTTCATCATCCAAGTATGATGATTCGGTATTTCTTTATATCAAACCTGGAATAAGTAGGCTCTTTTTAATGAAGGCATGTCATGCATTGTTTTAATACAATCGTGAGTTTCGTACTCTTGTTAAAAGAATAGAATCAGATCTGTTTTTATAACAAGGGTAGGTTTACCCCTGGATGATGGATAGCGAATCACATTCAATTTGTTCCTTCATTATTGATGAAGTGGCATCTGCGAACTCCGAAGCGTTTATAACAAGGCGGAATCGTAGTTCTTCAATGATTAAATCAAGGGTTATGTACTGAAAAGAATTTGAACAAGATACATTAAGAAATCAAAAAGGTGTTTAAAGGAAAAACAGTTAGGAGGAGGGGTACGATGTCAGAGTATATCGTTTCAGTCAATGGTGTTAAGAAATCTTTTGGAGGTGTGCGTGCACTAAAAGGTGTGGACCTGCACATTAAAAAAGGGGAAATTCACTGCCTGGCTGGAGAAAACGGCTGTGGGAAGTCCACAATTATTAAAGTAATTTCTGGCGTTCACAAAGCAGATGAAGGTGATATTGAAATTAACGGCCACAAATATACTTCGATTACTCCAGCCGAGTCGATCAAGGCAGGAATTCAAGTTATTTATCAGGATTTCTCCATCTTTCCTAATCTTACGGTAGTAGAAAATTTAGCTTTTAATAAAGTCCTGGCCAATAAAAAGAAATTTGTTAATAGAAAGGAATTCCGCAAAATTGCACAAGAAGCGGTAAATAAGATTGACTTCAAAGTAGATTTAGATGCCAGAGTGGAGACACTTCCAGTTGCAGACAAACAGTTAATAGCGATATCAAGGGCATTATTGGACGATGCAAAACTTATTATTATGGATGAACCTACTACTGCTCTCACGAAAAAGGAAGTAAAAAGGCTATTTGACATTATTAATAAATTGAAAGAAGAAGGTGTGACGATCCTCTTTGTCTCACATAAGCTCGATGAAGTTTTTGAGATTTGTGATAATATCACCATTTTCCGCAATGGAGAAAACGTCATTTCATGCCCGGTAAGCGAAATGAATGAAAGCAAATTTGCTTATTACATGACCGGTCGTAACTTTGATGAGGATGCGATCACGAAAGAAACCAATTTTGGTGATGCGGTACTAGAAACGAAGAATCTTTCCGCACCCGGTTTTTCGGATGTCAGTTTTCAATTAAGACAAGGGGAAATTTTAGGCATCACAGGTCAGCTTGGGTCAGGTCGGACGGAGTTATCCTTGGCATTATTCGGGCTTTTGGCTCCCTTTGGAGGAGATATTTTAGTAGACAACAAAAAAGTGGAAATTCCTAACCCTGACAAGGCACAAGAGTTAGGGATCGCGTTAGTTCCTGAAGACCGGTTAACGGAAGGTTTATTTTTACCGCAATCGATTAAATGGAACATTGAAGTAACAAGGTTGGAGAAAATCTCAAATAAACTCGGTGTAATAAATGAAAGGAAATTAAACGAAGAATCAAAACAATGGGTGAAGGACCTTGGGGTTGCCACGAATGATGATGAATTTCCTGTTCAAACCCTTTCAGGCGGTAACCAGCAGAAGGTCGTGTTAGCCCGCTGGCTAGCAGCTGAGCCAAAAGTTTTAATTTTAAACGGACCAACTGTTGGTGTAGACATTGGGGCAAAACATGACATACACAAACTGCTTCGTAAGCTGGCAAAGGATGGAATGGGTATTATCATCGTCTCCGATGATATCAAGGAAATTATTCAAACTTGTGACAGAACCCTTTTGATGCAAGGTGGAGAAATTACAGGTGAGATAGAGGGGAACGAATTAACGGTCGACCTATTGTCCAACTACATTTAAGAGGAGTGTGAACAATGTTTACTGTATCAAAGGAAAGCATAAAAAAGACAATGATGCGTCCGGAATTTTTTGTATTATTAACGATTATTTTGTTAAGTCTGTTTATTCAATTTAAATCAGGAGTCTTTTTCACAAATAATAATATTGTTGATATTTTACGTTCGATGATCGTACCTGGAATGTTTGCCCTTTGTGCTTATCTGGGCTTTATCAGTACAGGGCCTGATATTTCCTTTCCATTAATCGCAGCATTGAGCAGTTATATAGCAACGGAATTTGTATTTTCCACTGGTTATAATGGTCCAATTATCGTGGTGTTTTTGATTGCGATCGTTTGTGGATTATTAATGGGTGCTGTCAATGGCTTTATCATCGCGAAATATAAATTTCCAAGTTTAATTGTAACACTGGCAACGACATCTATATTCAGCGGGATACTGCTGGGGGTTTTTCAGGCAGGACGGGTGAATCTGCCTCCAGTCATGCAGGAGTATGGAAGGAATTCATTGATTTCAGTTGTAAATCCTGTTACTGGTTTAGGTTCAGCTCTGCCAATGACGTTCTTAATTTTTATAGGCATTTACTTGGCTGCTTACCTTGTTCTGAATTTTACCATGATTGGGCGGGGTGTTTACGCTGTCGGCGGTGATGAAACGTCAGCAGAAAGAGCGGGATTTAATGTTAAACGTATTCGGTTTGGAGTGTTTACTATAAACGGCGGAATTGCGGCAATTGCAGGTGTTTGTTATTCTGTTCAGTCTATGTTCTTCCTTCCGACGGAATTTGCGGGTATGGAAATGATCGTTATTGCAGCGGTTATTCTAGGTGGCACACGTCTGATGGGCGGGGTTGGGACTTTAACGGGATGTATTTTAGGGACATTACTCATAACGATCATTTCGAACAGTCTAATCTTAGTTGGTGCCCCAATTACATGGCAGCGATTTATCATTGGAGCGATTATCATTGCCGGTACAGCAATCTCAGTGATTCAAGTTCAAAATGTGAAATCTTCTAAACAGAGCTTGCTGAAAAAGGGGGTAGCATAAGATGAAAAGTGTAGTTAAAAAATATCAGAACGAAAAACTCAGCGCTTTTGAGCGGGATATCTTTACTAAAATTGATGGAAATATTTTACGTCTATTAATTATTTTTATGATTATATTTACAATTGCCAGTATTACGAAACCTCAAAGCTTTTTAACATTAGGAAATTTCATCTCGATGGAACGGCAATTAGTAGAGTATGGGTTACTGGCATTGGGTGTCGGTATTGCGATGGTTGCAGGGGGAATTGACCTGTCTGTTGTCTATATTGCAAATTTAAGTGCTATAACAACCGGTTTGTTTTTACGAAATTTTGTACCAATCGATGGAGGTCCTGAACAATTTTTGATCATAGGGATCGGTATTTTAATAGGAATTATAACAGGAGTATGTTGCGGTGCGTTTAACGGGTTCTTAATCTCACGGCTAAGAATTCCGGCGATGCTTGCTACGTTAGGGACGATGCAGCTGTTTATGGGTATTTCCATTATCATTACCGGAGGAAGTATAGTCAGCGGTATTCCAAGTGCATTTACTCAAATCGGTCGGGTCAATGTTTTCGGAGTTTTCCCGTTGTCGTTTATTATTTACCTTTTGGCGGTGATTGGAATTGCGTACATTATTGGGAAGACAAAGTTTGGAATGAGGTTGTATTTATTAGGTACAAATATAAAAGCTTCCAGATTTGCCGGGGTTAAAAATAACCAAATACTTATGAAGGCATATATTCTGTCTGGAACATTGGCTGGAATGGCTGGAATATTAAGTTTAGCAAGGATTAACTCTGCGAAAGCTGACTTTGGTTCAAGTTTTGTCATGCTGACGATTTTAATTGCTGTTTTAGGAGGCATCAATCCGGATGGGGGTAAAGGGAGAATTTACGGCATCTTTTTAGCGACACTGATCGTACAGCTCATTTCTTCTTATTTAAATATGTTTCCGCAGATTAATAACTTCTACCGTGACTTAATCTGGGGAACTGCTTTGATCATTGTTCTGATTGTGAATTTTGTACTGGACAAGAGAAAGCAGCAACGGTTAGTAAGGATGAGTCAATAGAGTGCCCAAAAATGTTCAGGAGGAGGATGTATGAGACAGCCTAAAATTATGCCTATCTTGGCTTGAAAACGATCATCGTTGGTGATATCACCGAGCCAGCTATGACTGATAGGGATGTACTAATTGTTGGTTCAGGGAGCGGAGAAACTCTTATCCCCTTAAAGATTGCAGAGAAAGCAAAAATAATCGGCTCAAAAATTATCCACATTGGGAGTAATCGGGACAGCCGAAACTAGCCTACCGTAATTTTTATGAAGCAACAAAAAAGGAGTAGCTTATCCGCCGATTGTACAAAATACTTTCTAAAAAGAAAACCGATTTATTAATAGATAAATAAATGGAGGAAGTTCAATGGAGTTAATGTTAGATACTGCAAATATTAATGAGATCGACTATTATTCAACCGTTTTCCCCATTGCAGGTGTTACCTCAAATCCGAGTATTTTAAAGGAAGAAGGACCAATTGATTTATTCAGGCATTTCAAGGAAATAAAAAATCTAATCGGCTATAAAAAGTCCATGCATATACAAGTAACTACAGATAAGCATGAAACAATGATTGAAGAAGCCTGTAAAATTGCAGAGATACTCGGAAAAGACATTTATATGAAAATTCCTGTTCATGAAGAGGGATTAAAGGCCATACAAACGTTAAAAAAAGAGAACTTTAAGGTCACCGCTACTGCTATATATACAAAAGCTCAAGGTACGTTTGCAATGATGGCCGGTGCTGATTATATCGCGCCATATTATAACCGAATGGAGAACAGTACTATTGATCCAATCTCAGTTATAAGTCATCTTTCCAAATTAATTAAAGATAATAATCTGAAAACAAAAATCTTGACCGCTAGTTTTAAAAACATTGGTCAAGTGATGAACACGTATGAAGTCGGTGCCCAGTGTGCAACAGTCAGTCCAAAACTATTAAAAGAGGCTGTCGAGATGCCATCAATCGAAGCTGCTGTAAAAAAATTCAGGAATGATTGGGAAGAAGTGTACGGTAAGGACACAACCCTTCTCGATATATAAAAAATAAAAGGTAGGTGTTATGTCATGTTTTCGGAAATTTTCACTTCCATGCATCAAACGCTCACGAGAGAATCGGAAGCTATATTAGAAATAAGGGATAATTTGAGTGAAGATCAGGTAGAAAAGGTATTTCAAATAATCAAAGATTGTAAAGGTAAAATTGTTACCACGGGATGTGGGACATCTGCAGCAGCTGCCAGAAAGATTGCCCACACTCTAAATTGCGTAGAGCGTCCGTCTTTATTTTTATCCCCGTCCGATGCGGTCCATGGAGGGTTGGGTGTTGTACAAAAGGAAGATGTCGTCATTTTATTTTCAAAAGGGGGCTCCACAAAAGAGATTAATGGTTTAATTCCAAGCTGTAAGGCAAAAGGAGCAACCCTCATTGCTGTTACGGAATCAGAAGAGTCATACATGGCTCAGGAATGTGATTACCTGCTTAAATTAAAGATTAGTAAAGAACCGGATGATTTTAATATGTTGGCAACTTCGAGTATTTTATCAACGATAGCTGTTTTTGATGCTATTTCAATTGCTGTCATGAGGGACAGGGGATTCACGAAAGAGCAATTCGCCGTGATTCATCCAGGTGGTAAAGTTGGGGAAAGACTTACTAATAAATGATGGTCAATATCTGATAAAAAGGAGGTTCGGTTACTTTGTCAAAATATACAATTGGTGTAGATTTTGGAACTCTTTCCTGCCGGGCAGTGTTAGTGGATGTGAAGACAGGAGAAGTATTAGAATCAGCAACTTTTTCTTACCCCAATGGCGTATTAGATACATCGCTTCCAAATGGTAAGGAATTACCTCCTGATTGGGCACTACAGCATCCACAGGATTATTTAGATGCTTTTTCTGCAACGATACCGGATATTATTCAAAATTCAGGTGTTCATTTAGGTGATATTATTGGTATAGGGATTGATTTTACAGCTTGTACAATTTTACCTATCAAATCAGATGGGACACCTTTATGTTTTATTGATAGATATAAAGATGAACCCCATGCTTACGTAAAACTGTGGAAACATCATGCTGCACAAGACAAAGCGAACAAATTAAACGAAATTGCGGAAGAAATGAATCAGGAATGGTTAAAGCGTTACGGAGGCAAAATTTCTTCCGAGTGGTTGTTCCCGAAAGTATGGCAAATTTTAGATGAGGCACCTTATATTTACGAAGAAGCAGATTTTTTTATTGAAGCGGCAGACTGGATCGTTTGGCAGCTTACAGGGGTCCAAACCCGAAATGCGTGTGCTGCGGGATATAAGGCTATTTGGAATAAAAAGAACGGATATCCGGATAAATCATTCTTCAAAGCACTAGATTGGCGGATGGAAAATATCGTTGAGGATAAGCTTAATTGCCCTATTTCCCCAGTGGGAGAAAAAGCTGGAGAAGTAACAGAGAAAGCATCTGAATTGACAGGATTACGGGTGGGAACTGCAGTTGCCGTTGGCCATGCTGATGCACACGTGGCTTTACCTGCCTTATCGATTACTGGCCCGGGAAAAATGCTTGATATTATCGGAACATCAAGTTGCCATATTTTATTAAGTGATAAAGAGCAGCATGTTCCCGGTATTTGTGGGGTTGTTGAAGATGGTGTAATTCCAGGCTTTTTTGGTTATGAAGCAGGACAAAACTGTGTAGGGGATACATTTGGATGGTTTGTTAATCATTGTGTTAGCAATGAATACTATGAAAATGCGAAAAAAGAAAATATCACTATTCATGAATATTTAACGAAAAAAGCAGGACAGCTGAAGGCGGGTGAAAATGGATTAATTGCATTAGACTGGTGGAATGGAAATAGATCTACACTTGTTGATGTAAATCTGACAGGACTAATCATCGGGCTGACATTACAGACAAAGCCTGAAGAAATTTACCGGGCATTAATAGAAGCAACAGCCTATGGAACAAGAAAAATAATTGAGACGTTTAGAAAAAATGATGTTCCTGTCAATGAATTTTATGCAGCTGGGGGAATTGCGCAAAAGAATTCCTTGGTAATGCAAATATATGCAGACGTCATTAATATGCCTATCAAGATTGGCGGGGCTTCTCAAGGACCGGCTCTAAGCAGTGCTATATTTGGAGCGGTAGCAGCAGGATCATCTAGGGGCGGTTTTGACGATATCTCTGAAGCTAGTACCGTTATGGGCACATTAGATGATAAGGTGTATTATCCTAACCCTGAAAATACGGAAGTATATGATCTATTATATGAGGAGTATTCAAAGGTTTACGATTATTTTGGAACAGGCCGGAATAATGTAATGAAAAAATTAAAGGCATTGAAAAAGAAGTGAGGTGGTGCACTGTAACAATCACTCTCTATTCAAAAATAAAAAGCCTGTTTAAAGCTCCGTATAATATAGTTAAACGTCGTTTAGATACGGCGTTTTTTGTATTGATAGACAGTTATGTTGAACGCTGTGCTTTAGATTTTGTAGGAGATATGTAGAGCCCACGTTTATTAATAGCCTATTAAGGGAGAAGGACTGATGGAATGAAGTTTGCTAAATATAGAGACCAAATGATTGAAGTTCAAGGTTATCCACCGGGGATCCAGTTGTATTCTGTAAGGGAGGAATTTCGTCATGATCCCTTTGGGACGTTGAAAGCGTTAGCTGAGGTGGGATATCAGACAGTTGAGTTTGCTGGCTATTTTGAAATTCCGGCTTTTACGATGAGTGGGTATTTGCATAAGCTTGGACTAAGGGCTCCGGCCTCACATGTATCATTTGAGAGACTGAAAGAGGGTCTTGAGGGTGAGATCACTTATGCCAAGCGAGTAGGGATTCGGTATATCGTAATTCCTATGATTGAAAGAGATGTGTTTTATGATGCAAAACTGTATAAGGAGGTTGTGCGCACTGTAAAATGGATCGGAGACCAAGTGAAAAAACACAGGTTGCAATTGGTATATCATAATCATGAGCATGAGTTTGAACGTCTGCCAGGAGGGCAATTGATTATCGACCGCTTTCTTCTTGATGTGGGTGTTGATTTGATGCAGTTAGAGCTTGATTTGTTTTGGGTGCGTTATGCGGGTTTTGATCCAGTGGCCACATTGCAAAAATACAGAGGTCATGTTCCACTTATTCATGTGAAAGATATGGATATAGCGGGGAAATCCACAGAAATAGGGAACGGGATCATTAATTATTGTGCGGTGTTTCCAATTCTAGCTGATGTGGGGGTGAAATACTATTTTATTGAGCAAGAGCATTTTGAGCGACCGCCACTTGAAAGTATGGAGATGAGTCTGACTTATTTACGTTCTGTTGGATTTGTTTAATGAGGGAGTGAGTGGGACGAGGAATATGTCTTATAAAAAAGAACTGAACCCTGAATGAGATCGGTTATAAAAATCCCAATTCAGGGAGAGTACGATAGTGAGCGTCTCTTTTTTAGTTTTACTTAAAGATTTTTCTTTGCTTTAGGGTTTGTTGCTAGAGATCAATTCTGAGTTTGTTTGGGGACTCAATGGAAGTATAAACGGTTACTCACCGGAAATATAACTTGTCGATCATTTCTTAATTTGAAATATGATTGACAAGCTTTTTTAATGCTCATTATTATTAATCAGTGAAATTTTAATATTGAAAAAGATTAATATTAGTAATACAATAAATATGTTTTATATCCAACATTGGATAGTTATAATAAAAATATCAAAACAATTTATTATAACTTATTTTTAAACTTCGAATTCAAAATTGGAGGGGAAATTAGGATGATCGTACAGGATTTATTAGGAAGTAGAGTGTTAACAAAAGTCGAGAATGCATTAGTAATTTATGAAAAAGTACTGATAAGGGATGTACTTATGAGTGGGCATTTTTGCATTGAAGGAAATAAGAAGGTAGAAGAATATATAAAGGTTATTACTGAAAATGATAATGAATCTATTCAGGTGGTTGCTTCCTATAAAGTAGGAGTAGAGTATGCGAGTATAAATGAGATCATCACTAATTTAGAAACTAATAAAGCTTGGAATTTAGAAAAGGTTGCGCTATAAAAGTGAAGAAAAGAAATTCTTGTAAACTCCTCAATTTGGATAATGAAAAAAGAAGTTTAAAATGAAAAAATGATCCTAGCATAATGAACTAAAAAAGACTCAGGTGCTACTGAATGTTAATAATTAGATGTAAGGAAAGGGGTTGTCTCAATGTTTTTTTGAGACAACCCCTCCCTTGTTATTTTGAAAGCATATCATCAATATATTTGTGTATAGCTTCAATATTACCAGAGATCGTTTGTTCTCTATTTTCATCTCTTTGTAACTTCTCCAAAGATTTTTTTAAGACCTCTTCTTCAATATGTTGAGGAACAACTACAACTCCATCTGCATCTCCTACAATAATATCACCTGGATTAACAGTGGTTCCACCTAAAGAAATAGGAACATTCATGTCTCCAAAGCCTCCTTTTCCACCAGCTGCTAATGTTGTTCCTTGACAAAAGACGGGGAAATTTAATGCTTTACTTCCTTTAATATCACGAATTACCCCATTTGTGACAACTCCTATAATTCCTAATGTTTGTGCCATTCCTAAAACAAAATCTCCAGCAATAGCACGAGTGGTGTCCCCGTGAATGTCAATAACTAAAACATCACCAGCCTTAGCTTCTTTCATCGCTTTTAGTACAAGTAGATTATCACCTACAGGTACTTTAACTGTAAAAGCTCTTCCAACCATTTTGTAGTCTTCTTTAAGTGGTTTTATGGAAACATCCATGTTCGTCAGACCTTGTAAAGCATCAGATATACAAGTAGCTGGTATTTCTTCAAATTGCTTAATAATTTCAGTCATAGTAAAGCCCCCTATAATAATACGTCTTCACTTTAATTATAGAGAAGAAATATTATTTATAAAATTAAAATAATTTATGCTTAACGATAAAAAATTATAATCGGTAAGAAAACAAAATTTGTTGTTAATTCTTATAATTAGTGGTGCTAGAAGTTTTTCCGTTGATTCGCTACTTGAAAGGGAGGGTTCTTGTATCTAATTAGCAGGATCATCATATCAGAGAAAATAAAGGAATCCAAAATAATCATGTCCATTTTCTGAATTATCATTTTCCGTCTTTGTCATACTAAGATGGCGCTAGTAAAAGCGCCTATCTTACGTGAAAAAGGGGGATGAACATGGCAAAACCAGATAATCGAAAGAATAATGTGGAGCGCTTGCAACAAATGAAGGATAATACACAACATAATATTGAGGCGGCTGAAGAGACGTTGCAGTCGGACTTACAAGAAGAGCAACGAAAAGCAATTAAAGAGAAAAACCATCGACGTGCGGAAAGCATTAAGGCGTTTGATGCTGAAATAGCTGACGAAATGGAAGCAAGAAAAAGCGGGTATAACAACCAATAAAGGCAAAATCCAACCCTGTAGATATAGTGTTGATATTTCTACTAAAAGTAGGAGGAAAACCGAAAGCATTGAGAAAGGTAAAACAACCTTTTTCAATGCTTTTTTACATAAGAGGCCCGAAAAAAGTGATATTTACCTTTTTTCGGGGCCTCTCGGAGAACCGCCCCTTTTTAGTAAGTTTAAATTGCCTCAATAGTGATTGAACCCGTATGAAGTTCCTGTAACTCACACACACTACATTCATCTATCATAGGTTTGGAGTGGTACGATGATACTCAGGTTCGGATACGTCTCAACAGCGCTTTCTTTATGGGAAGCTTCCCCTTCCAGAACGTTAACGTTTACGAATTGGAAGAAACAAGATCAAGATAGTAGAAAGGAGGAAAAGTTATACCATATTACAGAGCAAAATTTAAAAAATACGATTCGCATTCTTCATTATAATATTGCACATGGCATTGACGTTTATCGAATGTCTTCTTCGATCGTACCGCTTGCTACACATCCAGAGGTTAAATGGGATTATGTGACACCTTTTCATGATTTGTTCAAAGAAATTGGAGCATTGGTTCAAAAATATCATTTGCGTGTGAGCTTTCACCCGAATCAATACACATTGTTTACGAGTCCACAGGATCATGTAACGACAAATGCCATTACCGATATGACCTATCACTATGAAATGTTTGAAGCAATGGGATTACATAAGGATGCAAACATAAATATCCATGTTGGTGGCGCTTATGGGAATAAGGAAGAGGCGATAGCTAGATTTAACAAAAACTTTGTGAAACTTGATAAAGCTATTCGTAGGCAAACGACGCTTGAGAACGACGATAAAACGTACACAGCAGAAGAAACTCTGCAAGTTTGTGAAAAGCACGGTGTTGCCTTTGTTTTTGATTATCATCATCACTGGGCAAATCCTGGAGATGAAACAGTAGAAGATTTACTTCCTAGAATTTTTGCCACTTGGAAAGGTACTGGAAAGCTTCCTAAATTTCACTTATCCTCTCCAAAGTCAGAAAAATTAATTCGAGCCCATGCCGATTATGTTGACATGGAGTTTGCCATTCCCTTTATCAAAGCATTAAAGGCTTACGGGAGATCAGCAGATATTATGATAGAGGCGAAAGCGAAAGATAAAGCGGCATTAAGGCTTGTCGAAGAGTTAGGCAAAGTGCGAGGGTTTAAGAGAATTAATGGTGGGGAGATAGAGATGTAAGGGACAGGAACTACGACCCACTATCTAGAGGGTTTCAACTTGTCCCTTTGTCCTTTCAACTCTATGAAAAAAGTCTTCCTGTTTAATGAGGCAGGAGGGCTTTTTTAGTAGTAGTTAATGATGGGTCAATGAACCTGTCCCTCCGATCCACGTCATCGAGCAAGACGGGGATGAGGTCCAGGTTGAAGCCGCACCAGGTTGGTTCTACTATCAAGGGAATATGATAGGGCGTGAATTGCCATGGAATATCGACATTTCCTACATGCTCGATGGGGAAGAAGTTCTTGCAGATGAGTTAGCAGGAAACGAGGGCCGGTTACTGCTCACAATCAAAACATCAGAAAATGAACGAGTAGACCCTTCGTTTTTTGAAAACTATACGATGCAAATCTCTCTCACTCTTAATACCGAGATCATTAGCAATATCCAAGCACCAGATGCAACGATGGCGAATGTAGGGAAGAAGAGACAATTAACGTATACGGTCATGCCTGATAGTGATGCGGATATTAGTTTTCTTGCTGATGTTGTCGATTTTGAAATGGAAGGGATCGACATTTCAGCTATTCCGTTATCAATGGCGCTTGATCATCTAGAAACGGACGAAATGACGAGCGAAATGCGAACGTTAAGTGATGCGATTCAAGAAATAAATAACGGTGTGTCTGTTTTAAACACAGGTGTATCGGAATTAAACGATGGTGTTCAAAGTTTGAACTCTGGTTCTCGACAATATGGGGCAGGGATGATCGAAATAAAGAATGCTTCCTCTGAAATCATCAATGCTTCCCGGATAATTGATGAATCACTCAGGACACTATACAGGGGACTGAATGGCACATCAGGTGAGATGGATTTGAGTGATTTAGCGCAATTGCCAGAAGGGTTATCGATTATGGCAGATGGGCTTAATGAGGTAGGGGGTGGATTAACCCAATTAAAAGAACACTATGAGATGGCATTTTCAGCATTAAATGAAGCGATCAACGGTATTCCAGCTTCTGCTGTATCCGAAGAAGACATTCAGCAATTATACGCAAGCGGTGCGGATCCAGATACAATTGAAAAGTTACTAGATGTGTATGTTGCTGCCCAAACAGCAAAAGGAACATATGACAATGTGAAAGAAGCGTTTGCTGCTGTTGGCAAGACGTTAGAAGGAACTAGCGGCGCTGTCTCTGACATAAGCAATCAGTTACGCACGATGGCAAAAGAGCTTTCCGTCGCTTTTGAGAGTATGGAAGGATTGGACGCATTAGGTGAGTTAGAAGAAGGAATCGGTTTGTTTGCCAAAAATTATGGCGAGTTTCATGCAGGCCTCGTTTCTTATACAGACGGTGTCGCGCAGCTGGCAAACTCTTACAGCGAGATTGATTCAGGGTTCGGGGAAGTGGCAAAAGGGACATCGGAGCTGAGTGACAGTGTCGGAGAGCTTCATAATGGTACAGAAGAATTAGCTGATACTACAAATGATTTACCAGAACAGATGCAAGAAGAGATTGATGCAATGAGGGACCAATTCGATAAGTCAGATTTTGAGCCCGTTTCGTTTGTATCACCGAAAAATACAAACATTGCATCTGTCCAATTTATTCTCAAAACAGAACCGATTGAAGTAGAAGAAGAGGAAGAACCAACTTTCGATGAGGAAGAAGAGAAAGTAAGTTTTTGGGAGCGTCTCAGAAATTTGTTTCTCTAAGGGACGAGGGGAACTGGTAGAGACCACTGAAAAAGGGAAAACCACCCTTTTTCAGTGGCCTGGAACTGGTCATGTCTCAAAAGAGAAGGCATTCTACGTACCGTTTTTGCGCTACGTAGAATGCCTTTCATTATATCTATAAATTTTCTCCTGCTGTTACCGTCTCAGGCATGAACATTTCGATATCATCTGTTACGTTCGTGATGCCACCAATGTTGAATTTCTCTATCAACATATTTTTTACATTTTCTGATAAGAATGCTGGCAAAGTTGGACCGACATGGATGTTTTTCACATCAAGGTACAGTAAGGATAAGAAGACAATCACGGCTTTTTGCTCATACCAGGCAATGTTATAAGATAATGGTAGATCGTTGATACTTTCTAACCCAAACGCTTCTTTTAACTTTAATGCAATCTGGACCAATGAATAAGAATCGTTACATTGTCCGGCATCTAGTACTCTTGGAATCCCATTAATATCTCCTAAATCTAGCTTATTATATCGGTATTTCGCACAGCCAGCTGTTAAAATGACTGTATCTTTAGGTAACTCTTCAGCAAAGTTTTTATAATACTTTCTGCTTTTATGTCTACCATCACAACCCGCCATAACAAAGAACTGTTTGATATCACCATTTTTTACAGCCTCAACGACATTGTCAGCCAGTTTTAGGACTTGATCATGTGCAAACCCACCAACAATTTCCCCTTTTTCAATTTCTACTGGTGCCTCACATTGTTTGGCATGCTCGATGAGTGCAGAAAAATCTTTCGTTCCATCTTCCTTTTTTTCTATATGACTAACACCTTCAACACCTGTTGCACCTGTTGTGTACATGCGGTTTTTGTATGAAGCTTTTGGTGGGACAATGCAGTTTGTCGTCATGAGAATAGGACCATTAAAACTCTCAAACTCACGTGTCTGCTCCCACCAAGCATTTCCATAGTTTCCGACAAAGTGATTATACTTTTTAAATGCCGGGTAGTAGTTAGCTGGAAGCATTTCACTATGCGTATAAACATCAACTCCTGTTCCTTCCGTTTGAGCAAGGAGTTGTTCCATATCTTTTAAATCATGACCACTTATTAAAATTCCCGGGTTGTTACGAACGCCGATGTTGACCTTTGTGATTTCAGGGTTCCCATAGGTGGTTGTATTGGCGTTATCTAAAAGCTCCATTGCATGAACGCCATATTTCCCACATTCCATGGATAAGCCTACTAATTCATCTATCGATAGGTCATCATTCGTCACGTCAGCAAGTGCTTTTTGCATAAATGCATAAAGATCGTCTTGCTGATATCCCAAGTGATTCGCATGCTCCAAATAAGCTGCTAATCCTTTTAGCCCATATACGATGAGTTCCCGTAATGAACGGATGTCTTCGTCTCTAGTTGCAAGGATACTTACTTCTTGGCTAGCTGATTTCATTTCAATTTCCTCATTCGTTTCAGCATACCAAGTGACAAAGTCACCCGTGTTTTCTACCATATGACCAGCGTTTGTAACAGCAAATTTTGTCTCTTCGCGAAGTGATAAGCCTTTTCTTATATGATTATAGAAGTCTTCTTTATCCCAATTGGCATTCGTTATTGTCATAAAAAGAGATGTAACGATATATTTATCTGTTTCCTTTTTATTTACGCCTAGTTCTCGTGCGACATTATTGACAATAGCAACGCCTTTAATTGTATAGATAAGTAAATCTTGCATATTAGCAAGATCATCCTTTTTCCCACATACCCCAACGATTGTACAA
This sequence comes from Halalkalibacter sp. HAAS-P013, assembly GCF_056619925.1. Lineage (NCBI taxonomy): Bacteria > Bacillati > Bacillota > Bacilli > Caryophanales > Bacillaceae > Halalkalibacter > Halalkalibacter sp. HAAS-P013. The sequence continues at coordinate 219,132 of NZ_JBWQTU010000008.1, forward strand.
CCAGTCCCTTTTGCAGTTTCTTGACATTGATAACAGAACATACTCATAATCCTTACCTCCAGTAAATTACTTTGTAATTTTGATTACATTAATGGTAACAAGTTGTTCTGAAAGAGGTTGTGATGTAAATCACTTAAAAGGGCAGTATGATTTGAATCACAGCAAAGAAATTCATACCTTCTATAATGAAAAGGACAGTTTATCAATGATAAGCAACTATTAAAAAGTGTAGGAGGGAATGTTTTGTCAATTTTACCGCAAAAAAATGAGCTTGGTTTTTTCGAAATTCGCTTAGAATCGATCGGCGGTTTAGGAGCGAACCTAGCAGGAAAGATGCTAGCAGAAGCAGGAGTATTAGGTCTTGGATTAAATGGTTCGAACTTCTCTACATACGGTTCAGAGAAAAAAGGGTCTCCTGTGAAAAGTTTTATTCGCTATTGTGAACCGGATGTAGAAATACGTGCACACAGTCCGATTGAAGAACCACATGTAATCGGTGTTTTTCATGAAGCCTTATATAAAATGGTCAATGTCACAAGTGGCATGAGGCCTGATGGCATAGTTCTTGTTAATTCAACAAGACAGTTTGAAGAAATAAAAACAGACTTAAAAATAGAGCAAGGAACCGTAGCTATTGTCGATGCCTTAAGTATTGCCGTTGAAGAAAAAACGAAGGTAAATACAGCTATGCTCGGTGCCCTCTTTAAAATATGTGACTTTCTAGATCCAGATGTTATGAGAGATGTGATTCGTAAAACATTTGAAAACAAATATCCACATTTAGTAGATTCGAATATTCGTACCTTTGATCGTGGTTTTCATGAAGTAAGATTTAAAACATTCGAAGAGCGTAAAGAGGTAGTAAAGCAAACGTTTGAACGTCCTCAAGTTCAATTAGGCTACTTAACTCAAGAAATTGGTGGTACGATCACGGCTCAAGGAAATAGTGTGTTAAAGGACGTAAGCGGCTCGCGTCAAGGGTTCTTACCACAGTTAGAGGTAGAAAAATGTATTAATTGTGCTGCCTGTGATACGGTTTGCCCTGATTTTTGCTTCGTCTGGGAAGAAGGGGAAGATAAAAGAGGTCGAAAGCAAATGTTTCTGAAAGGAATTGACTATCAATATTGCAAAGGTTGTTTAAAATGTGTAGAAGCTTGTCCGACTTCCGCACTAACAGACTTGCGAGAAATGATTGGGTTTTCCGATGAAAATCGTGTGAAACAAAACTTTCCTTACATAGTAGGAGGTCATTCATAATGGTGATGGTAAAAGAAACGGTTAAAGAGATACATGTAGCAAAACAAACAACGACATTTGAATCGGGAAATGAAATGGCTGCCATGGCAGCTGCGCAAATTAACTACCATATTATGGGTTATTTTCCGATTACGCCTTCAACAGAAGTTGCCCAATACTTAGACCAAATGAAAGCTCGTGGTGAACATGATATCAAATTAATTCCAGCTGACGGGGAACATGGTTCGGCAGGTATTTGCTACGGGGCCTCAGCTACGGGTGCACGAGTGTTCAATGCAACGAGTGCGAATGGGTTTTTATATATGATTGAACAATTACCTGTGCAGGCTGGAACGCGTTTTCCAATGGTTATGAATCTCGTAACTCGTGCTGTCAGTGGGCCGCTTGATATTCGTGGTGATCATTCCGATCTTTACTATGGGTTAAATACTGGGTGGATAATATTAACGGCAAGAACTCCTCAAGCGGTTTATGATATGAATATCATGGCTTTAAAAATTGCCGAAAACGCTAGAGTTCGTCTACCAGTCATTGTTGCGTATGATGGTTTCTTTACATCTCATCAAAAAAGAAAAGTAGACTATTTTACAGATCGGAAAGTTGTTCAACAATTTGTAGGTGAATGTCCGACTAATTACCATTTTGCTCGTGATCCGAAGAAACCTGTTACGATTGGTGCTCATATGAATGGTGGCGATTTGATTAATAACCATTTTCAACAATCAGAAGCCATCTATGCCGCAGGTGAAGTTTTTAAAGAAGTCGTCTCTGAGTATGCGAAGGTATCAGGACGGGAGTATTCCGTACTAGATCTTTATCAGATGGAAGATGCAGAAGTGGCCCTATTTTTATTAAACTCAGCAGCAGAATCAGCGAAGGATGTAGTCGACTGCTATCGTAAAAAAGGAATCAAAGTAGGCGTCATCAGTCCTAATATCATTCGTCCATTCCCTGCAAAGGAAATAAGAGAAGCACTAAAGAATGTGAAGGCACTTCTAGTAGGAGAGCGTGCAGATTCATACGGTGCAAATGGCCCTAACTTAACACATGAAGTAAAATCAGCTCTTCAGGACGACAAGAACAATCAAACCATTGTGTTAAGCCGAGTATTTGGTTTGGGTGGAAAAGACTTTTATGCGGATGATGCAAAAAAGCTTTTTAATATGGCTATTGATGCAGCCGACAAAGGGTATGCAGATCAACCGTTTGATTATTACGGACATGTTCCTGGCAACCCAGAACATGCATTAACACCAATCCTTACGCCGCAACATGGAGATGTCTATAAATCAGGATTAATCGATGTGAAAATGGATGAAGAAACACAGAAATTGAAGGTGAAAATACCACCGCTCCGTAATTTAACCGATAAGCCTAAGCGGATTGCTTCTGGGCATGGTGCTTGTCCAGGATGCGGAATTTTTACAGGATTGGAGTTGTTTTTTAAAGGAATTGAGGGCGACATCGTCGTCTTATTCCAAACAGGTTGTGCTTATGTAACGACAACGTCATACCCATACAGTTCCCATAAACAAACGATGATTCATAATTTATTCCAAAATGGACCAGCGACATTATCTGGTACAGTGGAAGCCTTTTTGGAGTTGAAACGTCGTGGAGAAATTGAAGTCGCTGAAGATGCAACATTTGTAATGGTGACAGGGGACGGTGGAATGGATATTGGAATGAGTTCAGCCATTGGTACAGCTCTTCGTAACCATAACCTCATCATGCTCGAGTACGATAACGAAGGGTATATGAATACAGGATCGCAAATGTCTTATTCAACTCCTATTGGACATATGACAAGTACATCAACAATCGGGAAAACACAAAAAGGAAAAGCATTCCACCATAAGGACACAGCCCAGATTATGGCTGCAACAAATATTCCATATGTATTTACTGGAGCAGAAGCATTTCCTCAGGATTTAGTAAAAAAAGGAGCAAAAGCACAGTGGTATGCCCAAAATGTTGGAACCGTCTATGGAAAAATACTAATCACTTGTCCACTTAACTGGAAATCTGAAGATCGATATGGTGAAGTAATTTTAAAGCAAGCGGTAGATTCTTGTTTCTTCCCACTGTATGAGGTTGAACAAGGAATAACAACCATCACGTATAATCCAGAAACAAAAAACAAGCGTGTTCCATTAACAGAGTGGTTATCATATATGGGAAAAACGAAACACTTGTTAAAAGAAGAAAATCAAGAGCTATTAAAAGACTTTGAAGCAGAAGTAGAAAAGAGATGGCAACGCCTTATAGCAAAGCATGAAAATGTATATTTGTAAGGGGATGGCAAACGCACGTAGCGTTTCTAGGAGAAAACGTAAAATATCCAAGAGGGCACTGAAAAAAAGTCGGTTTTTCACCTTTTTTAGCCACTCACCAACACCTTTCTTTTCATAGAAAAAGTTAAGGACCAAGTTCGTTTTGTATTCATAAGATAGTAACAGGTATCACTTAGTATAATTCTCTTTTTAATTCTTATAATAAAAAAAAGGAGTGATACTTATGGCGAAACGAAATGGCAAAACAAATGCAGATCAAAAGAATAAACAAGGATTTGATTCAAGTAAAACCGATTCAGAGTTCTCGAAAGAGCCCGGAAGTGCAGCGGCTAATCGAGCGCACAAAGAAAAAGCTAAAAAGATGAAATCATCTAAAAATCAAGGAGAATGGAAAGGAATGCATTGATTTACTTTTTTTGTTTCAATGAATTGAAAAATTAGTAAGGTAAGTGCATGAATACAGTCTTCCTGTTACTAGAGACAGGAGGACTTTTTTTTTGTATAAGCTAATTAAAAAAAGCCCATAGACAGGTACCTGTAACAGTGGAAATAGATTCAATATAAGTGACAAAAGCTGCAATTATTAGTATTTTTCAATGAGCTAGGGGATATCCCAGTCTATTTCATTTTGCTTGACTGGAAAAGGAAGGAATTTGATCAAAATTGGTATTGAAAAATAACTGAAAAATCTATTTGTTGGTAATCATTTGTTTAATTAAGCGGATGTCCATTTCATGATCTATAACTTTTTGAGCAACATCTTTCAAAAGCAATTCTTGTTCAGTATTATGGGCAACTTGTGAGGCAACAGTATCGAGTTTCTTACTCATTTGATCAAGTCGAATGGCCATGTTTTCAAGATCGTGCTTAGTGGCCATGCCTTTGAGGTCTTGCTTAGTGGCCATGCCTTTGAGGTCTTGCTTAGTGGCCATGCCTTTGAGGTCTTGCTTAGTAGCCATGCCTTCGAGATCTTGCTTAGTAACCATGTTTGCTTCAAGATCGTTTACTCGCAGGTTTAATTTTTGTAATTCCTTAAGGATTAAATCAAATTTTTCCATAGAAGAGCCCCCTTTTTACATAGAAACGATTATATGCTAAAAAAGCGCGGAAGTTTGTAACGTTATTATATCATATCAGATTCTAGAATAACCTGTTCAGTAAATGTATATGAAGCGAAATGAACGAATTATTCCTATTCCATTTACCTTTACAGAATGATGCTATAATGGAAATTGAACTGCTTTACAAAGTTGGGGGACTAGTTACTTCATAGAATCGTTTTATCTACAATAGAAATTTAGCCAACTAGCTTCAAATGAAGGAGGGGTCTGCTTGGTTAATTACGTTTCTGCAAAAATTGCGTTGAATAAATTTGTGCATCGAATAGAGCAAAACGGAGCTTTATTTCATGTTCATTATTGGGGAGGGATGCCAAAGCATTATAATAATTTAGTTCATAAACATTCATTTTTTGAGGCTCACTATGTTCTTGATGGTAGTGGATTTTATATGGACGATAACAAGATGTATCCACTTCAAGCGAATACATTATTTTTATCAAGACCAGAGGTGCTTCACCAGATTACCAGTGAAAAGGGAATTACAGTTGTATATGTTGCCTTTGAGTTAGTAGAATCTGAGTCGAGTGAGGAATGGATCAATATGATTGATGGTGTAAAGGGAAGCTCTCAAGTTGTCGTTAATATAAATGAGGATACAACCGTAGCGTTACTATGGAAGTCGTTACTTCTACAAGCGACAAAACTACAACAACCCTTTTATGAAGAGAACCTAACAACTCTTTCCTATTCACTCATTTCTTCATTAATACAAACCTTTGCTCCAGCATCTCTTACAAGTAATCAGAGAAGTATTCCTGATACTTCCTCTGTTGTTCTGAATCAAGTGAAATTATATATAAGAGATAATTTGACCGATTCCTTAAAATTAAAGGAAGTTTCAAAACAATTCCATATTTCTGAGCGTCATTTATCTCGATTATTTGTTACTCAATTAGGGATGAATTACTCTGACTTTATTCAGCATGAAAGGATTCAAAAGGCTGCAACCTTATTAAAAACGACTGATTTAACGATCAAGGATATTGCAGAGGAAAGCGGGTTTGTTTCCGTTCATCATTTTACCCGAGTGTTTCGAGCCATTATGCGTAACCCACCAGGGCGTTTTCGCTCTCTTTATACAAATTTGAAAAAAACGTCTTTCACGGATTACTAACTATCACTTCAACCATTCGTTTGGAGTGATAGTTTTTTTAGGTTTAACTACAACATGTCTGTTTCGGACAAAAAAATGTCTTTAAAAGGCAAATGTGCTTTTTTATCAAGTGAATGAATTCTTTATCATGATGGTTTTTAACCCCTTAATAACAGTATTTACGGTATTTAATTATGCTTTTATTTCTACACTCTATGTCATTCGAAAATGGGGATGTCCTTAATGGACAAAATCAAGTCTGTTCTAGATAAATACAATTAACGTCTTAATTCCTATAATCAAATTGTAAGAGCTAGGCTTCAATTGAAAAAATTAAATGATTCTAAAAGCATGTGAGAGAGGAGGAATTAAAAAAAGATATCAGTCGGCGGCACAAAAGTAAGCGATTACACTATGGGCACTCAATTAGGGGGAGTTAAAAAATGAAAAGAAGTTTTGTATTAATTCTCAGTTTGGTTATGTCGTTCATGCTTGCAGCTTGTGGTGGTAATGAAGGAGCTTCATCCGAAGGTGGTTCTAAATCAGGTGAAGATAAAAAAGTTATCGGGGTTTCATTACAAAATATTACTGAGTTCCGCACATACATGATTGAAGCAATGGAAGAAGAACAAGAGAATCACCCAGATTTCGAATTTATTTACTCGAATGCGGAAAATGATAGTGCGAAGCAAATGAATCAAATTGAAAACTTTATTGCTCGAGGTGTTGATGCCATTATCTTAACACCAGTAGATACTGTGGCAGCAGTTGACATTTTGGCCAAAGTGAATGAAGCAGGTATTCCTATCATTGTTGCAAATCAAACGTTCGATGGCGTAGATAAGGCAAGTGCATACGTTGGTTCGGAATCTATTGAAGCTGGAATTCTTCAAATGGAAGAGGTAGCAAAAAGGCTTGGAGGTAAAGGAAACATTGCCATTATGGAAGGTCAAATGGGTCATGAAGCCCAAATTATGAGAACGGAAGGAAATAAGCAAATCATTGAACAAAATCCTGATATGGAGATTGTATTTCAAGGTACAGGGAACTGGAATCGTGACGAAGGAATGACATTGATGGAAAACTGGATTCAATCTGGTAAAGAGATTGATGCAGTTGTTGCGAATAACGATGAAATGGCAATTGGTGCTATTTTAGCACTTGAAGCAGCTGGCAAACTTGATGAAGTTCTTGTTGCTGGTGTTGATGCAACACCTGCTGCATTACAATTTATGAAGGATGGGAAGTTAACAGTTACTGTATTCCAGGATGCTAGAGGTCAAGGTATCGAAAGTATTCGAACTGCAGTTAAGGCGGCGAATGGTGAAGAAGTAGAAACAAAGCTGGTTCCTTTTCAGCTAGTCGTTCCTGAACAAATAGATGATTATATTGCTATTTATGAGTAAGCAGTAATTAAGATGAAGTGAAAGGGATTCCATTAAGGTTCCCTTTCATCAATTTTCTTAGCATATTTTGAAATGGAGGAAAAAATGATGAAGGCTGGTTTGGTTACAGATATTCTTGGCTATATGCCATTTGAAGAAATGCTTGATACGTGTTCGGAATTAGGGTTAGAAGCACTTGAGTTAGGGTGTGGAAACTGGTCGAAAGCTCCACATGTGGATTTAGACGGTCTATTAGAAAGTGCAGAAAAACGTGCTAGATTTTTAGATGCAATACAAAGTAGAGGCCTTGAAATTGCTGCATTAAATTGCTCTGGAAATCAGTTGGAACCAACAGAAGAAGGAAAAGCTCATGCAGAAGTTGTTGATAAAACGTTTGAGCTTGCCGGTCTTTTAGGTGTTGAAACGGTTGTGATGATGTCTGGGTGCCCAAGTGGAGGACGTAATGATAAAATTCCAAACTGGATAACTCATCCAATTATTCCTCTTCACTTTGAAACATTAGAGTATCAGTGGAATGAAGTGGCATTTCCGTATTGGGAAAAGGCTGTAAAAGTGGCAAAAGATCTTGGGGTTAAGAAAATTGCTATTGAAAATCTAGGATATAACTTAGTTCATAATCCAGAAACCTTATTTAAATTAAGAAATGAAGTAGGCGATATGGTTGGAATGAACTTAGATCCAAGTCACCTTTTCTGGATGGGTGGAGATCCAATTGCGGCAGCTAGAACATTAGGAGACGCTATTTATCATGTGCATGCAAAAGATGTCCGAATTGAACGTGGAATTAATGATGCTCATGGACTCCTTGATATAAAACCAATGGAGAGCTTTTCAACTCGGTCATGGAATTATGTCGCCCTTGGATACGGGCATGATGTAGGCTACTGGAAGGAATTTTTTACAGTGGTCAAGATGACGGGTTACGAAGGACCGATTGTGATTGAAATGGAAGATCTAACTATGGAGCCTTTTACAGGTGTTAAGAAGTCTGTAGATTTATTAAGAGAAAGCTTACCGAGATTGTAATAGTAGGTTAAAAATTAAGAGAGTTTTGTCAAAAACAGAGAAGAAGAAAATACAAAAGCGGTTATTCAACTAGATTAGGGAGGAACTTTTACTATGACTTTAAGAATTGGTGTAATTGGGACAGGAGCTATTGGAAGAGATCATATCCGCCGTATTACAAATGACCTTACTGGAGGAGAAATTGTTGCTGTTACAGATGTGAATGCTGAATCAGCAAAAAATGTAGTAAGTGAGTTACATCTAAATGCCAAAATTTATGAAAATGGACATGGTGTAATCAAAGCGGATGATGTGGACGCAATTATCGTTACCTCATGGGGACCAACACATGAAGAGTTTGTTCTTGCCTCTATCGCTGCCGGCAAACCGGTATTTTGCGAAAAACCATTGGCAACAACAGCTGAAGGGTGTAAACGAATTGTAGATGCTGAAGTTGCACATGGGAAACAGCTTGTACAAGTTGGTTTCATGCGCCGTTTCGATAAAAGTTATCGTCAATTAAAGAAAGTATTTGATGAAGGAAAGGTAGGGGAGGCTTTAGTTGTGCATTGTGCACACCGAAATCCAACAGCCTCTGGTTTCAGCGGTGATATGGCAATTACCGATTCATTTGTTCATGAAATCGATGTATTACGCTGGTTATTAGAAGATGATTATGTTTCGTGTCAAGTCATTTTACCAAGGAACACACGTTTTGCAGAGAATGGTCTTCAAGACCCGCATATGATCTTGCTAGAAACGAAAAAAGGGATTCGCATCGATACGGAAGTGTTTGTGAATTGTAAATATGGTTATGACATTCAATGTCAGATTGTTGGTGAAACAGGAATCGCCAACCTACCTGAACCACAAAGCGTTCTGATGCGCAGTGAAGCTAAGCTTTCGACGGAGATTTATGTTGATTGGAAGGATCGTTTTATTGATTCCTATGATGTTGAATTGCAAGAATGGATTGATTCAACCGTTAAAGGGGAAATGAACGGTCCTTCAGCTTGGGATGGATATGTTGTTGCTGTTACTTCGGATGCGTGTGTAGAAGCGAAACATTCTGGTGGAATTGTCCCAATTGAATTACCGGAGCGCCCAGCTTTTTATGATCAAGGAAATAAAGAGGTACTAATTAAATAAGCGAAACAAGGGACGAGGGACCGTATTCTGGGATAGACTTTAAAGAAGGAAGAGAGTCTTACAGTATAATATTACCTTCCCTTTCGTTGAAGAATTTAATCGTGATACAGAACGAAAAGGAAATCAATAGTAGGGCGATTTGAACCTACTATTGATTTTACAGAGAATATCCCCTAAATGGACTATAAAAAGGACATTTTTGTATGACTTCTGTGATTTAAGGGGTTATTTTGAAGTTTGCTTATTTTAAGTCATATAAAAATCAGAGTTTTTTCTCGATTTGTGAAAGCGTTCACTCAATATAGAGATATATTGTTTACGTAATTCTAATAGTGATGATTGCGAAAAATCTTTGCTTGGTTAACATCATCTATATAAATACCATTTCGCTTAATAAAGGAAGAATTAAATTAGGAAGCTAGCATTAGATCGTTAATGTTTAGATAGAGAACTATATCATTGTAATAAATAAGGGGGGTTGAAGGAAGTTCCTTCACTTTTATGAAAAATAACAAACGATATTACATTTTATTTGTAGCAGCAGTGGCGTCTTTAGGTGGACTTCTTTTCGGTTACGATACAGCGGTTATTGCAGGGGCAGAACAGTCGATACAAGTTTATCTAGTAGATAGCTTAGGGTTAAGTTCATTCGCTCATGGTCTTACTGTATCTAGTGCATTGGTCGGGTGTATTATAGGGGCAATCATTTCTGGATTGTTGTCTAATAGAATAGGCCGACGTAATACACTCATTATAGCAGCTATATTATTTTTTCTATCAGCACTAGGCTCAGCTTACCCAGAGTTACTATTCTTCACTTTAGGTGAACCTAGCCTTGCATTGTTGATCACTTTTAATATTTATAGAATATTAGGTGGAATTGGAGTAGGATTAGCTTCAGCGATCGCACCAGTTTATATTAGTGAAATGAGTCCTCAGAATATCAGGGGGAGAATGGTCGTTTTATATAGTATGTCTGTTGTATTGGGGCAAACTGTTGTATACATTGTTAACTGGCTCATATCATTAGGTCAAACGAGAGAGTGGATCAATGAAATTGGATGGAGAATGATGTTTGCTTCAGAATTGATTCCAGCTGCATTGTTTTTCTTCCTGCTGTTATTTATTCCGGAAACACCTAGATTTATGGCTCTTAAACATGACTATGATAAAGCATATAGCTTATTAGAAAAGATCAATGGATCTAAACAAGTAGCTAGCGAAACCCTTCAACAAATCAAACATTCTATAAACACGTCAACAGAAAAAGTAAGCCTTTTCCATTATGGAAAGCTAGTTTTGTTCGTAGGTATGGCAGTGGCGATTTTCCAACAAATTATCGGTATAAATATTATTATGTATTATGCGCCGCGAATCTTTGAAAACCTTGGTGCTGATCCGTCAGCATCCATGTTGCAAACTATTTTCGTGGGAGCTATAGGGGTTGTTGTTTCATTACTAACTATAAAGCTCATTGATAGGAAAGGAAGAAAGTTCTTACTGCTTTTGGGTTCTGCAGGATGTGCAATATGTTTAATTGCAGTGGCATCCCTTTTCTTAATGGGTATCCAAGGAATTAGTACGTTGATATTCATTTTAGGGTTTGTAGCTGTATTTCAGATGAGTTGGGGACCTGTTACTTGGGTATATGTCTCGGAGGTATTCCCTAATAAGATTAGAGGTCAGGCTGTTGCAATTGCTGTCACATTAAGCTGGGGAGCTAATTTAACAGCATCATCTACATTTCCGCCGCTAAATGATGCATTAGGTACAGGATCTTTCCTTATTTACGGCCTTATTAGTACGTTAGCCTTTTTCTTTGTATTGAAATTTGTTCCAGAAACAAAGAATAAATCACTTGAAGAAATTGAAGCGACTTGGCTCGCTGGAAAAAAAAGTGAACTAGAAACAACAGATATAGCTCCTCATCAAAAGGCGAATTAGGATTGAGGAGAAATCTGAAAAATATGTAATCAAAAGATGAATGACTCAACTTTCGCACCCTGAAAGTCGTCCTTATTTTGGTCTATCTAAACTTTATGTTGAGGGCGTTCAACTTCATTTTCTTGACTAGTGTTGTTATAGGTTCCTGTCCCTCAAAATCGTTAAAACCGTGGAGGACAGGAATCTTTTTTTAAAGGAATTTGAACGAGAACGAAGGTAGTATTGGTATTTGAGAGGCAACTTGTAAGGCAAATAATGCAAAAAAAATCTAATTAGAATTAGCATCTAATTAGATCTTATCTGTTAGAACGTGCATATACTTCAGCTAAACAATAGTCTAAAATGACCGGGAAAATACATTGAAAACGATTGTATCTAATGAATTCATCTTAATACTTAATATTACGTGGTTTTTCAGGGCGTATGGGGAGGGGAGGTGTCCCAGTTTCTCTTTGAACATATCATAATGGTTGGGATAAAGCGAAAGATTTAAATTGAAGAAAAGGGAACATGACTCACTAAGTAAGAATTTTGTGAATCGTCCTGTAAGGTTTCTCTTGGTATCTATAGTTAATGGTTTTTTATATGTATTGTTGGATCCCTAGTGGTTTATCTGTTACTGATGGGAAGTTAGTTGGAAATAAAATGTAAAAGATGAAAAACATAACTTTTATCATTAATATAGAGCTTAGTTTTCCTGTGAAGAATAACTTCATCTTTGCCAAAACATGAGTTTAGATAGAGAGGCGTGACGTATTTACCGCATGAATCGTACTATCTCACCTTCTATGTTTAACAATTTTCCTTGCAGCATATGGGAACTGAAAAAAGAGGATAGGCCCAAATAGTACAATTAGCCAACCGCTCATGGCCCTTTAGGGTTTGGTCAGTAACAAAGGCTTTCAGTCGAAGAGCAATCCCCCCGTTGTCACGGGAGGGGGATTGTTGTTTTTTATCCCTAACGCTTAACCTGTGCAAACATCCAATCAATCATGTCTTGATTATCGTAAGCAGGAACCCATGAACCATGGTTATATCCTAATTCTTTAGGGTATTCAGTATAAATCGGATTGCCTCCAGCCTCTCTTATAGCTTCAATCGCATCTCTTGTATGCGCAACGGGAATAATGGCATCGTCTTCAGCATGGAATGCCCAAAAGGTTTGTCTTTTAGAATATGTGCAGTTTCTGGATTTCCTCCACCAGCAATTGGGACCATTGCAGCAAAGAGATTAGGATACTCAATATTTAAGTTGAACGTTCCATATCCACCTTGGGAGAGACCTGTTGAATAAAGGCGATTTGAATCAATGTTGTATTCTCCTAATACTTTTTGAAGAATCTCATAAGCCGTACCTAGGTCTTCAGAAAATTCAAAGACTCTAGTTAAATCTACAATGTTATCAGAATTTCTCGTGATGCCGAAGCCGCCGTCATGTTGGTTTCTTGCCTGTGGAGCAAGGACGAAAGCTGGATTTTTAGCTTGTTTTTCAGGGGCAGCCCAGATTACCGCACCATCATTGGCAGTTAGTTGCTTTTCATTGTCTGTTCCACGTTCTCCACCGCCATGTAGGAATAAAACGAGAGGGTACGAAACGGAAGAGTCGTAGTTTTCCGGAACATAAAGACGGTATGGCATATTATTATATTCAAATACTAGAAATTGATCAGCAATATCTTCTCTAGTCAAAAATTTATATGTGAATGTTACTATTTCACTATGATTATTTCCATTACTTTTACTAAGCGCCTTGCCATTCCCATTCCCATTCCCATTCCCATTCCCACGTACAGCCACGGCCTTAATTGTGACATCTTCACTTACTTCAATTGGTTCAGAGTACAAAGTGCTATTGTTCGTAGGGAGACTACCATCAGTCGTATAATAGATTTGTGTACTAGGTGTAGTAGAATCTAGCGTCACAACCTGTTCTTTGTAGTATTGACCTGATTCATGAGAGGCAACAGGTGGGGCTACGATCCCGTTATTTTGGTTACTGCTTGCCATGGTCGTCATAGTAAAGAGCAAGAAAAAAGAAACGGTTAGTAACGAACTTCCTACGAAAAATTTCAGTCTGCTATTTTTCATAATATCCCCTCCAAATTCGATTTTGATGGTTGAGAGCGTTAAAAGACGTAACACAGAAAAAACAATAAAACAGGAGTAGGAATATTTGAATTATTAAGTATTTAATCCTCCTTTTATTCTAGGTATTTTCCAAACTACTACACTATGTCAGCGTTTACATAGTGTAGTATGAGAAAATTTACTCTGTCAATATACATCTTTTAAAAAGATCAAGTGAAAAAACTAGAATTACCCTGTTAAAATAAGGGTTAGCCATTAGAAAAATATTTTTTTATGTAGTGATTAAGGATAAATTTACGAGGAGGGTTCCACAATGCCTTACGAAAACCTAAAAGACCTTTCCCTTAAAGACCAACTAGAATGGTTCAAAGCCGCCATCCATTCCATTCACGACGGGGTACTCGTAATAGACTCGGGTGAAATTGTAAGATTAATTAACCCAGAATACACCCGAATTACCGGAGTAAAACCTGAAGACATTATTGGCAAACCACTTCGGTCTGTTCGGCCGAAAGCTCAATTGGTTGAGACGTTAAAAGACGGGAAGGAACGGATCGGTGTGTATCGACAAGAAGGCAATGTTGAATATGTTGTCGATATGGCTCCTATTCTCTTAAACGGAGAAATTATTGGAGCCGTTTCGATCTGCAAAGGGTTAACAGAAGTACATAAGCTTTCAAAAGAACTAGAGAAAAACAAGCAGAAGCTTTCGCAGCTAAAAAAGCAGATGGGATCCTTGTACCAAGCAAAATACACGTTTGATCAGATTATTGGTACAGAAGGTGGGTTAAAAGAGGTTGCCTACTTAGGGAAAAAAGCGGCGGAATCTCATTTACCGGTGTTAATTATCGGGGAAAGTGGAACCGGAAAAGAACTGTTTGCTCAAGCGATTCATAATGCTAGTTCTCGTGCTGATCAGCCGTTTATTCCAGTGAATTGTGCAACGATTCCTGCATCACTAATTGAAAGTGAGCTGTTTGGCTATACGGAAGGGACTTTTACGAGTGCGAAAAAAGGGGGCAAACTAGGACTATTTGAAATAGCTAATTCAGGAACGATTTTTCTAGACGAAATTGGAGAATTATCTTACGAGTTGCAGGCAAAGCTGTTGCGTGTCTTACAGGAAAATACGATTAGAAGAGTGGGAGAAGCGAGAGAAAGACAAATAGATGTACGGGTCATTGCAGCAACGAACCGTGATCTTCAACAACTCATTGAGAAAAATCTATTTCGTGAGGATTTATTCTACCGTTTGAATGTGTTACATCTTGAAATTCTTCCGCTCAGGAAGCGAAAGCAGGATATTCCTAAGATTGTTGATTTCATTCTAAGTAAGCATGACAGTCATCTAGAAAGAGAACCCTTCTACCGGTTACATGAATCAACCCTGGCTATTCTCCAAGCTTATGACTGGGTTGGAAATGTGAGAGAATTGAAAAATACGATTGATTATGCGATTTGTATGACGGATGGGGGCGAGATTTTACCTGAACATTTACCAAGTACATTTTACAATCGCGAAATGACTGGCCCCGACAACAGGACGAATAGTTTTTCATTAAAAGAAGCCGTTGACGAGACGGAGCGAAGAGTAATAACAGAAGCTTTATCAAAGTATGGGCCAGGACTTGAAAACAAAAAAAGAGCAGCTGAAGCATTAGGAGTGTCATTAGCCACACTTTATAACAAAATGAAAAAATATAATATTGCTGATTTCTAAAAAATTAGAATTCGGCTTCAATATTTCTAACTTTTTAGAAATCTAGATCCAACCAAGGTTTTGAACTGAAAAAACGACGTTATACAAAATTCGATTTCTAAAAAATTAGAAACTATTTAGATAAAAACGCTTACATGAAGCGTTTTTTATTTTGGCACAGATGTTGCATTTTGTTAAGTAAGCACCGGTTTCAAGGAGGATAGGTGAATGAGGTTAGGTTTTTTGTTAGAAAGAAACACCATTAGAGAAAAACAGAAGAAGTTTTCACAGTAAAAAAGACTGTAGTCAGATAAATGAGGTGAATTGTTATGTTGAAAATAGGCAGTGGAGCTGGCTTTTCAGGGGATCGTCTTGAGCCAGCAGTAAAGTTAGCTCAAAAAGTAGATTTAGATTATTTAGTGTTAGAATGCTTAGCAGAACGAACGATTGCGATTGCCCAAAAAGAAAAGAAGAAGGATTCTACCAAAGGGTATGACCCATTACTGAGTGACCGAATGTATGCATTGTTACCGGTCCTCGATGAAAAACGATTTCGAATCATCACGAATATGGGGGCTGCTAACCCTACAGCAGCAGCAAAAAAAATAATCGAAATTGCGAAAGAGCTAGCTATCTCATGCAAGGTTGCTGTCGTGACCGGCGATGATGTCGTAAAGGAACTCGATACAGAGCAAGAGATTTTAGAAAATAAAAATACAGTAAAAGACTATCAAACAATCTCTGCAAATGCCTACTTAGGAGTTGAGGCCCTGCTTCCAGCATTAAAAACTGGTGCCGATATCATCATCACAGGTCGAGTAGCGGATCCATCGCTGTTTCTTGCACCAATGATTGATTACTACGGATGGGAGATAGACAATTATGAGAGGCTAGGTCAAGGAACGGTGATTGGGCACTTACTAGAATGCGCGGGACAAATTACAGGAGGATACTTCGCCGACTCAGGGATGAAGGAAGTACCGGACGTAGCTAAATTAGGATTCCCATACACCACAATTCAGGAAGATGGCACAGCAGTCATTTCTAAGACACCAGACTCTGGTGGAGTTGTGAATCTGATGACTGTGAAAGAACAATTATTATATGAAGTACATGATCCTGCTCACTATATAACTCCAGATGTTACAGCAGATTTTTCTAATGTAAAACTCATTGAAGTTGGTGAAAACGAAGTGAAGGTTTCTGGAGGGTCAGGGAAAAAGAAACCAAGCAGTTATAAGGTATCGATTGGTTATCATGCAGGCTATTTAAGTGAAGGGGAAATCTCTTATGCCGGGACAACGGCTGTTGAACGAGGGAAGATGGCTGAAGATATTTTAAAAAGACGTCTATCTAAAGAGATTCCAGATATGCGAATCGATCTAATTGGATGTACTTCGGTGCACCGAACGAGTTTTGGTACACATTACCCGTATGAGGTTAGACTCCGTGCTGCGGCGCTATGTGAAAATCAAGATCTCGCCAAACGATTAGGAAATGAAGTAGAAGCCCTTTATACGAATGGTCCTTACGGAGGCGGAGGAGCACGGAAGAAAGTTTCCGAATGTGTAGGTGTTGTATCTACGTTATTAGAAAGAGAAGTCATTGATAAACAGGTAAATGTGGAGGTGTTCCATTATGAACGGTAAGACAATTAAACTATATGAGGTTGCACATAGCAGGGCAGGGGATAAAGGAAATACCTCTAACCTATCACTTATTCCATATAAAGAAGAAGATTATCAATGGCTCGGCCAAGTTGTAACCGCCGAAAAAGTGAAAGAGCATTTAAAAGATATTATCGATGGTGAAGTCATCCGATATGATGTGTCATCGATTAAAGCATACAACTTTGTTTGCAAGAATAGTTTGCTAGGAGGGGTCACGACATCGCTTGCGTTAGATACTCATGGAAAGAGCTTAAGCAGCGCGTTGTTAGAAATGGAAGTCAATCTACCTTCTTAATTGTTAGGTAGATTATCCATAAAATGTAAGCGCTTTACAAAAAATCTTCGAGGAGGAATCATATGTTAGCGACGTTGGGGTTTTTGACGATTGCGGTGTTTTTATTTTTAATTTTAACAAAAAAGGTTTCTGTCATCGTAGCTCTAATTATTGTTCCGTTAGTATTTTCGTTAATAGGAGGCTTTGGTGCAGAGATCGGCCCTTTGATGCTTGAAGGGATTCAAAGTGTAGCCCCAACGGGAATAATGTTAGGTTTTGCAATTCTATTTTTCGGTGTCATGAACAATTCAGGTTTATTTGATCCGATCATATCTAGAGTCTTAAAAATGGTGAAAGGTGATCCATTAAAAATTGTAGTCGGAACAGCGGTTATTGCGATGGTTACACATTTGGATGGTTCAGGTGCATCAACATTTTTAATTACGATTCCAGCGCTCTTGCCATTATATGAAAAATTGAAAATGAGTCGTCTCGTATTAGCTGGGGTCGTTGCTCTAGGGGCAGGAATTATGAACATGATGCCATGGGGCGGACCGGCTGCACGAGCAGGAAGTGCGTTAGGATTAGACCCAAGCGCGATTTTTTCTCCTCTCATTCCAGCCATGATTGCAGGAATCATTTGGGTATTATTTGTTGCCTACATTCTTGGGAAAAGAGAAAGAAAACGGTTAGGTGTGCAAGATTTCGAATACAACTATCATCAGGAACTCTCCGATGAAGATCGCAAAATGCGTAGACCAAAACTATTTCTTGTTAACTTAGCGATAACGGTTTTAGCTATTGTGGCTTTAATAAAAGTATGGCTGCCCCTGCCGATTGTCTTTATGGTAGCATTTGCTGTTGCCTTACTCATTAACTATCCAAAACCTGAAGATCAACAAGAGCAAGTCAAAAGTCAGGCGCTTGGTATGGTAACAGTTGTTTCTATTATATTTGCTGCAGGAATCTTCACAGGGATTTTAGGTGGAACAGGAATGATTGAAGCGATGGCTTTAGCGATGGTTAACATTATTCCTGACGGGGTAGGCGGATCGATGGCTCTTCTAGTAGCCGTAATCAGTATGCCAATCAGTCTTCTCTTTACACCGGATGCGTATTATTTTGGAGTGCTGCCAGTCTTAAGTCAATCTGCCGAAATGTATGGGGTGGCTTCTATTGAAATGGCGCGCGCTTCTATATTGGGACAAATGACAACAGGATTCCCGCTTAGTCCATTAACGGCGGCAACGTTCCTATTAATTGGGTTAGCTAGGGTAGAGCTTGGGGATCATCAGAAGTTTATATTTAAGTGGGCGTTTGGAACGACAATTGTGATGGCGATCGTGGCTTGGGTTACGGGAGCGATTTAATTAGATAGGTAGAGTGTAGATCCCTTTGATATCAGAGGGATCTATTTTATGTGGGACGAGGGGACTAGGAAACTGAACTGCACCCCAATACTTTTCTTATTTTCGACAATTTCTTTGGTCTTTCCCCCTTGTCTTTGTTAAAATTATGTAATTACGATTAGTCGAAAAGTAAATATAATTTCCGTTTGTTTACATATAGTTTATGACATAAGACACGAAGAAAGGGGTTAAATATGAAAGATACATTGGTCCATATGCGAGATAAGTTAAATGATATTAGTAAGCGGAACCGTTCGATTCGATTGCTGAAATTATATAACAAATGGAGTTTGGATGTAACGGAATTAGACCGCAAAATTGAAGCTGGAATATCAGAAAGTGTCGTCACTAACGTTCTTATTAATTCAACAAGTGACATTCCACTTTTTACAGTAAACATAAATGACGATGATTCTTTGTTACTATCTAGAAAAGTGACGGATTTATTTCGGAATATGAAAGCCATCGAGGATGAAACAGGAGTCTATGATTTTTACTTAGGATACCCATTTATTCAAGGGACGATGGTTGATGGCACCTTTTTTCAAGCTCCCTTGTTTTTATATCCTATTCGATTAGAAAAGGATCGAGTGATTCAACAAAAATGGCTCTTAAAACACTCTGATGATGAACCGCAAATCAACCGTACGTTGTTTCTGGCATTAAGAAAGGTAAATAGCATGACCTTTTCGGAGGACTGGTTAGATGGGTTAAGTGAAATCGCAACCACTCATGATTTTACGCAATGGAAGGAATTGTTAGTAGGTGTGTTTCCAGAAATACAAGTGCAAGAAGGGGAAATTACTCGCTTAAGGGAGTTCAGGCGCGAAGAGATTCCTAACGAGGTGAACGTAACACTATTGAAGCATGCGGTGATTGGTAATTTTCCTCAAGGTGGTTCGGCGATCGTTAAAGATTACGACCAGATGATTCAATTAAATGAAGAAGACGATTTAGCGTTGGCACAGGAACTCATCGATCCGACTGATGACAACGTCGATTCCTCATTATTACCTTCTGAAGAAAATGAAAGGGACCGACTCGCTGGTTCGGTAGTTAAAGAGCAAGATAAACTTTTTTTAATGCAGACAGATGGTTCACAAGAAGAAATATTAGATGAGGCGCGTTATCAGAAAGGCTTAGTCGTGCATGGACCACCAGGAACAGGTAAGTCACAAGTGATTGTCAATCTCATTACAGATGCCCTTCATCACAAAAAGAAGGTGCTCGTTGTCTGTCAAAAGCGTGCCGCTCTTGATGTGATCTATCAACGCTTAGAAAGCCTGACTCTTGCTCAGCATAGTGCACTTATTCATGATGAAAAACATGATCGCAAGGCGCTCTATGGACAGATTGAACAGCTATTGAATCAGCCAGAATTGTTATTTAATCAAGCAGGTCAAGAGCTACAGGAATTGTCTGAGAGAATTGCTTCTCAAGAAGCATTGCTAAATTCGATTTCAACGACGTTATTTGAATACCAAGATTTTGGTTATCGATTATACGACCTTTACGGGCAGGCAAAACCGATGGAAGGTATGGCTCATTTGTTAGATGTTAGCGACATTCTACAGAAGTTCAACAAAACGGCTTTAGAGGAAACTCTTGCTGCCGTGTATACGTACGGTGAATGGTATGAACGCTTTGGAAAAGATGATTATCCACTCAAAATGAGAAAGTCATTTGCTTTCATGGAAATGAAGGATAAGTTAAATGTAGTCGAGACAATACAAGATGTACTGACAAAGGCGCAGTCATCTGTAGAGTATTTGAACACACTCAATCATGAAAAGATTACACCAGCATATACGTGGCTCGTAAATGATAAACTCGGGAAAATTTATGGAGACCTAGACCCTGAAAATAAGCGAACCCTTCAAGGTTTGCGCCTTTGGTGGTGGACGTCGTTTACAGGCAAACAAATCATTGAGGAACTATTAAACGGTCAAAAGTTTAAAGGAGTTTCTTCAACTGAATGGCTTACGATTCGCGAAGGCTTAAAAATCATGTATGAGCTTTCGAATGAGACACAAGCAATGGCGAAACAAATTGAGAAGCTAAAAACCTATATCGATGAGGACGTTGTCGATCAGATGAAACAACGAGTGTCTGAAGGCGATATTCCAATAGAAGAGCTTGATAAGATTTTGGAGTATATCCATCAAGACTTTGAAGATTTACGACAAATGGATTCTTATTTAGAAAATAGTACGGAATTAGTAAAAAGAGTCGTTGAAAAGCTGAAAGAGAAACAATTGACCGATACGTCATCATTGCCGGAAGTTTGGATAGAGCTCGTCCGAAACTCGACGTTTATTCATTGGATCGATCAAGTGGAAACGAATCATCCTGATGTGAAGAAAATCTCAACTAATGAATTTGAGCGAATTCGCGAATTGTTTGCAAAGGGGATTGATGAGAAGAGGGAAGTTGCCAAGAAATTCTTGCGCCATGAGTTAAGTGAAGCAACGCTGCATGTAAAGGCGGAGAAAGGAAGACGTGTAAAAGAACTTAACCATCAAGTGACGAAGAAAAGAAGAATCTGGCCACTACGTAAAGTGATTAAAGAATTTGCACACGATGGACTGTTGGATGTGCTGCCCGTTTGGCTAACGTCCCCAGAAACCGTTTCATCGATCTTCCCACTTGAGGAAGGATTATTTGATCTCGTCATTTTTGATGAAGCATCTCAATGTACAGTGGAAAGCAGCATTGCAGCGATTTATCGTGCAAAACAAGTGATTGTTGCAGGCGATGAGAAACAGCTTCCTCCATTTAGTATGTTCCAAAGTTCCGTGTCTGGTGACGAAGATGAAGAGGAGTACGACATCGATGATTCGCAAAGTTTATTAAACCTGGCTAAACGTCGCTTTCCAGAAAAAATCCTCCAATGGCATTATCGTTCCAAATATGAGGATTTAATTAACTTTTCAAACCATGCCTTTTATCAAGGGCAAGTGCAAATTGCACCAAATGTTGAACCATTACGAGAACCACCCGCTTTACAATGGAAGAAAGTCGATGGACTATGGGTCAATCAGTCAAATGAAATCGAAGCACAAGCAGTTGTCGAGAAAATCAAACAATTGCTAATTAAAGATCCGAATAAAACCCTTGGTGTGATCACATTCAATGCTAAACAACAAGATAAAATTTTAGATATCATTGATAAAAAAGTACAAGATGATCGAGAGTTTCAGATGCTATATAATCAAGTGATGAGCAAGGAATTAGATGAACGTATTTTTGTGAAGAATATCGAAAATGTCCAAGGGGATGAACGTGATGTGATTCTCTTTTCCATTGGTTATGCGAAAAATGAGGAAGGAAGAATCTATAATCGTTTCGGGATGTTAAATCAACAAGGCGGTGAAAATCGTTTGAATGTTGCTGTTACGCGTGCAAAAGAAGGGATTATTGTAGTTTCTAGTGTCGAACCAGAAGAATTAAATGTAGCGAGTACAGCTCATATCGGCCCAAGAATACTAAAATCTTATTTGCAATACGTAAGAGCCGTCTCGCAAATAGATCACGATCAAATCAAAGCGGTGGTTAATGATGTGAGGGACAGCTCCAATACTCGAACAAAACAGACCGATGTAAGTTTTGATTCGCCATTTGAAGAACAAGTATACAAACAGCTGCTTCATTTAGGATACAAGGTTGACACCCAAGTCGGGATGTCAGGCTATCGCATCGACTTAGCGATCATTCATCCGAACGATCCTCATCGCTATATTCTTGGAGTCGAGTGTGATGGTGCGATGTATCATAGCGCCAAAAATGCAAAAGAACGAGATGTGTACCGTCAACTCTTCCTTGAAAATCGAGGATGGACCATTGAACGGATTTGGAGCCGGAACTGGTGGAGAAATGCATCAATAGAGATCGAGCGAATTGATCAAAGGGTGAAACAATTGATGAAGGAAGAAGAGGTTAGGGAAAAGGTTAGAATTTAGTGTATAAAAAAGGGGGCCTAAAAAGGTCGCCTTTTTTAGCTAACTTTCAGCTGGTTTTTAATATACAAAAACGCAAAAAAGATCTAATTAGAATGAACACCTAATTAGGTCTTTTGTTGGGACATCCCCTTTCATAATAGCTTTACTTAAAACCAGTTAATAGGTTCTGGTTTTAAATTGTGTAAAATATGTTTTGTTTCTGTGTATTCTTCTAAACCAAGCTTCCCTAACTCACGGCCAATACCAGACTGTTTATAACCGCCCCATGGTGCATGAGGGAAGTATAGATTAAAATCGTTAATCCAAACAGTTCCCATGCGCATTTTTGCTGCGCAACGCTCGGCTTTAGCAATATCATTTGACCATACACCGCCGGCAAGACCGTAGATGGAGTCGTTAGCTAGTTGGATAGCTTCGTTTTCTGTTGTGAAAGTTTCAACTGTAATAATTGGCCCGAAAGCCTCATCTTGTACAATGTTCATGTCGGTTGTACAATCTGTGAAAATAGTTGGTAAATAAAAGAATCCATTTTGGAGTTCAGGGTCTTCTGGGCGTTTCCCGCCAACGATAACCTTCGCTCCTTCTTTTTTGCCTGTTTCAACATAATTTTCGACCTTTGCTAAATGCTCAGCAGAGATTAACGGACCCATTTGAGTCTTTTCATCAAAACCGCTGCCCAATTTAATATTCTTCACACGATCTGCTAAAGCATTGACAAATCTATCATGAATGGTTTCTTCGATAATAAGCCTTGTTCCGGCTGAGCAAATTTGTCCTGCATGAAAAAATACAGCGTTCATTGCTTGATCTATTGCCGTTTCAAAATCTGCATCAGCAAAGACGACATTAGGGTTTTTTCCGCCTAGTTCAAGGGCAATTTTTTTTACATTTACACTGGCAGATTGCATAATTTTCTTGCCGGTTTCAAGTCCTCCCGTGAAAGAAATTAAATCTACATCTTTATGATCGGATAGTTCTGCACCTATTGTATGGCCAGGGCCTAGTACGAGGTTCGCAACTCCGGCCGGTACTCCGGATTCTTCCATTAATTCGAACACTTTAATGGTCGTAAGAGGAGTTATTTCACTTGGCTTCATAATGAGAGTGTTGCCGGTCGCTAATGCGGGTGCTAGTTTCCATGATGCTTGCAATAAGGGATAGTTCCACGGTGTGATTTGCCCGCAAACACCAACAGGCTCACGTACGACCTTACTTACGGTGTTTGGTATCGGGGAATCAATCATTTCCCCGCCGTCTTTATCAGCTAACTCTGCATAATAACGAAAAACTCCGGCGATATCATCCATATCAACACGGCTTTCTTCGACTGTTTTGCCCGTATCTAAGGATTCAAGATTCGCTAATTCCTCTTTATCTCTTTCAATTAGCTCAGCAATTCTCCGAACGATTGCCCCTCGCTCCTTAGCAGGTGTGATAGCCCAGTCGCCTTGATCGAATGCTTTTCTAGCTGCGGCTATCGCAGCTTTTGCATCTAATTGATCGCCTTCTGCTACAGTCGCAATGACTTCTTGATTGAATGGGTTAATAATGTCACGTGTTTGGCCATGAATCGCATCAAGCCATTCTCCATTTATGAACATTTGTTTTGCTTTCATATAGTTTTTTTCCTCCTTCTAAAGACTGTAAATGAAAGCTGGTATTATGCGCCGCCTAGCACGCTTGTACTATGAGGAGGCTGCACTTTCACATTTGGGTCGATATAATGCTTCGCTTGGCTTATGACGATAGGGGCTTCGCCAAATCCCGATGCAATTAGTTTTACTTTACCAGCATGTGTCGCAATATCACCGGCTGCATAAATTCCTGGGATATTGGTTTCCATCTTCTCATTTACTACGATTGCATTTTTCTCAAGTTGTAATCCCCACTCTTTAATCGCGCCAATGTCTGAAAGAAAGCCATGGTTAACGATTAAAGTGTCTATTTCTAATGTCTCGGATCTATTTCCTTTCTTCTCTTTAATGACGACCTGTTTGATCAGCCCATCTTGGCCGTTTATATCGTCGATTACCATAGGGGTTTTGGTTTGGACCTTTGATTTTCTTAATAGATCTACACTGTGTTCATGTGCTCTAAACACATCTCTACGATGGACGAGTGAGACTTCATCTGCGATTGGTTCTAACATAAGCGCCCAATCGACTGCTGAGTCACCTCCGCCTGCTACACACACTTTTTTGCCTTGGAATGATTGAAGGTCCGTAACTGAGTACAACAGGTTATTTCCTTCGTATTTACCAGCCTCGGGGTGCTTAAGACGGCGAGGTTGGAAGGCGCCAGCCCCGCTAGTTATAACCACTGTTTTGGTATAGTGAACGTCTTTCGTTGTGGTTATTTTAAAAAGCTGCTCATCTAGTTTTTCAACATATTGAACGTTTTCTTCAAGGCATATGTCAGGGGCGAACTGCTTTGCTTGCTCTTCTAGTCGATTGACTAAGTCTTTTGCTAATATCTTTGGAAATCCGGCAACATCATAAATGTATTTTTCTGGATATAATGCCATTAGCTGTCCGCCGACTTGCGGGAGGCTGTCAATCACTTTAACAGACATTTCGCGCATACCTCCATAGAAGGCAGAGAATAAACCGGCAGGACCGGCTCCAATTATAATTACGTCAACTGCGTTTTTAGATTGATTCATAGAATTTCACCTTTTTTTGATTCTTTATTTGTAGACTATTACATCTTCATTTTCTACGCGTACTTTATAGTTAGGTAGTTTTTTGTTAGTGCTGGCTAACATTCTACCCTCGTCTTTAATATCGAATTCTCTGCCATGCCATGGGCAACGGATAATTTCGCCCTCACGACAGTAGTGGTAGTCTCCTGGCTTACTTTTATCAGTCGTTGCACCGCAAATCATGCCAGTATGAAGCTTAGCACCCTGGTGGGTACATTGATTTAAAAAGGCATAAAATTCACCGTCTAGCGTACGGCAAATCAAGACATTATGTTTTCCGAAAAAAGATTCCATCATTTGCCCGGGCTCTAAATCTGTTGTTTTACATACAATTTGTTCTTTCATGTTTAACCCTCCTGCGAATTCGGCAGTTTTGGATAAAACGCTTTTGCGTTCTCTGCGAAAATTTTCTTTTTTAGGTCTAGGTCCATATTCGGCAGTGCACGTGTTGGCGAGTCATAATCCCAGTGAGGGTAGTCCGTTGAAAAGCATAGTATTTCATCTGAGCCCATTTGTTCAATAAGAGACATAAACTCTTTTTTAGTAAGCTCTTCGGCTGGTTGGGTGGTAACTCGAATTTGGTCTTTGAAAATATCACTCGGTTTTCTTTTTAACCAAGGTACTTCATGACGCAGGTCACGGTATTGCTGATCCATTTTCCACATGATATGCGGTACCCAAGTAAATCCACCCTCAATCATCATGAGACCTAGATTAGGAAACTTATCAAATACCCCATTGAAAATCATATTGGTTACTTGTTTCATATGGGCCGTAGGGATTAATGTATGCCACTCAATAAAGTATCTAGGCCATTTTCCGTAATAAACAGGGGGTTCATTATGGTGCATGCCGATCATTAAATTATGTTTTTGCGCGGCTTCAAATATCGGATGATAGTATGGATCGCCCCACATAATATCATCAATCGGAAGCAAAACTTGTACCATTTTTGGGTGGGGACCGACTCTTTCAATCTCTTTAATAGCTGCGTCGCGGTCTTGGGCAGCGATATGCACGGACCCATATAAACGGTCGTCTTTTTCTAACCACTCAGCAATTTGCCAATCATTATAGGCTGTGGCTAATGCTGTTGCCATTTCATACCAACCATGCATGGATGAAGGAGACGGATCTAAGGCACTTGTTAAAATACCGTACTCATGGCCGATATCGTCCAGTAACTGTTTTTGCATAAACGGCAGATCTGATCCGGCAGGACGGCCGTCAGGAAGAATAGCGTCAGCCCGGTCTACACCTGCTACAGCCGGTTGGGTATAGGGCATATGTTTTTCTTGAATCCAATTGCAATTCGTAATGTAATGTTTAAAAGGTTCATCAAGGTATTCTAGGATATCCTTGTATTGAACACGTTCGTGTATATCTGTATCAACTATGCGAATTTGATCTTTAGCCAAAGTGCATTCCTCCAGTAAGATTAGAATAATTTTATTTTAGCAGTGCTTCAGTATATTCCCCAAAGCGGCTGAGTGGAGGTTAGTACCGGTTAGATAGCTCAGTGAAGGTCAGTGAAGCTCAGTGAACGTCAGTGACAGTTTTTTAGTTTTTTGAAATTTAAGAGTGTTTTTGCTGTAGAAGTGACCTTGAAATCATAAAAAAACACCCTTGGCATAAGGGTGGTGGTAAGTTTAAAAGGGCGAGGACTTTAAAGAGCCTTTGCCTATAGTAATTAACCTATTTTTTAGTCCGTTCATTTTTTTCTTCTTCCAGTCGATTCTTTTTGTGCTTACTTCAACCTCGTGTCTTGCTTGTCTTGTAATGTTGCTTCTTCTTAGTGACATAACCTCTTTTTTGTGGATGAAATCTGGGTTATTAAAATAAACAACATTTGCATTCCTATGAACTAGGTCCTGATTTTTAATCGAAGAGTTAACTTATAAATTCAAGCTAATTTCCCTAGGCTAATTCTCTAAACTTTTTAGGTGAATGGCTTGTGATTTTTTTGAAATTACGATTGAATGACCTAAGGTTATTATAACCGCAATTCATAGCTATCTCACTAATCGATTGATAACTATTTTTTAATAGATAACAGGCTTGGGAAGTTCGATATTGATTCAAGTATTCAGTAAAGCTCATATTTGTCATTTGTACAAAAAGTTTAGACAGGTAGGTATAATCGTATTGTAATTGTTTAGCTATAACTTTAAGCGTACAATCCTCATTATAATTCCTATCGACATAAAGGAGAATTTTATGTAATATTTCCGTTTTTGTTGAGTGTTCTACGGGAAGAAATTTAGTATTATCGACCAATGTACCGCAAATATCATACAGGAAACTTTTCTGTCTATAAATAGAGTCTAGATTATTTAAATCGAACGCTTTCCTTAAGTGAATCACATTATTTTCTGGGATATACCCCTTATATTTCATAAAAAAATCTCCAATTAATTCAGGTGAAAAGATAACGATGGAAATATTGGAATGATCCAAGGTTTTAAATTCATGCATTTGGTTATTAAAAATGAATGCGATATCATTTTTGTTCATTACATAATCTTTTTGGTCAATACTTACTAGTAATTCTCCTTCATTAATAATAATGAGTTCATAAGCTCTGTGAAAGTGAAGAGGAAAGGTGAAATTAACTAGATTAGAAGAGCGAAAGAATTCTTTTTCTTCAACTCCGTGATGTTCAAAAAAACCCACTGGCTTCGCCCCCTTAAAACAAACACTAATATTGTCTTACATTATACTATATTTTGAATAGAACTAAACTGAATTTTTCTCCTATAATGAAGCTAGTTCTAATATTAAAAGGAGGAAGTATAATGGCATTTGAATATCATGTAGCAAAAAATGGTTCGGATCATGCAGAGGGAACAAAACAGAATCCATTCTTGACAATCAATAAGGCGGCTTCTATTGCTCAAGCAGGAGATACTGTTATTGTCCATGAAGGAGAATATCGGGAATGGGTGAAACCAAAGTTTGCAGGATTAAGTGAGTATAGAAGAATTACATATCAGGCAGCTGAAGGTGAAAAAGTTGTCATTAAAGGCTCAGAGCAAATTCAAGATTGGGAACAGGTCGAAGGAACTGTCTGGAAAGTTGAATTACGAAATGAATTTTTCGGAGATTTTAATCCATACAAAGAAGAGATTTTCGGGGACTGGGTTGTGTATAACCCTGGAAGACACCTAGGTGATGTTTATTTAAATAGCATGTCCTTTTATGAGGCGGAAACTTTTGAACAGTTAAAAGATCCAGAAGTAAAAACAGAAGTGTTAGACCACTGGACAAAGACAGTTGTTCCTGTCCATAACCAAGAACAAACAAAATATGTTTGGTATACAGAAGTAGATGATAACAAAACAACCATCTATGCTAATTTTCACGGAGCAAATCCTAATGAAGAAGTAGTAGAGATCAATGTACGTAAAGCTTGTTTTTATCCAGAACAAATTGGTATCAATTATATTACGGTTAGAGGTTTTGAAATGGCTCAGGCGGCAACTCCATGGACTCCGCCAACAGCTGATCAACCAGGATTAATAGGGCCTAATTGGAGTAAAGGATGGATTATCGAGGATAATATTATCCATGATGCAAAATGTAGTGCAATCAGTATTGGTAAAGAAGCTTCAACGGGTCATAACGATCGCAGTATTCGCAAAGATAAGCCAGGCTATCAATATCAGCTAGAGTCAGTCTTTTCTGCTAGACAAATTGGTTGGAGTAAAGAAAAAATTGGTTCCCATATTATCCGAAATAACACAATCTATGATTGTGGTCAAAATGGTGTGGTAGGTCATCTAGGTTGCGTATTCAGTGAAATTTATAATAACCACATTTACAATATTGCACTAAAGCGTGAGTTTTATGGACATGAGATTGCGGGCATTAAATTACACGCAGCAATTGACGTTCAAATTCATGACAATCGTATTCATGACTGCTCGCTAGGAACATGGTTAGATTGGCAGACACAAGGTACAAAAGTGAGCAGGAATCTGTTTTATAGAAATAACCGTGACTTGTTTGTTGAAGTTAGTAGTGGTCCATATATTGTTGATAACAATATTTTAACTGCAGACTATGCGTTAGATAACCATGCTCAAGGTGGAGCTTATATTAATAATCTAATTCGAGGGAAAATGATTCAACGCAAAATGCTTGATCGTGCAACACCATATCATGTACCACATAGTACGGAGGTAGCTGGCTTTGCTCCTGTGTATGGTGGCGATGATCGATTCTATAATAATATCTTTATTGGCGATGATTCTATTAATGTAGCTGGTTCCTATGCAGAAACCCCTTCGGAGATAACAAATGAATATGTTGGTACTGCTCACTATAGAGGTTATACAACTTCACTTGAGGAATACATCGAGACAGTGGATCAAGAAGGTGGTGACCATCGTACATTCCATCAAGTTGAGCAACCGGTATATATTAATTGTAATGCATACTATAATGGTGCAGAATCGTTTGAAAGAGAAAGTGAAAGCGCTGTAGCGGATAACTTTAATCCAGAATTAAAAATTATCGAAGAAGGAAATGAAGTTTATCTTTCTATTGGGCTTCCAGAAGATTTTGAGTCATTACTTGGAGAAATTCAATCTACCAAAACTCTAGAAAGAACACTTATTGTTGATGCAGAATTTGAAAATCCAGATGGAAGCGAAGTAATCTTGGATAAGGATTTATTAGGAAAGCAAAGGCAAGAAAAGAGTGTGTTAGGACCACTTGCTAATTTGCAAGCAGGCAATAATTATATAAAAGTCTGGGGCTAAAAGTTTTCGGGACAAGGGATGCAAGGGGACGGATCAAGACTGGTGAAAAAGTCGTTTTATGAATACTTTTATCTATATTACCGTCCCCGCGTGCCTCGTTAAATGCCGAAATTTCTTTTACAGTGCACATGATGTACTAAAAGAGACTAAATAAATAATTTAAAATATAAATTTTCAGATTATTGTTGACAAAGTACAAAGGTAGACTATACAATACATTTAAAGGTCAACCAATTGAAGGTCGACCAATTAAAGGTCAACCAATTTACATGTTGGTGTATTGATATGTTGAAATATTTATCTTGTTACATAATCTAATAGAAATTTAAACTGTTTTAGCAATAATGCTTGCCTTCGTTATTTAAATATCCCTTTTTTCAAAAATATTAAATTTATTCTAAGAAGGAGGTGGCACTCTACATAAGTGTAGCGAGAGTTAGCTAGAGTATACATTGCAATGAAATGAAAACGCTTTACAAAATGAGAGGGGTTAGTACGATGATTAAAATGATGAAATGTACTTTATTACTCATGAGTTTATTGCTAATTCTTGTAGCCTGTGGTGGAAATGAAGAAGTTAGTACCGATGAAAGTCAAAATGATCAAGGGGAATCAAATGTTACTGATGGTGTTGTAGGCGAAGAGGAAGTTGAATTTCGTTTTGCTTGGTGGGGTACACCAGAGCGTGATGCTAAATACAATGAAATGCTAGATATATATGAGGAGCAAAATCCACATGTGAAAATCATAAGAGAACCAGCAAGCTGGGGAGACTATTTTACTAGATTATCAACTCAAGCTGCTGGCGGAAATGCTCCTGATATTTTCGGTCTACACCTTCAGCTTTTTGGAAGTGAGTACTTAAGTAGAGATATTGCCTATCCGTTGGATGAATTTGTGGATAGTGGAATTATAGATTTAGATTCTTGGGATGACTCTGTTATTGATGCAGGAAAGTATAATGGAAATTTATACGGGTTAGCTAAAGGTGTCACAATGCAAGCTTTTCTTACAAATGAGTCTAAAATTAAAAGCTTAGGATTAGAGCCACCGGGTGGAGATATTACGTACGAAGAATTTAAAGCGTTTTCACAGAAAGTTGTTGATGCTCTCCCAGATGGTGAATTTGTTATCAACGACCCAACTACTACGGAGCATGCTATTGAAATTTGGGCAGTACAACGAGGTGGTTCATTCATCAGTGAGGATGGGACTACTCTAGGTTTTACAAAAGAAGATTTAGCTGATTATTGGACATATTGGAGTGAATTAAGAGACATGGGTGCACTTCCTCCAGCGCATATCAGTGCTGAACAAGTTGGGATCCCAGAGGAAAGTACATTATTTGCTCAAGAAAAAGCTATATTCCTTGACAGACCAACAAATAGAGCGCAAATGTTCCAAGGTTTCATGCCTGATGCTGAATTAAGTATTACACGCTTTCCTTTGATGGCTGATGGGGTTAATCAAGGTGGAGAGCAACTACAAGTTCCTGCGATTTTAATGAATAAAGATACTGAACATAAAGAAGAAGCAGCAAAGTTAATCAATTGGTTTGTAAACGATCTTCGAGCAACTGAAATCTATGCAGCTGAAAATGGAATCCCTGGTACAGCAGAAGTTCGAGATCACTTATCAGTTAATTTACAACCAATGAATGTTCAAGCATTTGAGCACTTCGATTGGGTTGTCGGAGATATTCCTGTAACAAACATGCGTCCAGAAGGTTCTGCAAGTATTTTATCTGCATACACACGACACTCAGAAGCTGTTGCTTTTGGTCAGGTTTCAGTTGAAGACGCAGTAGAAGCGTTTTTCAAAGAAGCTGAGGGTATTCTTGCTGATTAAAAACGGGAAAGGGACGAAACAACACGTTCGTCCCTGCTTCCCTCACTAGTTGAAAGTAGAGGCGGTGACTTAATTGTGAGAGAAACAACATGGAGTAGAAACAAAATAGCAATTATCTTTTTAGGGCCGTGGCTTATAGGAGCAATTGTTTTAGGAATAATTCCAATGCTAGCATCATTGTATTTTTCCTTTACTAATTACAACATGTTCCAGTCTCCAGATTGGATTGGATTTTCGAACTATATTCACATGTTCACATCTGATGGTAGGTTTGTTCAATCGCTAAAAGTCACGATTACTTATGTATTTATCGGAGTACCCTTACAATTAATTATGGCTTTTACGTTAGCCACTATTTTAAATCGTGGCATCAAGGGTTTATCCGGTTTTAGAGCTATATACTATATTCCTTCTTTATTAGGACCTAGTGTAGCAATTGCGATTTTATGGCGCCAAATCTTTGGGTATGAAGGGATCTTCAATGATATTATCGGCATTTTTGGATTTGGTCCAAATAGTTGGATAGCTGATCCTTCATTCGCTGTGTATACATTAATTGCATTACTAGTATGGCAGTTTGGAGCACCAATGGTTATCTTCTTAGCGGGTCTAAAACAAATACCAACAGAATTATATGAATCTGCTGAGATTGATGGTGCAAATCGTTGGGTAAGGTTGTTTAAAATAACGATTCCACTTTTAACACCTATTATCTTCTTTAATATTGTCATGCAACTAATTGGAGCGTTCCAAGCTTTTACACCTGCCTATATCGTTGGTGGAGCAACAGGTGGAGCGATGGATTCAACACTTTTTTATACGCTCTACTTATATATTAAAGCATTTACTGAATTCCAAATGGGATATGCTTCAGCCTTAGCTTGGGTGCTACTAGTTATTATTGCAGCGTTTACTGGATTGTTATTTTTATCAGCTAAAAAATGGGTATTTTACGGCGAGTAAGGAGGTGCATTATGGAAAATAAAAGTAAAAGTCGACAAATTATGAAAGTTATCCTTCTTTCTTTAGGTGCCTTTGTCATGTTATATCCAGTTCTATGGATGCTCGTGAGTTCAATAAGACCAACTAATTTAATCTTCAGCGAAATTGGTCTATGGCCTTCTGAAATTACGTTTGAACATTACAGTACTGGGTGGAGTGGACTTTCAGGTTTTACGTTTTCTACATTTTATATTAACTCATTCATCATTGTAGGTTTAAGTATCTTAGGTAACTTACTTTCTTGTTCAATGGCAGCTTACGCGTTTGCAAGACTTCAATTTTCGTATAAAAAACTATTATTTGCCATTATGTTAGGGTCGATTATGTTACCTTTCCATGTAGTATTAATCCCTCAATATATTATTTTTAATAGTTTAGGGTGGGTTGATACGTTTCTTCCTTTAATTGTTC
The DNA here is from genome assembly GCF_056619925.1 of Halalkalibacter sp. HAAS-P013. Taxonomy (NCBI): domain Bacteria; kingdom Bacillati; phylum Bacillota; class Bacilli; order Caryophanales; family Bacillaceae; genus Halalkalibacter; species Halalkalibacter sp. HAAS-P013. The sequence continues at coordinate 252,225 of NZ_JBWQTU010000008.1, forward strand.
CTAAATTTTTAGGTGTAGAAGCGTTCTTTATCTTCCTCATGGTGCAATTTATACGTGGAATTCCTACTGAGTTGGATAATGCAGCGCGCGTTGATGGGTGCGGTCCAGTGAGGATCTTCTCAAAGATTGTTTTACCTTTAATGACACCTGCGCTAGTGACTACGTCCATTTTCACATTCATCTGGACTTGGAATGATTTCTTTAGTCAATATATTTACCTTAGTAGTCCTTCTAATTGGACTGTAACACTTGCGTTAAGAGCATTCTTAGATGGAATGGGTGAATCTATGTGGGGGCCAATGTTTGCAATGGCTATTCTATCAATCATTCCAATCTTTATTTTCTTTATTGCTTTCCAAAAGTATCTTATCGAAGGAATTGCTACAACTGGTATAAAATAGTTAATTAAACATAAATTGGTTGATGTGTGGAAGGAGGGTGAAAAATGCAAGTAAGAGGAAAAACAGCTCTTATAACAGGTGGAAGTACGGGGATTGGCAAAGCCATTGCAATGAAATTAGGTAGTTTAGGAGCAAACATTGTAATTAACTATTCTAAAAGTAGGGACGAAGCGGAGAAGACGTTAGCTGAGCTTGAAAAAGTAGGAGCTAAATCTATCGCTTGTCAAGCAGATGTTTCGAATCAAGCAGATGTTGAGAGATTGTACCAAGAAGCTCTTAAGGAGTTTGGGGGAGTTGATATTTTAGTCAATAATGCAGGAACAACCAATTTTGTCCCTTTGAATGATTTAGATGGATTGATAGATGAATATTGGGACAATGCCTTTAATGTGAATGTCAAAGGAATGTTCTACATGAGTCGTGTATGCGCCCAAGATCTCAAAAAAAATAATGGCTGTATTATAAATATCACGTCCATTGCAGGGATTAATGGAAATGGAAGCTCAATTGCATATGCAGCGTCAAAAGCTGCGGGAATAAGTGTCACTAAGTCTCTTGCTAGAGTATTAGCTCCAAATGTTAGAGTGAACTCTATTGCACCTGGTGTTGTTACAACACGTTGGGTGGATGGTCAAAATGAGCACGTGGATCAATATAGAGATGGAACTCTGCTAGACAGGGTTGCCAGTCCTGAGGATGTAGCAGATATGACCTTAGCTATCATTGATGGAGGAGATTTTGTTACAGGGCAAGTGATTGTAGTAGACGGTGGTTGGACTTTGTAATGAATTTACACAGATTATAGAACAAGGAAATTTCTAATAGAAGAAGTCAAACTTCTTTTTCTATTCATAAAACATAAATAATATTTTTTTGGAGGTTTTCATTATGAGTAAAAATGTATTTTTGGGAAAAGAATTTGGTCGTCCTATCGTTATTAATTTGTCTAAAGGAGATCTGTTGCTAGAAAGCATTCGAGATCGTTTAGCTGAAGAGGGTATAAAAAACGCAGTTCTATTTGGTGCAGTTGGCTCCATGCAAAAATTAGTGTATCACTTACCGACAAGTATGGGACCAACATCTGAAGACGTATTTCTAACGATTCAAGGAAATGGACCTATTGAACTTGGCTCATTATCAGGGAACGTAATTGATGGAGAACCACATCTTCATATCGTTGCTCAAGACAAAGAAGGTAATTATGTGGGGCATTTAGAAGAAGGCACTGAGGTCCTTTTCTTAGCTGAAGTTATCCTTGCAGAGATGAAAGATTTAGATATTCATCGTGTGAAAAATGATCATGGTGTTGTCTATTTAACTGAAAAAAACTAATAAAACAAAGTAAAAAAGATATTTAGGAGGAACAAACATGACAATGACAGATAAGGAATTAATTGAGGAAATAAGAAAAGTACGATTAGCTGATTTATCCGATGGGATGGATGCCCTAGGATTAGTCAATAAAGGATCAATGTCTACAGATATGCGTCCGATTCGTCCGGGTATTAATTTTGCAGGCTTCGCTTGGACAGTGAAGTTAGCTCGTGCTGATGAGACATTTGAGCCATGTAGCACGGTGGAAGAATATTTAGAGATTAATAATAAGTATTGTCACGATATTTACGGTTCGTTTATGGGTCCAATGCAAAAAGAAGATGTGACAGATAGTGTGTTGGTCTTTGATATGGGTGGTTACCCAGGTGGGATTATTGGATCAGAGAATATTATGAAGTATAAGCTGTGGGGTGTTGTAGGGGCCGTTGTTGATGGCGGATGTCGAGATTCCTTTGAGTGCAATCTTGAAGAGGCAAATGTTTTCTCAACAAAGCGAACGTTTCATCATGTTTCAGGAAGAATGAAAAGTGACAGTGTTCAAGTACCCGTTCATTGTGCAGGTGTAAACGTATATCCTGGAGATGTTGTATGTGCTGATGATGATGGGGTATTAGTTATCCCGAGAGATAAAGCAGAGCAAGTACTGACATTTGCTAAAGCCATCTTAGAGGCAGACCAGCGAGTACGTAAAGAACATTACGATGCACTAGGGATGGAGGAAGATGCGACATTGAACCGGTTAGGATAAATTAACCGACTATCCTAACAGTTAGAGGTCTTGACTTGCTAATTTATTGTGGTTAATCTAAAGGAGGAATATATATGTCAATGACAGATAAAGAACTAATTGAGGAAATAAGAAAAGTACGATTAGCTGATTTATCCGATGGAATGGATGCCCTAGGATTAGTTAATAAAGGATCTATGTCTACAGACATGCGCCCGATTCGTCCAGGAATTCAGTTTGCAGGATTTGCTTGGACGGTGAAATTAGCTCAAGCGGATGAAACATTTGAGCCATGTAGTTCAGTGGAAGAATATTTAGAAATTAATAATAAGTACTGTCATGATATTTACGGTTCGTTTATGGGTCCGATGCAAAAAGAAGATGTGACAGATAGTGTGTTAGTCTTTGATATGGGTGGTTACCCAGGTGGGATCATTGGATCAGAGAACATCATGAAGTATAAGTTATGGGGTGTTGTAGGGGCAGTTGTCGATGGCGGATGCCGAGATTCCTTTGAGTGCAATCTGGAAGAGGCGAATGTTTTCTCAACAAAACGAACGTTTCATCACGTATCAGGAAGAATGAAAAGTGACAGTGTTCAGGTGCCCGTACATTGTGCAGGTGTAACCGTACATCCTGGAGATGTTGTATGTGCTGATGATGATGGGGTATTAGTTATCCCGAGAGATAAAGCAGAACAAGTACTGACATTTGCTAAAGCCATCTTAGAGGCAGACCAGCGAGTACGTAAAGAACATTACGATGCACTAGGGATGGAGGAAGATGGGACTTTAAATCGTCTAGGTTAGGTAAGGAGCTTACTAGCCTAAAGGAAGCTACTTTCGAACATTTCTTCGTAAGTAGCTTCCCCTTCACTAAGATCTTTCCACAAAAAATACCCTAGGGCATTCAAAAATTAACAAACAAGGGACGAAGCCAGATGACAAGTGAATTTAAATTTGAACCAATTCAAAAAAACTCTATCGTTGTTGATTTAACTAAAAGCCTTTTAGAGTATATTTTTTCTGGAAGTATAAAACCAGGTGATAAGTTACCTACTGAACGCCAATTGCAAGATGCGTTAGGTGTTGGTCGTTCAGCGATCCGTGAAGCAACAAAAGTATTAGCTGTTTTAGGCGTACTTGAAATTAAGCCTGGTAATGGAACATACTTAAAAAAACCAGATGCAAGTCTTCTTATAGAATCAATTGAATGGGGGATTTTATTAGGTGAACAACGAGTAAGAGATATCATTGAGTCAAGGCAAGAAATAGAATTAGCCGTTGTAAAGCTTGCTGCTAGAAGATGTACAGATGAAGAAATAAAAGAATTATGGGAGATTCTTGAAAGATTAAGAGTGTCTACAATTGAAGATTTTGTGGAAATAGATATAGCATTTCATTTGAAGCTTGCGGAAATGGCAAAAAATACAGCTCTTAAAGGCATATTAACAAGCCTTCAATCATTACTTAGATCTTGGATCAAACATGTTATTGAATCGGCCGGTGAAACTAGTTTTTCCTATAGCGATCACTTGAAGGTTTATGAAGCGGTTGCAAAACGAGATGAAAAAGCAGCCATTATTGCCATGGAGGAACATTTACAGGATGCTACCAAAAGACTTTTAGAAGTAGTAGAGTTAGAAAATAAAAAAATATTTAAGGCTGATTGAAATGGCTCCTTGAATAAGGAGCTATAATTTAATACGTATTATTGAGAAGAACATTATATTTTTTGATTGATTGGTTGACCAATTAATTTGCGACCAATGGACTTATAAACTAGTTTTTATAATAACTAAGAGGGTGATCGAAGTGTTCAATTATTATATTCCGACTTCAGTGGAAAACGGTATAGGGTTATCCAAAGAGATTGGCAGTTTCTTAGAATCAAAAGGAGCAAAAAAAGTGTTCCTTATAACCGATCAAGGAATTAGAAGTGCAGGCATTTTAAATGGAATTGAACATTCACTAGAAGGTGCAAAAATTCAATATGAAGTTTTTGATAACATCGTACCTAATCCTACTTCAAAGAGTGTAAAGGACGGACTCAATCGACTGAAACTAGATCATTTTGACCACGTTTTAGCTGTTGGAGGAGGAAGTAGTATTGATACTGCAAAAGCCATAGCAGTGATGGCAAGAAATGAGGGTGATATTTTAGATTATGAAGGGGTCGGGAAAATACCTAATGAAGGTCTCCCATTAACAGTGATACCTACAACATCTGGTACTGGAAGCGAAGTAACGTCAGCTACGATTATAACAAATTCTGAAACTCATTTTAAAACTGCAATTATTAGTCCATACCTTTTTCCTAATTTTGCTGTATTAGATGCTGAACTAACCGTGGGATTGCCACAACATATTACTTCTTCAACAGGAATGGATGCGTTGACTCATGCAATTGAATCCTATACTTCTAAAACCGCAACACCTGTGAGTAAAGCTTTTGCAGTGCAAAGTTTAAAGATGATAGGTGAAAATATTGAAAAGGCCTATTACGTTGCTACTGACCTTGAAAGTCGTGAAAATATGTTAGTAGCCTCTATGCTAGCAGGAGCAGCTTTTACACAATCACGATTAGGTAATGTCCATGCCATTTCGCATACACTAGGTGGTGTATTTGATATTCCACATGGTATAGCCAATGCAACATTATTACCATTTGTTATGAAGTTTAATCTTCCTGCCTGTCCAAAAGAAATGGCTGATATAGCTAGGTGCTTAGAATCTGATACTTCAGGATTAAATGATTTGGAAGCTGGAGAAAAAGCAATTGAAGCTGTTATAAGATTAAATCGTTCGTTAAATATCCCTTTGAATATTAAAGAATTAGGTGTGGACCTTGATGCGATTGATAAACTAGTAGACGATTCTATGAGAAGTGGGAATGTATTAATTAACCCAAGATTAACAACTGCTAGTGATATTCGTCAAATAATAGAGAGCGCTTACAAAGGTGAGTTGTGACATTCGGTTTAATTGATAGCTTTATTCATATTAATAGCAAACGATCTACATCATGTATGAGTTGTCATGAACAATTAGTGTTTTTATGAGGGGATAAGTTTATGAAAAATGATAACTTTAAGACGATTATGATGAGTGTAAAGGATAATGTAGCTGTTGCACTCTCTGATATTGCGGCTAGTTCAACTGTAAAAGTAGTTTGTGAAGATGAGGAATTTTTGATCAAATTAAAAAATCAGGTGGACTTTGGACATAAGTTTGCAGTTGTTCAAATAAAAAAAGGCGAAGATATATTGAAGTATGGAGAAGTCATAGGTGTTGCTAATCAAGATATTACTCCTGGAGAGCATGTCCATGTTCACAATTTAGATGGCAAACGAGGAAGAGGTGATAAGGTTGTCAAATGATAAAGTTGATTACTTATTGGGGTATAGACGACCTGATGGGCAGATTGGAATAAGAAATCACGTGCTTATTTTACCGACTATTACATGTGCTACTCAAACAGCACAACGAATTACAGAGCTGGTAGATGGTACGGTTACATTGATTCATCAGCATGGCTGTGCACAGGTTGGAGACGATTATGATCAGACATTTCGCACATACGTTGGAATGGGCAGTAACCCGAATGTTTATGGAGTAGTTGTATTAGGGTTAGGGTGTGAAACACACCAAGCTAGAAGTGTTGCAGGGGAATTGAAAAAAACTGGTAAACCTGTTGAAGTTGTCTCGATTCAAGATCATGGAGGAACTCTTTCAACGATTGCGGAAGGAGCTAAGATAGCGGCGAAAATGGTGCAAGATGCATCAGCTCAACAGAGAGTCCCTTTTGATTTTAGTGAGCTAATAATTGGTACTGAGTGTGGAGGTTCGGATGCTTGCTCAGGGCTATCGGCTAATCCTGCAGTAGGGAAAGTAAGTGACACTATCGTCGACCTTGGAGGAACAGCCATTTTAGCTGAAACTACTGAGTTGATTGGTGCAGAGCATTTACTTGCAGAAAGGGCTATCGATGATCAAGTTTCAAAGCGTGTGTATGAAGTAATCAATGCAATGGAAAACAGAGCGTTACTGGCAGGTGTTGATATAAGAACTGGAAATCCTAGTCCAGGAAATATTAAAGGAGGACTCAGTTCCCTTGAGGAAAAGTCGTTAGGTGCTGCAACAAAAGCTGGAACTAGACCACTTCAGGAGCTAGTTAACTATGCAGAAAAACCGAGTAAAAAAGGATTAGTCTGGATGGATACGCCCGGTCAGGATATTGAGCAATTGACAGGAATGGCAGCTGGTGGTGCCCAAGTGATCTTATTTACAAGTGGTAGAGGGACGCCAACAGGGTCACCTATCGTTCCGGTGCTAAAGATTGCTACAAATACAGGGATATTTGAGAGAATGTCAGAAAATATAGATATTAATGCTGGGACCATTATCGAAGGAGTAGAGACGGTTGACCAGGTTGGAGATCGTATCATGGAGGAAATAGAAGCAACTTGTTTAGGAAAGAAAACGAAGGCTGAAGTGTTGAAGCAACATGATTTTGGAATTTGGAGAATAGGACCTACTTTTTGATATTTAAATTATATTAATGGACATTGGAAAGCTTCTAATTCAGGGGAGACAAAAGCTAGTTATAATCCAGCAAATAATGAATTGGTTGGTTATTTACAATTGTCCAATAAAGAGGATTTAGAGGAAGCAGTTGCTGCAGCAACAAAGGCTAAAGATCTATGGAGAAAGTTGTCTGGAGCGGCTAGAGGGCAATTTTTATATAAAGTTGCAGATGTATTAGAAAGTAGAACTGAAGACATAGCTGAAACAATGACGAAAGAAATGGGGAAAACATTACTAGAAGCAAAAGGAGAGACGGCTAGAGGGGTAGCCATTCTTCGTTATTATGCAGGGGAAGGGATGAGAAAAGTTGGAGATGTGATTCCTTCTACTGATAGTGAGGCGTTTATGTATACTACAAGAGTTCCTTTAGGCGTTGTGGGTGTCATAACCCCTTGGAACTTTCCAGTTGCCATTCCAATTTGGAAGATGGCTCCTGCATTAATTTATGGAAATACTGTTGTTCTAAAGCCAGCAACAGAAACAGGAGTTACGGCAGCTAAAGTAATTGATTGCTTCCATGAAGCTGGTCTTCCACAAGGTGTCATTAGTATGGTAATAGGGTCTGGAAGTGAGATCGGCCAAGGGATCGTGGACCATCCTGACATTTCAGGAATTACGTTTACTGGCTCTGATACAACAGGGAAAAGAATTGGTCAAGGAGCACTTGCTCGTGGAGCAAAATATCAACTAGAAATGGGTGGGAAGAATCCAACCATTGTTACAGCTGATGCAGACCTTGAAAAGGCCGTTGAAGGTACAATAAGTGCAGCCTTCCGCTCTACTGGACAAAAATGTACAGCAACAAGTCGTGTTATTGTTCACAATAGTGTGAAAGACAGATTTGTAGATAAGTTACTAACAGAAGTAAAAGAATTGAAAATTGGTGATGGATTACAAGATGGAATTTGGATGGGGCCATGTTCTTCAGAGGCACAAATGGAAACAGTGTTACAGTTTATCGAACAAGGAAAACAAGAAGGTGCTAAGCTTATTTACGGTGGAAATAGATTAGTAACGGGTGATTATGAAAAAGGTTACTTTGTGGAACCGACTATTTTCGATGAGGTTAGCAGCCAAATGAGTATCGCCCAAGATGAAATTTTTGGTCCGGTCATAACCATTATTACTTTTGACGAACTTGACGAAGCATTTAATCTAGCTAATGATGTGGAGTATGGACTAAGTGCATCCATTTACACTGAGAAAATTGGAGCAATGTTGAAATTTGTAGAGAATGTTGATGCTGGACTTGTCAGAATTAACGCAGAAACAGCAGGAGTTGAATTACAAGCTCCATTTGGTGGGATGAAACAGTCGAGCTCTCATTCTAGAGAGCAGGGGCAGGCAGCTATTGAATTTTTTACTTCTATTAAAACAATATTTGTAAAATCATAGATTTATTATTGCTATCTACCAAATTGCTTAAATAATAAGGTATAATAGGGATTTCCATTGTATAATACGGCATAGGGAGACATGAATAGTTTCATATATACAGCAGGGGGGACATGGAGATGACTGGCTTTTCTTGGGCATTGTATAGGGCATGTCAATGGGTAATGCGATTTGCCTATCTTAACTTATTGTGGATTGTTTTTAGTTTAGTAGGGTTAGTAGTTTTCGGATTATTTCCAGCTACTGTTGCCCTCTTTATAATTTTAAGAAGGTGGATGAAGCAAGAGACTGATATCCCTATGTTTCGTGTGTTTTGGAGTGCTTACAAGTTAGAATTCGTTAAAGCAAATGTAATCGGATTTACACTGCTTTTGGTCGGTTGTATTCTGTATATTGATTTCATTTTTCTTCAAACATTGACTGGAGCCTTATATTATACGCTGGGTTTAATACTCTTGGTTATAACAATCATTTACATCGTTATATTACTATTTATTTTTCCAGTCTATGTTCATTATGATGTACCACTCCGTCAATATTTTAAATATGCGGCAATTGTAGGAGCCATTAATCCTGGGTTCGTATTGCTTGTAATAGCAGGATTATATGGTTATTATATTTTGTTTGCGTTTTTACCAGCAATCGTACCTTTTTTCTCTATCAGTTTGTTAGGGTTTATCATGATGAAGATTGCATACATGTCTTTTAATCGGATCGAGGCGAAAGCTCAAAAAATAGTAGGAGTAACTGAAGCTTAATCATTCTTTGTCCAAGATTGCACGTCTGTCTCTATGCCACTACTCTAATTTCAAATTTATATTACTTTGAAAACTTAACTAATTGTTCAAGAAAAAGGGAGCTGATAGATTCAGCTCCCTTTTTCTGATATTTAATAAAAGCGTCACCATCACCATATCGCCATTTGCAACATGGGTAACTTCATATGCGAAACATCGTCCCTTTCCTACATTTTAGCTGGAAATTCTTTTAGATTACTATCTGCTCTGTGTCTTCACTTTTCTCTAATTTAAAGCTTACTTTTTTATCCCCACAGACAAGGTCATACTCACCAAGGAATCCTTCAAATGAAACGCATCCGTTGTCATCTGTTTTACAAGTCACATTTGTATTCCAGTCATTTTTGATTAGTTTCTTTACTACTTCATAAGCTGGTTTTGGGCTATTATCTTTTCTAAGAAAGCCAGCGGGGGCACCAAGCCATGCTCCATCATCGCTGAATGACCATGTTGTAATGGCTTCTACTAGAGGATGTTCAAACAAAATGGAATACATTTCTTCTACTTCTTTGGCTTGACGTTCTTCAAATTCTGGTGTTGATGGCCATTCTGTGATCTGATAATCATTTAGGTCTACAATGTCAGCTGGCATAACATGTCCAGATGTTAATGTATTCTCTGTAAAATGAATTGGTAGACCAAAAGATGAGAAACGTTCTAATACTTCTTCTAATTTCTCACGGCCCCAATAGCCTTGGTGTTGGTGGGACTGAATCCCAATTGCATCAATTGTAACCCCTGCATTGAGGCAGCCATCTATTAAGATTTCATAGTTGATCGATGTATTAAAGTCATTTAATAATAATGTAGCATTAGGGTTGAATTCACGTGTTTTTTCAAACATCTCTTTAATGATTCCAACACGGCTAAGGTCTCTAGAAATTCTAGTAATCCCATTATCGTACTTATCAAAGATTGGCATGATAACCACTTCATTGATCACGTCCCACGTATCGATTACCCCTTTAAAATCTGATACATCACGTTCAATTCGATCAAACTGTGCATTTAAAATTTCTTCATTGCTCATATCAAGGAGCCATGGAGCGGTAAGGGTGTGCCAACAAAGGGGATGGCCTTTCACTGTTACATTTCTTTCTTTTAACCAGTGGGCAGCCGTTTTTAATTCGTTTGTGCGTGGTTTTCCTTTTTCAGGTTCGAACAATGCCCAATAGAAAGGTAGTGTAGCAGAGTTAAATACATCTAAAAACTTATCCAGTTGTTCTTCTAAAAATGCCAGTCTGTCTTCAGGTACACTTTTGTTTGCTACTTCGATAGCCTCAAAAATACCGCAGCCAAATAAGAACTTGTGATTTGTCTGTTTAAGGGATATGGTCTTTCCTAAAATAGGATTTCCTGATGTATCTACAAGTTTGATTGTCTTACTCCCTTTACGATGTGCCAATTCATTTACACTCATGATATTCCCTCCATTTTTTCTAATCAGTTCGCACAGGTTTACTTTAGAAAGCGGTTTCGATTCCTTGGTTTCTATTCTAACAGACTTTGTTCGTTCGGCAAACTAACTATTGGGGGGTTCTATTCAGTAAACTCTAACTATTAGTAGTCGAATATACAAGGTTCATAAGCTGAAAAAGAGTTGGCAATGAGCGGAGGTGTCCCAAAAGGTCAAAAACGTACTTTTTTGGGACATTTCCATTTTATGATCTAAGATTCCATTCAAGTGACATACCCATAACGGACTTCTTCAGACAACTGATCTCCGATGTTTTTTAATAATAGAAGGTATTCATGGAGTTTGTGATCATCTACATTTGAAACTAAGGTAGAAATACTTATGGCAGCAAGCACTTCATTTTTTTGATTTTTGATTGGAACGGCAATGCAGCGTACACCTTGCTCGTTTTCTTGATTATCGATTGCATGTTCTTGTTCTTTTATTTCGGTTAATTCCCTCAATAGTTCTTCGCGATTGATTATCGTTTTTTCCGTTAATTGATTGAAGTTATAACCATCCAATAGTTGCTTTAAATGCTTTTCACTCTGGTATGCTAAAAGGATTTTTCCAATCGCCGTTGAGTGGAGTGGGATTCTCTTTCCAATTCTTGAGTAGCGAATAATGGCCTTTTCTCCTTCTTTCTTATCAATATATACACCCGCATCCCCGTCTAAAATTCCAAGGTGGCTCGTTTGCCCGGTTTCCTTTGATAAATCACTGAGATATTTCTTCGCTATCTTTCTTAAATCAATGGTACTCATCACTAAATTTCCACGCTCAACAAGCTTCATTCCAAGTCTGTATTTACCATTTTCAGGATTTTGTTCGATATAATGGGATTCTTGAAGTGTTTTCAATAATGAATGGACAGTACTTTTATGAAGATTCATTCTTTCACTAATATCGGTTATTTTGAGCTCGGTCGTGTGTTCATCAAATAAATCTAAGATTCCTAGAGCACGTACGACAGATTGGATAATTGGCATAAACAACCCTCATATTCATCTTATTTTTTACGTTTTTAAGCAACTTTCGTACCCAATTTTACAGGAACAGGAACGCTTTTTAAAGGAGTTTAGCAAGCAAGCTAGTAAGATTCTTGATTGTAAGTGTTTTCTTTTTGGGGATTTATGCTATAATTAGTCATATACTCTAAATAATAGCACCAAGTTTTATAATGTGAAACAAAATAGTTTTATTGAGTACCAAGTCATAAAAAACAAAGGATAAAAAGTAGGAGGGGTAATATGAACAGTGTCAAAGCATTTAAAGGGGTTATACCACCGGTCTCAACCATTTTTAACGAAGCAGGAATCGAATAAACAACAAATGAGCCGTTTAATTGATTATTTAATTAAAGAAGGCGTAAAGCTAGGTGGAGATGGAATTATTTCGGCAAGTGGAAACTTTGCACCAAACTTATCTGTTGGTATTTACAATGCCTTTCTTGCAGGAGACTTAAAGGAAGCAGTTAAATTGTATAAACAATTAGCGATCCTTCCATCGCTTTATAAGATTGATAGTCCATTTGTAAACGTCGTCAAGGAAGCGATGAAGCTATGTGGAATGGATGTTTCCACACACGTCCTCCCGCCAACAAAGCCTCTTAATCATGAAAAAAAGGCACAAGTGAAGAAAATATTAGAATTAGCGAACGTCCCCCCAGTACAACAAACAAAGTGTAGAAACTCGTGATGGCTTTACAAGAGTAAAAGGTTAAGGAAATAGTTGCTGTACGAAATAGTTATGCTTTTTTACGTCTAAATACAATTACGGAGGCTGTTATGTCACTGCATATCGTTTTCAACGATGAAGATCAGTCAATTTATAATGTACAAACACATGCTAGAGGCCCTATAGGCAGTTTGCCTTTGACGGCACAAATGCTTGAGGAGTCCCCTAGTGGAGATCTTTTTGGGATGACTCAAAATGTTGGTATGGGGTGGAAGCCCGAGGAGCTGCTTGGAAAGCAAGTATTAATCTTAGGAACGAATGGAGGCATTCGTGATCAAGATGGCAGTCCGATCGCATTAGGCTATCATACAGGTCATTGGGAAGTCGATTTATTAATGGCAGAGGCAGCGAAAGAAATTCGTGAGAAGAAAGGGGTTCCTTTTGCCGCTTTTGTAAGTGATCCATGTGATGGACGTTCTCAGGGGACATTAGGAATGTTTGATTCATTTCCTTTTAGAAACGATGCGGCTCTTGTCTATCGCCGTTTAATTCGTTCTCTCCCAACACGACAGGCTGTTATAGGAGTGGCCACGTGTGATAAAGGGTTGCCCGCAATGATGATTGCCTTAGCAGGAACACATGATTTACCAACCGTTATCGTCCCAGGTGGGGTTACACTTCCGCCAACAGTTGGAGAAGACGCGGGGAAGGTTCAAACGATTGGAGCGCGTTTTGCCAATAATGAAATTACGTTAAAAGAAGCTTCTGAATTAGGTTGTGTTTCTTGTGCTTCAACGGGGGGAGGGTGTCAATTTCTAGGCACGGCAGCTACCTCTCAAGTTGTAGCAGAAGCTCTTGGTATGGCCGTCACTCATTCCGCATTAGCCCCGTCAGGTCAGCCTATTTGGGGAGAGATGGCAAGGCAATCGGCACGTGCCGCGTTAGAAATGGAAAAAAATCAAATTACTACAAAAAATATTGTGACAGACAAAGCAATAGAGAATGCAATGGTTGTGCATGCCGCGTTTGGCGGATCAACCAATCTTTTGCTCCATATTCCGGCTATTGCCCATGCAGCAAAATGCAGAATTCCTACTGTAGAAGATTGGGTACGAATTAACAGGAAAACACCAAGGCTCGTTAGCGTATTGCCAAATGGTCCTGATTATCATCCGACTGTTCGTGCTTATCTTGCCGGTGGCGTTCCCGAAGTGATGCTCCATTTACGAAAGCTAGGTCTCTTGCATGAAGATGTTCTAACCGTTACTGGGGCGACCCTTGGTGAAAATCTAGATTGGTGGGAGCAATCAGAGCGCCGAAAAGAAATTAGAAAGCGCTTAATGAATGAAGATGGCGTTCATCCTGATCAGGTCATCATGGATCCGGAACAGGCAAGAAAAAGAGGTCTCACTTCAACAGTCACATTCCCTGAGGGCAATATTGCACCTGACGGAGCTGTTATCAAATCAACATCTATAGACCCGACAGTTGTTGGAGAGGATGGAGTGTATAGACATACAGGTGGAGCGAGAGTGTTTACATCCGAAAAGGATGCAATCAGAGCGATAAAAACAGGAGGGATCCAAGCAGGCGATGTGATGGTTGTAATGGGGGGAGGCCCTTTAGGAACGGGTATGGAAGAGACATATCAATTAACGTCTGCTCTTAAATATTTACCGTTTGGGAAGCATGTTTCCTTAATTACAGATGCTCGATTTTCAGGGGTGTCTACTGGAGCGTGCATCGGTCATGTTGGGCCAGAAGCATTGGCTGATGGGCCGATAGGGAAGTTGCGCGATGGAGATATGATTGAAATTGTTATCGATTGTGTTCAATTAGAAGGAACTGTTAATTTCGTTGGCGCTAAAGATGAAAGGTTATCGATTTCAGAAGCAACAGAGGTCCTAAATCGACGTAACTGCCACCCGGATTTGAAGCCAAATGCTCAATTACCTGATGACACACGTCTATGGGCTGCACTTCAAGCAGTGAGTGGAGGGACTTGGCGTGGCAGTGTTTATGATGTGGATCGAATTTTAGAAGTTTTAGATGCTGGAATGGAAGCGATGTCAAAGGAGAAGAATTTAACCTAAATAAAGATAAGTCCAAAACAGGAGTGAATTAGGGAGGGAAATAAAGTTAACAAGTTGTAAAAATAGATTCTGCGAATAAACCAAACATACTGTCAAATAAAGAACAGAATCTCGATAAATGATTCTGTTCTTTATTGTTTATTAATTTAAATTCTATTAAGCTTTGTTCTTACTACTAAACAAACTTCATATAACCGCTGAAATTGACTGTCGAAATAATATCGAGGAAATACGGGGGTGACTGGCACTATTATTTAACAGACTGTGGTAAAAATATAAATGTGGGCAAGAATGTCTTTATCAATTCGCGGACCCGTCCCCTTGTCTTCTTCCTTGTCCCATTGTGCTATAATAGAAAACAACTGATCGAATTGGTAGATTTAAAGTTAACATGACAATGAAAATATCAATCTAATTTCGATTTGAGTTTTCTTATAATGTAGTATTTATTGCAATCTTTTCAATATAAAACAACAATGAATTTTGGAAGGGGATACATAATTGTGAACTCGAAATATTTAGATTTGTTGGCCCAGAAATATGATTGTGAAGAAAAAGTGGTCACTGAAATTATTAATCTAGAAGCCATTCTTAATCTACCAAAGGGTACAGAACATTTTGTTAGTGATTTACACGGGGAGTATCAAGCCTTTCAACATGTGTTAAGAAATGGTTCGGGGAATGTAAAAGGGAAAATAGAAGACCTTTATAAAAAGGTATTAACTGAAAAAGAGATTAAAGAATTTGCAACATTAGTTTATTATCCTGAAGAGAAAATAAAATTAATTAAGAATGATTTTGATAATGAAAGAGAATTACATCAATGGTATATAGTCATCATTGAGCGTATGATTAATCTTATTTCTTATGCGTCTTCTAAATATACTCGCTCGAAATTACGAAAAGCATTGCCTGATCAATTTGTATATATTATAGAAGAACTTTTATACAAAACCGATGAATACACAAATAAGGAACCGTATTATACAAAAATTGTCCAGCAAATTATTACACTAGGTCAAGCTGATAAGCTCATTATCGGTCTTGCTTATACGACTCAGCAATTGGTTGTTGACCATCTTCATGTAGTGGGAGATATTTATGATCGCGGACCTGAACCTGATAAAATTATGGATACTCTTATCAATTATCATTCCGTTGATATTCAATGGGGGAATCATGATGTCCTATGGCTAGGGGCCTTTTCTGGATCCAAAGTTTGTCTCGCTAACATTATTCGTATCTGTGCTCGCTACGACAATTTGGACATTATTGAAGATGTGTATGGAATCAACCTCAGGCCACTTCTAAATCTTGCGGAAAAATATTATAACGACAATCCAGTCTTTAGACCAAAAATACATTCAGATAAAAAAGTATCTGAGGAAGAGCAATTACAAATTACAAAAATTCATCAAGCCATTGCTATGATTCAGTTCAAACTTGAAAGCCCTATTATAAAGAGACGCCCGGACTTTAAGATGACAGAAAGACTTTTGCTTGAGAAAATTGATTATGACAGAAACGAAATAACGATTCATGGGAAAACATACCCACTAGAAAATACTTGCTTTGCAACGATTAATCAGGAACAACCCGATCAACTGTTAGAGGAAGAAGAGCAAGTGCTGGACAAACTGTTATTTTCTGTCCAGCATTCGGAAAAGCTGGCTAGACATATGAATTTTCTTATGAAAAAAGGTAGCCTTTATTTAAAATATAACGGAAACTTATTAATACACGGCTGTATTCCTTTAGATGAAGAAGGAAATATGGAAAAAATGGTCATTGAAAATAAAACCTATGCTGGTCGTGAGTTACTTGATACGTTTGAACATTATTTACGACATGCTTTTGCTCATCCTGAAGAGACAGATGATCTTGCGAAAGATATGGTCTGGTATTTATGGACAGGAGAATATTCATCACTATTTGGGAAA
Source organism: Halalkalibacter sp. HAAS-P013 (assembly GCF_056619925.1). Lineage (NCBI taxonomy): Bacteria > Bacillati > Bacillota > Bacilli > Caryophanales > Bacillaceae > Halalkalibacter > Halalkalibacter sp. HAAS-P013. The sequence continues at coordinate 268,632 of NZ_JBWQTU010000008.1, forward strand.
AGAGAAATGACAACCTTTGAAAGGTATTTCATTAAGGATAAAAAAACCCATAAAGAGAGAAAGAACCCATACTACCATTTACGTGAAAATGAGGAAATCTGTCGCAAAATCCTAGCAGAATTTGATCTTAATCCTGATCAAGGACATATCATAAATGGTCATACACCAGTTAAAGAAATTGATGGAGAAAATCCAATTAAAGCAAATGGAAAGATGATTGTAATTGATGGCGGCTTTTCTAAGGCGTATCAATCAACAACAGGGATTGCTGGATACACTTTATTATACAACTCCTTCGGTATGCAACTGGTCGCGCATCAACATTTTAATTCGAAAGAAGATGTATTAATAAATGGAACTGATGTTTTATCAGTAAAAAGATTGGTAGATAAAGAACTAGAGAGAAAAAAGGTACTAGAAACGAATGTTGGAGAGGAAATATTGCAAGAACTCTCTATTTTGAATAGTCTGATGGAGTATCGTTATATGAAATGAAACCAGGGACAGAGGGAACCACGACCTACTATTAGGAGAATACAAATTGGCAGATAAGTATGGTTTTTAGTGGAAGTGCAAGAGGTGCTTCAAATGAAGAAGATAGATATAGAGAATTTACGGAAAGTATATAATCAATAAATAGTATATTAAATGTATTGATCCTTTTGCACTAAGTGTAGAGGGATTTTTTTGTTGCTATCTTTCTTTTTAGAAATCTAGCCTTCATTAGCAATTTCCTAGCAAGATTATCTTACCATTTATACCACAACTATTAGAAAAATAGATAAAGTAAATATACCTAATTAGGTACTTGTAAAAAAAAGGAGGAAATGGATATGCCAACTTTTCTAGTTTTCCCTGGTAGTGATGTTGATCAAGAAGAGACGTTCATTGTTGAGGCAAGTGATGAGGCTGAGGCAAGGAGTAAATCTTTACTCATTTATTCAGAAGATCCGTTTTTCCGAGAATATGTGAAGTCATTTTGTATTAATAGTAGTTTTCTCGAGGATTTTTTAGAGGATGAAGGTGGATATTTGTTTGCGGAGTTCCTTGAATATCGAATTGATTTATACAAGAGGTTTAAAAAAGATGAACAAAAAATTGAAGACTATATTGAACAGGTGATTGAAAGGAATGTGCGAACGTTCTTTCAAGATAGACCTGATTTAGCAGACCTTTATCTACATGAATATCAAAACAGTCCATTTGCAGCTTCTGAGTTCCCAAGTGAAATGTATAGCTACATCTTAGAGAAAACAAATTTTAGTTACTTTGATGATATACGTGTGTATCCGATTGAGCTGAGGGACAAGCAATCATTATAAAAACTTAAGCCGGTGCATTTGTGCAAGGCTTAAAATTTAGAAATAATGGAATGATTCTTCCTATTGTAGGGTTAATAAACAATTTCAGAGTGAGACATTACACAAATAAGTTAGAAAAATAGTGTTTTCCGAAACAAGATAAATGCTGATGAATTATTAAGCTTTTGAAGGAGGACATTTAATGGGTCACGATATTGCAGGATACAATAAATCAGGAGAAGAAATTGCTTATGCACGTTTTAGTATGGAGAATTATAATGCTACCATACTGTACGACTTACTGGACGCAAATGACTACGATGGAGAAGTTAGTGGAGTAGGCGACAGTTCTACTTTTTCAATACAACAAATTGAAAAGGCTTTGAATGAGTTCAAGCAATTATACGATTGTGGTGATTCAATCCTACCTCAAAATGATCTCTTAGATTGGGATCAAAAACAAATTCTGGATTTTATAGAAAGCTGTTTTCGAACAGCACAAAAAGAAGGGAGTGTCAGAGTGTTGTTTGGCTAATTCTTTATAAGTTTTTTGCTGTATTCCTCCAATTCCACTGTTCTTCACTTATCACTATCCACTTGCATATATTACAAGTTGCCTTCCTTGTCGAGCCTACCTTATGTATGGACCCCAAAAAACATATTCTAAACTGAGAAAAACTATTTAACACCCATATTTATCTGCCATTACTGTCCTAGCCACCTTGAATATATGTAATAGGACAAAGGACAAGTACTTTAGCAGATAGAACAATGAAAAGTGCCAACTTTCTATTTACTATTTATAGAATAGTTGGTACTTTTTTTGAGGAATTATTGGGACAGGGAAGGTGTCAAACTTTCTGGGTTCAATTTGGAATCTGTCCATGATGGACCTTTAAAAAAAGGTCTATATTTCGTATTGCGAAATATAATAGTTGAGATATACTTATATACAGGATCAGACATAAAGGAATGCGAACATTGTTTAGTAAACTTAAACCGAGTTTATAAAGGTTCAAGATATGATTAATTAGGGGTTTTTATATGGAAAATAAAGAGAGTTATAGTAAAGTATTGATTGCTGGATTATTGCTCATAGGGTCGTTTATTGCTGTTTTGAACCAAACGCTCATGATTACAGCCATTCCCCCTCTGATGGAAGAGATGAATATCACGGCGAATACAGGGCAATGGTTAACAACTGTATTTATGCTGGTGATGGGCATAATGGTACCCATTTCTGCTTTTTTAATTGAAAAATTTACGACGAGACAGCTTTTCTTATCGGCAATGGCAATCTTCACGATTGGAACGGTGCTCGCGGCCATGGCGACAAATTTTCCTATCTTACTTACAGGCAGGATTATTCAGTCAATTGGGGCAGGGGTCATGATTCCATTAATGCAGACGGTGTTCTTGCTTATTTTTCCGGTAGAACGCCGAGGAGCGGCTATGGGGTATATAGGTCTTGTGATTTCGTTTGCACCAGCAATCGGACCGACGTTGTCTGGGTGGGTGACCACGAATTATGAGTGGCGCTACATGTTTTATGGAATTATCCCTTTAGCATTGCTGATGTTGGTTTTGGCGTATATTAGTATGAGGAATGTGACGGAGCTAAAAAACCCGAAAGTCGACCCCATATCGATTATGTTATCTACATTTGGATTCGGGGGACTTCTGTACGGGTTCACGAGTGCAGGGAACAATGGCTGGGGAAGTCCACAAACGGTAATCTTCCTAGTCCTTGGAGTGTTACTGATTTACTTTTTCATTAAGCGTCAGCTTGGATTATCCCATCCGATGCTGGAATTCCGTGTTTTTAAGGCGCATATGTTTACTCTTTCTACAATCATATGCAGTATTGGCTTTTTGGGCCTTATCGGGCTTGAGACACTTATTCCATTATATATGCACAACATGCGTGGGTTTACAGCAGTGGAAGCGGGAATTGTCTTGCTCCCTGGGGCATTAATAACAGGTTTCATGGCTCCCATTACAGGAAGAATATTCGATCGATTTGGTGCACGGGTGTTGGCTATTCCAGGTTTAATCATCATGACGATCTCAACCTTTGCTTTTCTCTTCATTGATGCAACCACTTCGATTTTGTATTTAACTGTAATGTATGCGATTCGTATGTTTGGTTTCTCGATGGTGATGATGCCAGTCAATACAGCAGGACTGAATCAAATACCGAGAAAATTGATTCCCCATGGGTCAGCGGTGACAAATACAATACGTCAGATGTCAGCGTCTATTGGAACCGGATTACTCGTGACAACGATGACAACGGCAGAAAGGGCAGGAGCTAATTTTCCTCAGATCGTGAATCCCGATATATTTGGAGCGATAATCGCATTTGGGATGATTACTGTGTTGACGTTTGTGGCGTTGATTCTTTCCTTTAAAGTACAGAAAACCTATCCACCGACAGACGAAGAATGGGAGGTGGAGGCAGGGTAGGAGTTTTTAGGAATGAAGGAATTCACTTACAAGGTCTAAATAAATTCCAAGGAAAAACCTGCTTAGAGAATCTTTAGAACAAAAATTTATATTATTAGAATACGACCTCTTGCGAATGAATTTTCGCAAGAGGTTTTTTCAGGAGCAAGGGACGGGTGCCTCGTTTAACACGGGGGATAGGAACGCCAATTGAATAATTTTATTAAACAATGAAGAGGGTTCCGAATTCACGGTTGCATTCTGCAATCTTCTTTTTTAACTATACATCAAGATTGTCCATAATACCCTCATATTATATTTTGTTTTATGTAGAAATAGGAACAGAGCTCACTAACCTATCAAGTACTAAGGAAGAAGGAGTATTTATACGATACTACTAGAAATATCGTAAGAAGAGTGTGTATTGATTTTTAATCCTTTACACACTCTTTTTATATTAAGGTTATAAATTTTTTGAGCTACCTTGTACAAAGTGGTCAATCATTATATCTTTGTTTAGCCAGTGGTTATTAAAGAAGAAGGGACGTGATGATAATCAACTCTAAATTTTTTAACATTGATCCACTAAAACAAAGAAAGATAATAAATGCTGCTATGAGAGAGTTTTCACATAAAGGTTATAAAAAGGCTTCTACGAATGAAATTATAAAAGATTCTGGTATTTCAAAGGGGCTGCTCTTTCATTACTTTAGAAATAAAAAAGAGTTGTATTTATATTTATTTGATAGGGCTGTGAAAGTTGCAAACGATGAATTTTATGCAGGAATTGATTATACAGAAACAGACGTTATCAAAATTTGGGGGAATATGGCCTTTTTAAAGTTTAACTTGATGCGTCAATTTCCTGAAATCATCAATTTCATCATGTCCGCTTATTTTGAAGAAGCAGAGGAAGTAGTAGTTGAACTGCAAGGTAGAAAAGAGAATTTTAATCCTGCTAAAGTAAATGATTTATTTAAAAAAATAGATGGATCAAAATTTAAAGCAGATTTAGAAGTGGACAAAGCCTTAAAAGTGATTACTTGGACAATGGAAGGCGTTATTGAACAAGAGAGGAATAAGGCAAAGGATATATCAATTGAAGAATATAATTTGGAAGAAACGATAGAAAAAATTGACCATTATTTAATGGTGTTAAAAGATTGTTTTTATAAATAGAAGGAGTTGGTGATATGTCTGTATTGGAATTAAGAAATATAACAAAGAAATTCGGCCATTTTGTTGCTTTGGACGGAGTGGATTTAGAATTAACTCAAGGGGAAGTATTAGGGTTTATAGGACCTAACGGGGCAGGGAAATCGACTACTATTCGCATTATTCTCGGATTATTACGGAAAACTGGCGGGGAAGCGAAACTATTCGGTAAGGATCCATGGAAAGATGCAGTTGATCTGCACAAACGTTTAGCATATGTCCCAGGGGATGTACATTTATGGCCGAATTTATCTGGTGGAGAGGTCATTGACTTGTTTGGCAATTTAAGAGGGAGTATGAATACGAAACGCAGGTCAGAACTAATTGAGCGTTTCGATCTTGATCCGAGAAAAAAATGTAGAACCTACTCAAAAGGCAACAGACAAAAAGTAGCACTTATTTCTGCTTTTGCATCGGATGTGGACTTATTCATTTTAGATGAACCGACATCAGGATTGGATCCTTTAATGGAGATGGTATTCCAAGATTGTGTTGCAGAAGCGAAAGCTGCTGGAAAAACAATTTTACTTTCTAGTCATATTCTTGCGGAAGTAGAGAGACTTTGTGACAGAGTAAGTATTATAAAGAAAGGGAAGGTTGTGGAGACTGGTACTTTGGGGGAATTACGTCACTTAACGCGTACTAACGTTACTGTAGAGACAGGACGTCAAATTGTCGGTTTACAGGATTTACAGAATGTTTTTGATGTATCAGTTGAATGGAAGAAAGCGAAGTTTCAAGTCGATACTCAGAATCTTGACTCGGTGTTGCGACACCTTCTTCCATTTCAAATAAAGACATTAACAAGTACACCACCATCACTTGAAGATCTTTTTATGCGACATTACGATAATGAAATTAATAGTACTCAGCAAAGTGATAGGGGGTGAAAGGATGCGAAATGAGTTTACAGGAACAGGTACTTTAACTTCTCTTGCTTTTAAACGGGACCGGGTAAAAATATTTATTTGGGTAGCAGTGATTACGTCATTTGTTACTTCTGTAGGTATCGCAATGCATGATTTAATGCCTACGCAAGAAGAAGTGATCAAACAGATAGCAGTTAGAGCTGAAAGCCCTGCAATTAGACTATTTGATATACCAGCAGCAGGGGTCAGTATAGAATCTGCTATGTTGATGAGAAGTTCTATCTTAATTGGTATTATCATTGTATTAGTAAGTATGCAGACAGTTATACGCCACACTAGGCAGAATGAGGAAACAGGACGAACGGAGATGATTAGTTCCACTGCGGTAGGAAAATATGCTAGTTTAACATCTGGATTAATTGTCACTGTTATTTTTAATATATTAGTAGGAATTACGATTGCTGCAGCGATGTTATTTAATAATTTTCAAATGGAAGGAGCCCTTTTAACTGGATTTGTTTTTGCAGGGATAGGGATCTCTTTTGCTGGTATCACTTCCATCGCAGTTCAGCTATCTCAAACTTCTAGTGGTGCAGTGGGCATGGTTACTATCACCTTTGCAGTGGTCTTTCTTATCAGCTCTATCGGTGATGTACTAGGGGAGTTTAATAGAAATACCTTTGCTGTTGAAAGTCATTGGGTAGTATGGTTGTCACCGTGGGGATGGCTTGGTCAAGTGTATGCATTCCATGATAATAATTGGTGGATTCTTTGGTTATTCTGCTTCTTGTTTTTTGTTACTGTCTTTATTGCATTCTATGTCAGTACAAAAAGGGATGTAGGAATGGGATTTTTTCCTGCTAAAAAGGGACCTCCCTTTGCTTCTAAAATGCTGTTAAGTCCAATTGGATTGATGTGGAGGATTCAACGTAGGTTAATTCTTAGTTGGGTTGTAGCAATGTTTATCTTCGGAATGGTAATTGGGGGAATTGGTAATGAAATAGAGGATATGGTATCTGGCTTAAACAATAACCAACTGTTAGAAATGTTTGGTGGTAATCCGAATTTAGTTAGTTCTATCATGGCGTCATTTGTAGCATTTCTAGCTACATTTGTGTCGGTGTATTTTGTCTTGGCACTGTTAAGGTTACGTCATGATGAAGTAGACGGCTATATGGAAGGAATCCTCGCTACGGCAGTGAGTAGAGTTCATTTATTGATGAGTCAGATTATTTGTGTCGGTTTAGGGTTAGGGGCCATTTTATTCTTTTTAGCATTAGGTGCTGGCATGACAGCTAAAGTGTCTACTGGTGATGCTATGTTTATAACGATGATGGAAGTCACCTTTTATCAAGCTTCTGCAATACTCACCATTGGAGCTTTTACAATTCTTATGATAGGGATTCTACCAAAAGGTGCAATTGCAGTATCCCTTGCTGCGGTTATATTTAGTTTAATTTCAGGTCCTATGTTTGGTACAATGCTTGGTTTACCAGAGGTAGTTCAAAATATTTCTCCATTTTCTTATACGATTGTTGGTGAATCAGGAAATGTTGATTGGATTCCTGCACTAGGATTAGTTGTAATAGCAATAATCTTTACAACGGTTGGGATTATAAGCTATTGTCGCCGTAACTTAACTTTTTAAGAGTAATAAAGTTAGATCTGGATCAAATTTATTTAGCATCATACCTAATTATGAAGTAGAGATAATTACTCGAGAACTTTGAATACATTTATTTCTAAAGTCAGATTCCTAAAAAAAAATAACGTGAATCTACAATAAAGAATGATATCTATTATTCTAGTAATTAATTTACAATAATATAAACCAGCATCTTAGAATTTAAGCGAGGACCGGATTAATTATCGATATGTTACTTTAAATTGAAGCAAGGGACCGGTTCGAGACTGGTGAAAAAGTGCAAGTTCTATTAAAAAGAGGGAACCCAACTACGACAAGTAGTATCTGTTCGGAGTTTCGTTTTCCATATATAGTAGTTAGAGTTATAACTTTTGACTTTTTCACTGATCTCGAACGGTTCTCTTTTCAATAAATGAAAGAAATACAAGAACAGTCCCTGTGCTTCCAGGCACATATATCCCCAACTTCTTGTGACTGTCATCACCTTCTGGCAGCAGTTTTTGTCTAAAAAAAACAAAAGAGATACTTTTGTAAGCAGGTGCTTTCGCTTACTTTGGTATCTCTTTTTCATTTTTTTCCCCATTCAGCAAAAAATGCAGTAGAAACTGATATTGTCTCCTCCTAATTAGATCAATGTTTTGCTTAGAATTTAAACAGTAATATAGTTATTAAAACGGATGCCACTACGAATTGATACACAAGACAACTTGCTCTTGGAGACCTGTGCGGGATAAGTTTAGAGGAAGAGAAAGAATCTTGTTTCGAAAGTAGTAATATCTACAACTATATACCCTCTTCAACGTTGTTGTCTTTCTTTTTCCTCAATAGTGATTTACCCTTTTTATCTCATCACCTTGACAATTCTCGGAAAGGTTATATACTCATATATATAACTATATATGTATAGAGGTGGTGATGGCTGTGGGTCTTTCGTTTCATGACAAGAAACCGATCTTCATGCAGATAAAGGAGCGGATTGAGGATCAGATTGTGAAGAGTCAGTTAAAGGAGCATGATCAAATTCCTTCGACGACACAGATGGTTCAGTTCTATAAGGTGAATCATATTACGGTTTCAAAGGGGATTAATTTGTTGGTGGATGAGGAGATTATTTATAAGAAGCGGGGTGTTGGTATGTTCGTTGCGGAGGGTGCGAGAGAGAAGCTGGTGGAGAGTCGGAAGCATGTGTTTGAGGATGAGTTTGTGTTACCGATGATTCAGGAGGCGGAGAAGCTGGGCTTGACGGAGCGGGAAATCACGGACATCATCAAGCGGTTGAAGGGGGAGCGGTCATCATGAGATGCGATGTTGTGGCGAAAAATGTAGGGTTGAAGTTGAAGGACAATGAGGTGTTGAAGGAGATTTCGTTTACGCTTGAGCATGGGAACACGTACGGATTGCTCGGACGAAACGGGGCAGGGAAAACGAGTTTGTTGTCGCTCTTGGCATCCTATCGAGAGCGGTCGTCTGGGGAGCTTCTGATCGGTGGAGAGGATCCGTTTGAAAATAGGAAGGTGATGCCGCATATCGGCTTTGTCTATGAGACGGATTATAGTGATGAGGATGAAGCGGTGATGGGGTACTTTGAGTTTGCACAGCGGTATCGTCCTTTCTTTGATCGGGCTTATGCGGAGGAGCTGGCGAGTCGTTTTAAGGTGCCGTTGGATAAGTCGATCTCGAAGCTTTCGAGTGGGAAGCAGTCGGCCCTGAATGCGATTTTAGGGTTGGCAAGTCGGACACCGGTGACGATTTTGGATGAGGTGTATTTGGCAATGGATGCGCCGACGCGGGAGTTGTTTTACCAGGAAGTGATCGAGGAGCAGGCACGACATCCTCGGACGATGATTCTTTCAACCCATTTGGTGTCGGAGATGGAGTATTTGTTTGATCATGTGCTGCTGCTTCACGATGGTCAGTTGCTAGTTGATGAAGAGTATGATGCATTTGTTGGTCGTGGGGCGTCGGTTACGGGGGCGTCTGCGGCGGTGAATTCGTTTGTGGCTAGTATGGGAACCGGGTTGAAGCGGTTGAAGACGCAGCAGCTTGGAGATATGAAATCGGTGATGGTTTACGGGGAGTTGAGCGAAGAGAAGCAGTTGGAAGCGGTGAGACTTGGGTTAGATGTTGGGCCAGTTTCCCTTCAGGAGTTGTTTATTTATTTAACAGGGGAGGAGGAGAAGGTATGAGTAGTGTAAGTGGTGTGAATCGGGGCTCTGGTCGAGAAGCGGGTATTTTTAAGGAGGGCTCTACGGCGGCGAAGGTGTCTAGTGATTTGTTTTTTACGCAAATGAAATGGGCTATTTGGTTCGTCGGGATTGTCTTTGTAGTCTATCTTGTTGTTCCTAGGTTCGTGACGGATGTGGATTCGTTACATTTGCATTTCCTTGCGTTTATTTTTCAGCCGACGAAAATATTCATGTTGGTGATTGGAATTCTGTCGTGCTTTGCGTTTCTAGGCTATTTTGTTGGGAACGGGATTACGAGGAAGGATTATTTCATCGGGTCGGCTGTTGCCGCTGTTGGGGTAGCGGTTTGTATTATGGCGTTAGCTAGTGCTTTACAGGGCGTCCTCCATCTTGTGGGAATATTCACGGCCTACGTGCCGAATACGGGCCATGGTAATGTATTCGGTGTGGAATCGGCTTGGCTAGTACCGTTTGTGGTGTATAGCTTGTCGGTGGTTGCGTATTATGTGGCCGGCTGGCTCATTAGTATCGGGTTTTATCGGTACGGAGGGTTTGGTGGAGCGATTACGATTATTTCTGCGATTATATATGTGGGGATGACGGATATAAGTTGGGAAGGGGAACGTTCGTTGCAACTGTTTGGATTTATTCGGTTTTCTATCCCTGAATTGTCACTTCCATTGGCGATGGTAATGACTGTCGTACTGCTAGTGATAGGTCTTTGGTTGCTTCGTGCGTTAACAAAGCGGGTTCCAATAAAGATTGATTAATTTTATGATTAGTAGTAATTGTGTTGGATTAATTAGAAAAGTAGGAATGGCTGATGTGGCTGTAGATGTCATGTCGCATCGTCTACTTTTTGGTAGTGAAAGCTAAGACAAGATTCATATTTGATTTGTAAAAATTGTTTAATAACAAACGAGTAGCAATCCTTGAATAAGCAGGGATTGCTCTTTTTCTTCTCGGTGCAACGAACGAAACAGGTTTATTGAATAAAAGTGGAAACAAATTGTTAGTTTGAGTTGTTACTGAGAGTAACAAATATTGGTGAAGTTTATTTATTTCAAAGGGGGAAGTCATTTTTGGGGAGAAAAAACCTAAATTATCACTTACAGGGGCATTAGTTATTTTAAGTTTTTGTATATTATTTTTTGCATTTACCATTTCGAATGCTATAAGAGAAACATCTAGAAACAACATGCACAATGGAACTTATGAATATGAATTAACAAATTTAACGATAATTTTGAAGAATTGATAAAAATACTTCAAGAAAATAATGAAGTGGAATAGGAGGAAAAACCAAAAAGCCCAACTTCTCAATTTTTAATAGTGAGAAATTGGGCTTTTTAATATTGTAATTCTTACTAAGCAGTTCGATTTATACAAAGGAGACCCTTTTTGAAGGGAGATTGTTCAAAAACAGGTTTGATCTTTTAGAATATGCTTAAATTTTAACAAATTGTTCCTTTAAAACAATCTATTTCTGCCGACTGGTGTACATTTTGAACAATATTTTGGGGTGGAATAGGTGAAAAGGGGGACGGATTAAATTCATCACTCTAACCAATCGAATATAAATTTCCGGGTCAAAAGCTGAAAGTTGATATACTCTTTTACTGTACCACTGTTTAATCGGCTGTCCAAAAGTCCTATCCCCTTGAATATTAGGATGGCGAAACGCTTCTGTGATCGCCATGTTCCAAGGGGTTGCAATCAACTTTGAAATTCTTTTTTGACATGTTTGAGTAAAGCCTTTGTCGAGGTGCGTAACTTGTTGAAGACATCTTTGTAACTCTAAAGCTTCCATCGCAGCGACAGAAATTCCTTGCCCGAAAACAGGATCAAAGCGGCAATGAGCGTCTCCAATTACCAAAAAACCTTCTGGGATATGTCTTACTAGGTCGAAGCGCCGGCGTACTTGATAGGGAATCTTATGTATTTTAATATCTGTAACAGGCTCTGCTTGTTCAAGAAAATGAAGCACATCAGGGACGGGCAATCTTTTTGCATAAGAGATAAATTCTTCATTCGTTTGCGGCGGGCTTTCATTGACGTAACCACTAAAAGTCACAGAGAAACGATTCTCTTCAATTGTTTGGATATATGCCCCATAAGGATTGTCAGGGTAACTTGGAGAAATAAGGATGTTACACCAGTCTGGCTGTTCTTGGTTTTTTAGATGATATAATCTAGAAGCATAGAATAGTTGAATCCACACCTTTTCCTCTTTAACCTCTATATCATATGTTTTCAACCAGTCTATACTCTTTGAACCAAATCCACTGGCATCAACAACCAGATCTGCATAAAGATCTTCTTCTGTTCTCGTTTTAAGGGATCTTACTCGTACTCCAGATAATTTATTGTGCAGACGGTCTATTAGCAGTTGTTCTGCCACTGTTTCGTATCTAGTAGAAATATTGAGAACTTGTTCAATACGTTTTTGTAAATGCCACTCAAGCATAGGTCGACTTTGTTGAACCATTATTAATTCTCCTGAAAATTGTTGTCTCCAGAAGCCAAAATGGTGCCATTTCAAATCTCCAGTAAAATTATTTACAATACTTCCATCTTCTATTAATTGCGCGATAAACTGTGGGAATAATTTCTCAATTGCTTCTTCTCCTCCTTTTAATAAGACATGAGGATGATAGCTTTGTGGGACCCTTTTTCTAGGTGTTTTCTCTTTCCATTCTTGACCTGCTTCCAAGATAACCACTTGTTGAAAGGAAGGGGACAAGGCTTTAGCAACTAGTTTTCCAGCAATACTTCCACCAATAACGATTGCTTTCTCAAACATGCTTTTCCTCCAATCTTCTCTAATCTGTACCTTTTTGGTACTACAATAAGTAATTTAACTTCTTAATCTCTTTCTTTTTTTATTTTAAACTTTCCAGCTTATTTTGAGGAATATTTCTAGCATTGTTGACAAGGTTTTTAACTCAATCCTTCTATATGCAATAATATTAAAAATTATTCAAGATAACTTTTTAATATTAGCTTTTTTCACTGGTCTCATTTATTGCTATAAGGTTCAGGAACTTTTTCAGCTTTGCTCTATAAGAACTACTTAATAGTAACAAAACTACAACCCCATCTACCTATAATTCCTTTTGAGAAATAGAGTGATCTGCTTCGAAATGGCTATGAATTTCAATAAAAACATAGCTTTTTTATAGTGTGTAAGGGCAATAGAATATCAATCAGGACGAAAAGACTAAATTCCAGATTTATAATTGACAATGATTATCACTTTTAATAAGATGCATACAGTGGCGATTGGGTGATATTGATAATCATTATCGATATTTAATTGCTATTTAAGATAAGATTTTAAACAAGAAAGTGGGGAAACAAATGCAGGGCAACTTAAAAAATGAACAATATCTTGATTCCCAAGCTAATCGTGAGTCAAATGCTCGTTCTTATCCACGTCGTATTCCAATTGCCATTCGTGAAGCAAATGGGATTTATGTAATAGATGTGGAGGGGAAAGTGTATATCGACTGCTTAGGTGGTGCTGGAACATTAGCGTTAGGACACAATCATCCTGTTGTCATAGAAGCGATTAAGAGAGTGTTGGATGATAAGCTGCCATTACATACATTAGATTTAACAACACCGGTAAAAGAAGAGTTTGTGGAAGAATTGTTTTCAAGTTTTCCTGAAGAGTTTGCTAAAAAAGCTCGAATCCAATTTTGTGGTCCGTCTGGCTCAGATGCTGTAGAAGCAGCCTTGAAGTTAGTGAAAACGGCAACGGGTAATAGAAGCATGTTGGCTTTTCAAGGTGGTTATCACGGAATGACCCACGGCTCTCTTAGCTTGATGGGGAATTTGGGACCGAAGAAACAGATCCCTGGTCTAATGCCGGATGTACATTTCTTGCCGTTTCCATATGATTATCGCTGCCCGTTTGGCATCGGGGGAAAAGAAGGGGTAGAAATAGGTCAAGCCTATATTGAACAGCTTTTACATGATCCTGAGGGTGGCATTGTTCCTCCAGCAGGAATGATTATGGAAATTGTTCAGGGCGAAGGCGGAGCGATTCCGGCACCAGATAGGTGGGTACGGGAAATAAGAAGAATGACAAAAGAAAAAGGGATCCCTCTTATTATCGATGAAATTCAAACCGGCTTAGGAAGGACAGGAAAGTTATTTGCCTTCGAACATTCAGGAATAACACCAGATGTAGTCGTTCTCTCAAAAGCAATTGGCGGTTCGCTTCCTTTAGCTGTTGTGGTCTATCATGAAGATTTAGATAAGTGGAACCCTGGTGCACATGCTGGGACGTTCCGTGGCAATCAGATGGCCTTTGCAGCCGGAACAGCAACGATTAAATATGTGAAAGAAAATGGTTTATCTGAACATGCAGAAGAAGTCGGTTCTCGTTTCATGTCACAGTTACATGATATTCAATCGATGAAAATGAAGGTTGGAAAGCACATGTTGAAGCAACGAAAGATGTTCCTGAGGTTACTTTAGACGACCTTGAATGGGCAGATTCGATTATTTTCAGTGTACCAACACGTTTTGGAAACATGCCAGCACAAATGAAGCAATTCCTAGATACAACTGGTGGATATGGTTTAACGGGAAGCTTGTAAATAAAGTAGTAAGTGCTATGACTTCAGCTCAAAATTCTCACGGCGGTCAAGAAGCAACAATCTTAAATCTTTACACTACAATGCATCATTGGGGGGCGATTATTGCATCACCTGGTTACACGGATCCAGTTCAATTTACATCAGGTGGAAACCCATATGGTGTAAGTGTAACAGTCGGGCAAGACGGAAAAATGATTGAAGATGTGGAAGCGGCTGTGAAACATCAAGCGAAACGTACAGTTACAGTAGCTGAATGGGCGAAAAAAGGAAATCAATAATGAAAATGGAGCCAATCAGATTATTCTGATTGGTTCCAGTGGGTATGACAACCTATAATGTCGCAAGTTCATATGTGCAAAGTATTATGCCTCTTTTATGTTATATCGAATAGATAAATCGATTCCTCTTGAAAGAATATTTGTTAGTGTTGTTCCGATGTAGATATAGATATAGATGGTCATTCTAACTATTTTATTTATCGTTTTTCCGCAGATTATTACGTTCTTGCCTAATTTGATGCAGTGAATTGGAGAGGCTATCTCTTGATTGGTTTAGCTTGGGTAGGGCTAGGTCATCATTAGAGACCAATTAGTGGAAGTTTCCGCTCTTAAAATAATAGTTTATGTTCCTGCTCCCGGTGGTAATTTGCTAGGGGCAGGATTTTTTTTAGGAAAGAAATAAAGTCACGATATTTGAAATAAAATGGGGCTATTAAACAAAAAACAGAATCTCGGTAAATGACTCTGTTCTTTATAATTTATTACATTTAAATTCTTTTTAAACTTGGTTCTTAGTACTAAACAAACTCTATCATATTTATAATCGCTGAAATTGATTACTCGGACATCATCTGTTTGGCTTCAAAATATAACGTTTGAATAAATTTTTTTGTATTAACTCGAGTAGAAGTTACCGGTGATCCAGATTCGTTTTTTAATTCTAACATCCTTTTTCGAACAACTGTAAAATCAAAAAAGTGGGAGGCATACTTTTCAAAAAGTGCATTTGAAAAGTCAGTAAGTCCAAGAGATGCTAAGTGATTTAAGGAATGATAAATCGTTCTTCGGACCCGCTGTTTAGAAGCTTTTATCTCTCTTCTTAGATCTTCATCATCCGCAGTTGCTCCTAGCTTTTTTGTAGCTACATGCTCATAAATAGTAGTAAGAGAGGGCATTTCGTGATCAAATGTATACTTCTTCTCATAATTAAATAAATAAACCAATATATCTAGTAAATCTCTAGAGCCGCTTTCGCCAGAGATCCCTAATTCAGATAAAAGAAATTGGCCATAAGTCTTAATATTATCCTCTTTATAAGCAGACGGTTTCCACTTAGGTTCAATGTGAAGGACGGTATTTAACGACTTTTGAATGTCATAAATCGATTTTTCTAACCGGATATGCTCCATCACTTTTTGAAGCACAGCTAATACTTCGATTTTATTAATCGGTTTATTCACATAGTGCTCTATCCCAAGTAAATACGCTTCACAAATTAGATCCTTTGATTCTATTTGTGAAATCATAATGATTTTTCCCTTAAACGTAGGTTTGATTGCTCGAATCGTTTCAAGACCGTCACGATGAGGCATTAGTAAATCAATTAATAAAATATCGACCTTTTTTATGTTTAATGTTTCTCCATCTAATAATGCACCATTTTCAGATTCACCTACAACTTGCCCTAGGTCTTCATCCTCTATAATTTGAGCGAGCATAGAACGAACGATTTCATCATCATCGGTAATATAGAAGTTCATCTAGAACACTCCTTTTCTACTAAATTTTCAACTGGCAAGCTAATTGTAAATACAGTTCCTTTATTCCCAGGTCGACTTTGGAAGGTAACGGTGCCGTTAAGTTTTGTGACCATATCCTCTACAAAGGTTAATCCAATGCCTGTTGAGGGATTACCCATAAGGTCAAATTTAGAAGTGAAGCCAGGTTTGAATACTAATTTTTTATGCTTATCAGTAATCCCGGCTCCATCGTCTTCAATGTTAAACTCAACCCAATTCTGCTTTGCGGTCACTTCTATTTTAACGGTTCCCTTATTAGTAATAGCTTCTACGGCGTTTGCAACTACATTATTGAGAATCGATAAAATCGAATAGATATGGTAACGAGAGTGCACTCCCTCAATCGTATAACTAAATTTAACTTCTTTTTCTAATAAGCGAGCATACTTTTCATTGGCTCGAACAATAATATGAATGAGCTCATTGACATTGACATAATCTGAGAAACTTTCATTTGTAATAAGTTTAGATAATCCAGCAAAAATTCTTTGATTGTCTTTTTTAATGTCATGTACCTCACCAGCGATTTCTAAAAGTTGTTGACGAGTTCTTTTGATGACATTGCTGTTAATAAGTTGATCCTGATTTAATCCTCTATATAGCTCGTAAGCCTTTCTAGTAATTGCCTCGGAGTTTTGAAGTGATTTTTTCAAGTGAATCGATTCCTCATACAAATTGGAGACGAGCATGACCATATGTTCATTTTGCTTTCGAACTTCGCGCTCCCGTGATTGAGTCTCATATAACTTCATCATACTAAAAACACCTAAGACCATAAAGCTATGAGAAAGTGCTATGATAACCATTTCCGTCAAAGAATTAGAAGTAATGGTCATTCCAAATACAAGATATTGCACGAATAACTCTACAAAGTCTGATATTAATTCAATAATGATCCCAAATAAGCCAATGATTAAGGGGCGATGGTGGTAACGATTAACTTTCATTACATAAAAAAGACAAGTATAAGTGAAATAAAAGAAAAAAGTGGGATAATGAGATTCGAACGATGTTACCCAGTTAAAGTTGTCTAGCATCAGCCAATCGAGTAGAAGTCGAAAAACGACAACTACAGTAGCAGTTAAAAAGCCTGGAATGATAGCGATGTTTCTTAAAAATAGTAGAAATAGAAAAAGAACGGGTGGGCCTAAACTAACTCGGAATGTTTCATTAATGGGGTAAAAATTAATTTCGCCCGCTAGTGGAACAAAAAGGATCATGAAAATCATAATCGTACGTTCTTTTTTAAGTAAAGGATAAAGGTTCAAAGGTGTCACTCCTAGGGCTTGTTCAAAAAGACTATCGAAGATTTAAGCATAATTCTATATAAAAAGTTATTTTTATTCAACTATATTTGCGATAAATTAGGGCCAATGACTCCGCACGCCGCGCGTCAACGCGTATCCCATTGGCTTTAGAGCTTTCGGGGATCCACTTATTGCTGTGAAAAAACTACTTTTTTGAAACAGACTCGATATTTTTTTGTGTTTTCTTGTAGCATCCGGTCTCTTTTTGTAGATTTCTTTCTATACTTATGTATATTTGTAAGCAACCAAAATGCAAACGCTTACAAGGTTTAGGAGGTGTCAATGATTTAAAAAGTGAGATTTGAACGCGGGTAAATAAAAAACTAAAGAGGTGATTCTTATGGTAGAAGCGATCATTGATTGGGGAAATACAATTTTATGGTCCTATGTGTTAATTGTTTTACTTGTTGGGTTAGGTATTTATTTTACGTTCAGAACGAAATTTGTTCAAATTAGAAATCTTGGAGAAATGTTTCGTTTAATGAAAGAAAGTCCTTCGACTAACAGCGGAAAGAAACAAGTTTCATCATTCGGAGCTTTTTGTATTAGTGCTGCATCAAGAATTGGGACTGGTAATCTTGCTGGGGTGGCCATTGCGATTACTTTAGGAGGTCCAGGTGCTGTCTTTTGGATGTGGGTTGTTGCTATTTTTGGTGCAGCATTAAGCTTTATTGAAAGTACATTAGCACAAGTATATAAGGTTAAAGGATCCAATGGGTACAAGGGTGGCCCAGCCTTTTATATGGAAAAAGCTCTTGGTGCTAGATGGATGGGTGTATTGTTTGCGATATTAATCACCTTCTGTTTTGGACTGGCTTTTAATTCGGTTCAAGCAAATACGATAACATCTGCATTTGAGGAAGCCTTTGGCATAAATCGACTTGTCCTTGGTATTGCTCTAACTGTACTGACTGGATTGGTGATTTTTGGCGGCGTGAAACGTATTGCTAAAGTGACTCAGGTAGTTGTTCCGATTATGGCTCTTTGTTATTTAATTTTAGCTACATATGTAGTGATCGGAAACATTGGCGAAATTCCTGGGATGATTGGTCTTATCGTCTCTAGTGCATTCGGCTTCAACGAAGCGGTTGCTGGTGGGATTGGTGCAGCCATTATGAATGGTGTCAAGCGCGGATTATTTTCGAATGAAGCTGGAATGGGGAGTGCACCTGTTGCAGCAGCAACCGCCGATGTGAGTCATCCAGCAAAACAAGGGTTTGTTCAGACATTAGGTGTGTTTGTCGACACGTTATTCATTTGTAGTGCAACTGCGTTTATTATTTTATTATCTGGTGTTCAAGGAGAAGGAATGGGTGGCATTCAGCTTACTCAGAGTGCCTTAGCTAGTCATGTTGGTTCGTGGGCAACAATTTTTGTCGCTATTGCCATTTTGTTATTTTGTTTTAGTTCGATTGTTGGAAATTACTACTATGGTGAATCCAATCTGGAATTTATTAAGGAAAATAAGACGATGCTCCTTGTCTTCCGTCTAGCTGTCTTAGCAGTAGTATTATTTGGGTCCGTATCAAGTCTAAGCATGGTTTGGAATCTAGCTGATCTCTTTATGGCGCTAATGGCGATCACAAACTTAATTGCTCTTCTTTTAATTGGGAAAATTGCGATTGCTGTATTAAAAGATTACGTTAAACAGAAAAAAGAGGGCAAAGATCCTGTATTTTATGCTAGCAGCATTGAAGGCCTAAAAAATGTGGAATGCTGGGAAGATGAAGAAAAGCTTAAGAAGCATAAAGAAGCCTAATGATGAAAACGGGAGAGCTTGTCTACAGCGACATGCTCAAATAGAGTTATAATTAAAAAGGTTGAAATGAACCCCCTTAAAGTAGACTTGGAACTATATCTTTATGTAAAAGGTATTTAAACTACTTTAGGGGGATTTTATTTAAACAATAACATCGTCGCCCCGTTATTTGAGCTCCTTTTCGTTCGATATCATCCGCGACAGTTCCAAATAAACCGATAGATCTTATTCATCCTCACTATCCCAAGTTGTAGATAGATCCCGAGCCAGTGGAGTTTCTATGATTTGTTTGACTTCTTTTATATTAGTCGTTTTACCCAGTGCCCACATTAGCTTGGCCACAATGGCCTCTTTGTTCATATCTCCAGATAAAATCACATCATATTGTGCAACCTTTCTGCCTACTTCATAAAGATATAAATCTCCTCCTTCTTCTAAACATTGAGTTGAAATGAGGACGACGACGCCTTCATCAATTAACGCTTTTATTTTAGGTAAGAGATTTCTTTGTTCAAATGGAACTCCACCATTTCCGTAACTTTCGATAATTACCCCTTTATACAACTTCTTCAAAAAGTCAAAAATCTCCGGTTTTGTTCCAGGGTGTAATTTCAAAACAAATACATCAGGACATAAACTTGTATCTAACGTAAGTTTCAGTTCATTACGTTCAGGCTGCCAGTAGTAGGTGATCCGATTTTCTTTTATCATAGCGACATAGGGTAAGTTAATACTTTCAAAAGCATCATAGCTTTTTGTTCTCATTTTTACAGCCCTTGTTCCCATTATGACACGCCCATCAAATACAACAAAAACCCCGCCTATGTTTTCACATGCAAAAAGAAGTGAATCTGATAGATTCTTTTTGGCATCTGTATGTTTAAAGCTGATAGGAACTTGAGAACCTGTCACAACAACTGGCTTTTGCAATCCTTGCAGCATATAGGACAATGCCGCGGACGTAAAGCTTAGCGTATCGGTTCCATGAGTGATCACAAATCCATCATACTGGTCATAGTTTTGATGCACAGCTTCTGCAATTTCAACCCAATGTTCTGGCTGCATATTTGTACTATCTCTGTTCATGAGGATTTGATAGGTTACATCAACAGATAAAGATGTGTCGTTAAAATAATCTAGTAGATCCTTTGCTGATAGGCCGGGAACAAGTCCCTCCTCACCTTCAATTGATGCAATCGTCCCACCAGTAGCAAGTAACAATAGTTTTTTCATATGTGTCCACCTTTAGATTCCAATATCGTAATAGTGTTTGCGTATCGCGACCTTAATGTTTATTATATTATAATATGAGCGAACTAAAATCAATATGTTGTTCTCGTTTCGAGAACGTTTTTCTTGATGAGTTATTTTCTCATGCTATAATTTATGACGATAAGAGCGTGTTCAAAGTTTGTCATAGAAGAAAAATAACTTTTCCTCTACTATCAAACTATAAAAAATACGGAAGCAGGGATCCAGTTGCTAAAGCGATTATCAGAACTTAGAAAGAAGAGAAATTGGTCCATGCAGGAAACGGCTGACCGACTTGGTATTGCAAAAAGTACGTATGCGGGCTATGAATCTGGCTATAGAATGCCTTCTATCCAAGCGTTAGCAGACATTGCTGATTTGTACGAAACAACGGTTGATTATATTTTGGACCGCGAAGTAGAAAAACTTCCGAAATTTGAACTTACAGAACTATTGGCATCAGAGGAACATGTACTAATACTTGATCATTCTCCATTAACTGTTGAGGAATTAAGAGATTTTATTGCTTTTACTAGGGTAAAGAGAGAGCTAAAAAAGGACCTTTGATGAACATGTATGGTCCTTCGTCTTTAAAACCACTTTGGCCTGTAGGTGTCTCAATAGAGCAAAAAGTAGAGGGCACTGAAAAAGGTCGGTTTTTACCTTTTTCAGTGCCCTCGAAGCAATGTGCAGAGCCGCTGCAATATTTTAAAAAGCCTTCTATGAGTGGTTTTCTCATAGAAGGCGCGCAACGTGCGGCGCCATTGCTACTTAATTTAAGCACTGAAAAAGGTCGGTTTTTACCTTTTTTAGTGCCCTCGAAAAAGTAACCTATTGAGACGTCTACTTCAACTCATTCGAGTGAAGGAAGAAAAAAACTTTTTTAATCGATTTGTAGTGTTTTGTTCTTTTTCGTAGTTTAGATTTTAATCTAAATATGAAAGTTGACAGCTTAATAATGGAAGCGGTTACAACGGAGGGAAGGCGAATGCAATCATTACAGGGAAAAAGGATAAGTATGAATTTCATTGAGGGAGAAAATCTCGATCGCTGGGTAAAACAATGCCGTCCACTTGGTAGGAAAGGTCGTTGTGCAGAGTACATTCCTGCTTTAGGGGAGTCAAATCTCTTGGATTTAGGGGTTTGCATCATTACCCCAGAAGGTGTGGAGATCAAATCAGGCGAATGGGATGTTCCTTTTACTCTACAAAGTATCTCAAAAGTCATTAGTTTTATTGCTGCATGTTTAGACCGTGGAATTTCTTATGTGCTAGAACGTGTTGATGTTGAACCAACAGGGGATGCATTTAATTCGATTGTCCGGTTGGAAATGAATAAACCGGGGAGACCATTTAACCCAATGATTAATGCAGGTGCTATTACAATAACTTCTCTCCTTAATGGGGAATCACCTAAGCAAAAGTTAAATTCGGTATATGAATTGCTTGAAAAAATGATTGGGAGACGACCAACTTTTAACGAAAGAGTCTTTCAGTCAGAATGGAAAACGGCCAATCGAAATAGGGCATTAGCTTACTATTTAAAAGAAAGCGGTTTCTTAGAATCGGAGGTCGAAGATGCGTTAGAAGTTTATTTAAAACAATGTTCCATCGAAGTTAATGCCAAAGATATTGCTCGAATGGGTTTAATTTTATCTCAAAATGGATACGACCCGATTCAAAAAAAGCAAGTCTTTCCTAAGGAGGTAGCAAAGTTGATAAAAGGTTTAATGATGACTTGTGGGATGTATAATGCCTCAGGGAAATTTGCAGCTTTTGTTGGGGTCCCAGCAAAAAGTGGAGTGTCAGGGGGGATTATCGCTTCAATTCCAGCAAGATATGAGCAAAAGATCCCTTTTCAAAAGGGGTGTGGCATAGGCATTTATGGACCAGCGATCGATGAGTTTGGAAATAGCATAGCAGGAGTTGAGCTTTTGAAAAATCTTGCAAATGAATGGGATTTTAGTATTTTTTAACAATTGGATCAGACATGTAAGAACCTATATGAATATAAAAAAAAGAATAAGGGTGGTATAGAAGATGATCACTACAAAGGAAATCAAAAAGGAAGAAAAAAAGAATGTATTAAGTCTGTTCCATTCTACACAAAGGGTCATACAAGAAGCGTTGCATAAATTAGGCTATAAAGATGAAATGTTCGAGCTTTTAAAAGAACCAATCAGAATGCTTACAGTACGTATTCCCGTTCGTATGGATAACGGAGAAGTAAAGATATTTACTGGTTATCGTGCACAACATAATGATGCTATAGGACCAACAAAAGGAGGAATACGATTTCATCCTGAAGTAAGTGAAGAAGAGGTGAAAGCGTTATCGATCTGGATGAGTTTAAAATGTGGAATTGTTGATCTTCCGTATGGTGGGGGGAAGGGTGGGATTGTATGTGATCCGCGAAGCATGTCTTTTAGAGAATTAGAAAGGTTAAGTCGGGGATATGTACGAGCCATTAGTCAAATTGTAGGCCCAACAAAAGACATTCCGGCACCGGATGTATTTACAAATTCACAAATAATGGCTTGGATGATGGATGAATATAGCCGTATTCGAGAATTTGATTCACCAGGTTTTATTACAGGAAAGCCACTTGTACTTGGTGGTTCACATGGAAGAGAAAGTGCTACAGCAAGGGGTGTAACCATTTGTATAGAAGAGGCTGTAAAGAAAAAGGGTCTTAAATTACAAGGCGCACGTGTGATTATACAAGGATTTGGAAATGCAGGGAGTTTCCTAGCTTCTTTCATGCATGAAGTTGGAGCGAAGGTAGTCGGAATATCCGATGCTTACGGAGCTCTTTATAATCCGGATGGCCTTGATATTGATTATTTGTTAAGTAAGAGGGATAGCTTTGGCACGGTGACCAATCTATTTAAGCAAACGATAAGCAATGAAGAGCTGTTGAAGTCTGATTGTGATATTCTTGTACCGGCTGCGATATCCAATCAAATTACGGTGGACAATGCTCATGAGATTAAGGCGGAGATTATTGTAGAAGCTGCAAACGGACCAACAACATTAGAAGCTACTAAAATATTAACAGAACGTGGCAAATTTCTAGTACCAGATGTATTAGCCAGCTCAGGTGGTGTCACGGTTTCCTATTTTGAATGGGTTCAAAATAATCAAGGGTATTATTGGGATGAAGAAGAGATTGATAAAAAATTACGCACGATTATGAAGCAATCATTTGAAAATATATTTCAAATATCACAAAGACATCAAGTTGACATGCGTCTAGCCGCTTATATGGTGGGGGTTCGGCGAATGGCAGAAGCCTCTCGTTTTAGAGGGTGGGTTTAGAAGATGTGCATAGCTAAGATTTTGTACATAAGCATTTTTCACATCAAAAAAGCCGATATCCTGTTTCCGAAGGATATCGGCTATTCAAATAATTAAAAATGAAAAATTATAATTATTATGTACTTGTAGTATTTTGTTTCTTTCCGTAACTTAAACAATAGACTAAATTGTACCTGCTAAATGTGTATGATAACCGTACACACATAGAAGGGAAATGAATAATCAATTATCCAAGGAAGTACTGGACTACTGAACTTTAAGGAGGAACATACTTCAATGAATTGATTACGTT
Source organism: Halalkalibacter sp. HAAS-P013 (assembly GCF_056619925.1). Classification (NCBI taxonomy): domain Bacteria; kingdom Bacillati; phylum Bacillota; class Bacilli; order Caryophanales; family Bacillaceae; genus Halalkalibacter; species Halalkalibacter sp. HAAS-P013. The sequence goes on from NZ_JBWQTU010000008.1 coordinate 292,624, forward strand.
AAGTCTAACTGTGAAATTGTTGTACCTGCTGCATACCGCTTAAAATTACTGTTAAAAATGCAGCGTATATGGTCGGTTTATAGAGAATGGAAGAGAAATCACGCTATAGAAGTTGGAAATTAATATAATTAAAATTGGAAGGTGTTTATAATGATTCAAGAAACTCATACGATAACAAGTCCTTGTAAAGGGATCATTGAAAAAGTTTTAATTAAAGAGGACTCATACGTCTACGAGTGGGAAAAGTTAATTTTTATTAAAACGTTTGAAGGAAATGTGGAAGAGATTTCCGTAGGTGCAAGTGGCACGATTACCTCTCTTTGTATAAAAGAAGGAGACTCCGTATCGGCAGAGAGCATATTAGCGCTATTAAAAGATGATCTTTTGATCACTGGTAGTGATTAATGTTTTGTAACCATAGACCTTGCTGACAATTTTATATGGAGGATTCTTTTACTAACACTAGAGATTCACCTTTATACGAGATCAGACCGCCAGTACATGCAAGCACCGGCGGTCTCGATCTTTTTTCAAATTTAGATCATTTCCGCTGTGAACCCTTTTTTCTGCAATGCGTTAAATATTTCTTCAATATGGTGCCGATCTCTTGTTTCAACAGAAATGGATAATTGGGCATAGCTCGGATAAATTTTATCCCCCATATGGCTAAAGGAGATATCTAATATATTTCCTTGGTGTTCTGTCACAACCTGTAACACCTTTTCAAGGTTTCCAGGCTTATCTTTGAGAATGGTATTGAAACGCATAAATCGTCCGGCCTCTACCATACCTCTTTCAATAATTCTAGATATAAAACTTACATCCACGTTTCCTCCACTAATAACGGGTACAACTTTCTTGTTTTTGATAGGAAGCTTTTGATTTAACAGGGCAGCTAGTGAAACTGCGCCTGATCCTTCCACGAGTAGTTTGTTCCTCTCAAGTAGCATGAGCATCGTTCGAGCAATTTCTGTTTCATCAACAGTGAGCATGTCATCCACGTATCGTTGGACTAACGGAAAGGTGTGTTGTCCTGGCCTTTTAACCGCAATCCCATCTGCCATCGTTGGACTAGCATCGACTGTAATTGGTTCCATTTCCAAAAGCGACTTCGCCATACTCGGACAAGCCACTGCTTCCACTCCGTAGACTTGTATAGATGGATTTTTTTCTTTCACTGCTGTTGCGAGTCCAGCAAGTAACCCGCCACCTCCGACTGGGCAGACAATGGCGTCGACTTCAGAAATCTGTTCCATAATTTCCAGTCCAACCGTTCCTTGACCAGCGATGATGGCTTCATCATCAAAGGCATGAACAAAAGCAGCGCCTGTTTGATTTCTTAGTTCTAGAGCATAGGCAAGGGCTTCATCAAATACAGCTCCTTTTAATTCAACGTTTGCACCATATTCTTTTGTTGCTTGTACTTTACTTAATGGAGCCCCTGCTGGCATGATAATGGTAGAAGGGATGCCTAGCATCGTACTGGCGTAAGCAACACCCTGTGCATGATTTCCTGCAGAAGCAGCAACGACCCCATTTATTAATTCTTCTTTTCTCAATGAAATCATTTTATTGTAGGAGCCGCGTACTTTAAAGGAACCTGTCTTTTGCAAATTCTCAAGCTTTAAATAAATATCGTTATCCGAATATTTACTAAAGGTAAGTGAGTATTCTAATGGAGTTTTATGTACGATTCCCGCCATCTTTTCGTGAGCTGTTACAATATCGTTTAATGAAACCATTTGTGCCCCTCCTAGTTATGCTTTAAATCAGTTGAACTAGTATTATGTTAGTTTTTACAGGAGGAAAAAGGTTATTCGGAACAAAATTCTAATTCAAGGCATTAACTACTTAAGTAAGGTTACTAATGCTCATAGAGATAATTATTCATAATATCGTGGTGCCATAAGCTTAAACCTTTTTTGCTTATCAAAATTGTGATAGGGTTTATTTAAGACCAAATCAAAGAAGAGAGCGGAAGTCATGGAGATTACACTAACTCACAAGATGATTAAAGAATTATGCGGTATGGTCTCCTATAAAAAAGGGGACTCTTTTTATCGCTCCAATAAAGTGACATTTCAAGAGTATAGCCCTAATTTCTGTGAAGCGACCGTTAGAGGGAAGGAAGACTTTCATGTCACCATTGAAAAAGGAGAAGCTGGGGACACTCAGATGACGTGTAGTTGTCCTACATTAGCCAATTTCCAAAAAAACTGCCAGCATATCGCGGCTGTTTTACTTTCGATTTATGATCTGCAACGTCAAGGAACATCCCCTTTAAGTGTACAAGCTGATCCAGCTGCCTATGGTGAGTTAACAAAAGACTTCATCTCTCTTTTTCAAGAAAAACCAACACAAACAAGTGGACAGCAACGTTATTTTGAAAAAAGAGAAGTTCTGACTGTCAGGTTTACCATTAAACCTATTTTGCTCGGAAAGAATCAGCCCTTACTAGGAATAGAAGTTGAGATCGGGAAGACAAAAGTACGATACATACGAGAGTTTCTAGTAAATGTGAAACAAGGAAAATCTAGTGTAGCTACCTATGACCCAAGCATTCACTGTTTTTCCGAGGAAACAGATGCCGTTATTCAACAGCTTATTCGGATCATTCATGATGAAAAAGCCTTTCTCGAAGCAATGCCTGAGGTTACCGATACGAATCAGACATTACTGATTCCACCATCCTCTTGGGAGGACCTTATCCCTTTATTCTCAAAAGCCCCATTCATTTCGCTTATGCATGATGGGCATGCATTTGAACGATTAAAACTGGTGGAAGGAGCACCTCCTATCCAGTTTACCCTTGAAGAAACCGCGGGACCCGATTATCAATTGGCGATCAAAGGTTTTGAACGAATGAGTGTTTTACCACTTTATCGTTTGGTGTTGTGTGAGGGGAAAGTGTTTCAGCTAGAGGAAAAAGATTGCGATCGATTATTTGAATTAAAGCAGATGCTAGCGTCCCCAAGTAACAATAATGTTCCGATTCCACAGGGACAAATTGAATTTTTTCTTACTGAAATCGTGCCTGGCCTGAAAAAAATTGGTGAGGTCCACCTTTCAAAAGCGTTGTCTCAGGAGATGTTGAAAGCCCCACTTGTTGCCAAGCTCTACTTGGATCGTTTGAGAAACCGACTTCTTGCAGGACTAGAATTTCATTATGAAAATATCATGATTCAACCATTAGAAAGTCGAGACATTGCCAAAGGACCGATGGTGATCAGAGATTTGGAAAAAGAAGAGGAAATCCTGCAATTAATAGAGCAAAGCGGGTTTTCAAAAACAGATGGCGGTTATTTCATGCAAAATGAATTGCTTGAGTATGAATTTTTATACCATGTCGTTCCGAAGCTTAAACAACAAGTCCAAATCTATGCGACAACGGCTGTGCGAAACCGCATCTTTAAAAAGAATTCTTTTCCGAAAATAAAAGTGAAGGTCAATCAAAAAGAAAGAACCAATTGGCTGGCATTTACATTCGAGATGGACGGGGTGGCAGACAATGAGATTAAGGAGATTTTAGCTGCATTAGATGAGAAGCGTAAATATTACCGTCTTCAAAATGGATCTCTCCTGTCGCTTGAGACAAGAGAAATGGAAGAAATTCAGCGTTTCTTGAATGCCGCTTTGCCTCAAGATCAAGACTGGCAAGCTAATTTGAATATGCCTATCGCACAAGGACTCAAATTTCTTGATTCCATTGAGGACAGCGATGTTTTTAAGGCAGGGGAATCATTTCGTCAATTTATTGATCAGCTGCAGAATCCTGGAAACGTAGAATATGAGGTACCTAAAGACTTAGATTCTGTAATACGAGACTATCAAAAACGCGGGTATCATTGGATGAAGACACTCGCAAGCTATGGTTTTGGAGGTGTTCTAGCCGATGACATGGGGCTGGGAAAAACGGTGCAAAGCATTACCTTCATCGTTTCAGAGCTTCCGGGTATTCGTGAAAGCGGCCACCCCGTGCTAATTATTTGTCCATCCTCCTTAACGTATAACTGGTTACATGAAATCATGAGATTTGCACCAGAACTACAAGCGGTTGTGATCGATGGAAAGAAAGAAGAAAGAGAACGGCTTCTAAAGGATAGGAAAGAAGATATCATCATTACGTCCTATCCGTTACTCCGACGGGATATCAAATGGTATGAAAAGCAAATGTTTCATACGGTTTTCTTTGACGAAGCTCAGGCGTTTAAAAACCCAGTAACCCAAACCGCTCGAGCCGTTAAAAGGATTAAGGCTGAACATCGGTTTGGGCTGACAGGAACACCGGTGGAAAATTCACTTGAAGAACTTTGGTCGATTTATCATGTCGTCTTTCCTCAGCTATTCCAAGGATTAAAGGAATACAGCGAGCTAACGAGGAAACAAATTGCTACAAGAGTTCGCCCGTTTTTACTACGTAGAATGAAAGAGGATGTGCTTTCCGAGTTACCTAAGAAAGAGGAGTCACTTGTATCAGCCGAACTGCTCCCTGAACAAAAGAAGCTCTATCTGGCTTATTTAGCAAAGCTCAGGCACGAAACAGTCAAGCACCTCGATAAGGATACTCTGCGAAAAAATCGGATAAAAATATTAGCAGGAATAACGAGGCTGCGCCAAATTTGTTGTCATCCGGCTTTGTTTGTAGATGGATATAAGGGAAGCTCAGCGAAATTTGAGCAGCTCATGCAAATAATTGAAGAATCAAGACATGTGGGAAGAAGAGTGCTGATCTTCTCCCAATTCACGAAAATGCTTGAACTAATTGGCAGAGAGCTCACATTAAGAGGGCGTACTTATTTCTATCTGGATGGGCAGACGCCATCAGAGGAACGATTAGACCTTTGCCAGCGATTCAATGATGGGGAGAGAGAGCTGTTCTTGATTTCCTTAAAAGCAGGGGGAACTGGACTGAACCTGACAGGGGCGGACACCGTTATCTTATATGATCTTTGGTGGAATCCAGCGGTCGAGGAACAAGCGGCAGACCGAGCACACAGAATGGGACAGAACAAAAGAGTGAAGGTTATAAAACTAGTGGCTCGTGGGACGATTGAAGAAAAGATGAATGAGCTACAGGAGAAAAAGAGAGATCTTATTGCGGAGATTGTGGATTCAGAAGAGCAACGGTCAGTTGCCTTAACAGAAGAGGATATTCGTGAGATATTAATGGGGTAACTAAGCTTTGGGGACAGCATTAGAGAATGATACAGCTTAACGAAGAGGAAAAGAAGTTCGTGATGAAAGCCGTTGAACTAATTGAATACTCGGAGAAAAAATCATGTCTCTGGCCCTTAGGGAAAGCCGCAGAAAGAATGAACGTATCCCGAACAGCCATCAGGTATTGGGATAAAGAAGGGTACATACGGGCGAACCGGGATCCGGAAAGTGGCTATCGTAATTTTGACGGTCTTAAATTGGCTAAAATAAGTCTCCTAAAAGCGATTAACCATCGGTTTTATACGGATGAAAATGCACGGATGAAGGACAGGTTCGGGGGAGCAGAGGGAACACCGGCATGCCGAAAACTTGCCGAGGAGGTTCTAACCCTGCTAGGTATCCGAAATAGAAGATAGTTGAAAGCAATGGCCGCTGTAGAAAAACTTTTAGAGGCAATTGAATATGAATAAGTCGATCGCATGACTTCAGTGCTTTGGAGTTTATCATGTGGGATCTTTGTTCCAACCAGGCTAAATCATGTTTCTACCAGTAGGGGGTGAACGGTTTAGTTGACGGGATCTAAGTTTCACGGGTGCGGACGTTCTACCCTGACTACTGCTATAATAAGACCAAATAAAAAAAGGTCAACCAGAAAATCTGGCTAACCTTATAATACGAACGGGTACCGTTAATCCAAGAGAGGATTGGCGCTTTTTCTGTTGAAGTTATTGTACGAACGTGCAGGTTTCTAAAAGATAGCTTTGGGATTAAGTGTTAACAATTATATTAGTCATCTAATGATCGAATACAAAAACTTTGGCTTTCGACAACAGAAAACTCTTGATTTCGAAGGTTTTTTCAAGGAGTTAGAATAAAGTGTCAGTATAGTTATTGAATAACGAGCAGAAAAGTTCTATTAAAATATTTATCTACTTCTTATAAAAAGTAAACTGGGAGGAGTTATGTATAAACACGTAATTTTTATTTTATTAGTTAGTTCTATTTTTGGTTGGATTAGTTTTGATATTCATGTAATGAAGAGTGAACCTACTTTAATTGGTGCAATTTCTTCAATATTGTTTGTTATTATTATGTTCTTTTACAGTGCATATATGGGAAAGCAAAAAAGCGTTAATTTTCTTTTATTCATCACTAAATATTGGAGTATAGGCTTATTTATATTTTTAACTGGTTACTTTCTGTTTTTGGCACCTGTTTTCTATCCAGCTAATTTCCTATTCACCATACCAATATACGGAGCTATTAGATATTTCTTTAATGTACTCCCATCCGTAAGTGTAGGTGTTTTTAGTATATTTTTTCTTTACTTCACATGTTTAGTTGGGTATGTTGTTGGGCGTTTGAAAAAAAGATACTAACTAATGGGCGATAGCTAGCTGAATAGAGGTTCTGCCTTTCTGTTATTGACGAAGTAGTTTACTTCAATACTATGGAGGAGAGAGGTTCTATAATGAAAAAAGTAATGTCATTTTTCATATTTGTTTTGTGGATTAGAAAACCCCTGGCATAGCCAGGGGTTCTAGAAAGCTTTTAGCGGGTAATAAAAAAACCTCACTTCTTGGTAAGATAATGTTGGTTTCCCGACCACAACATCTCACCATACTTATAAGTACTACATTATAAACTAAGCATATTTGCTATTAAACTAATTAATTACTATACGGAAGATGAGAGCTGTGAAGGATAATTTTCAGGTCGCCATCATTATTTCTTGTATATGAGAAAGTGTATTCTACTTCGACAGGTTCTCCACCATTAGCTGGTGTAAAATAATACACGCCCATACTTACAGCCTTATTTCCTTCAATTTTAACCCCTTCATTTTCCCAACGTACATCGGACCAAGGTGCGATAGCAAAACCACTATCCTCGGAAATATCTCCACCCACGAAATAAGACAAAGCACTTTCAAAGGTACCGCGGAAACGTTCCTCCCTAGCCAAAGTTGGTTTGAAAAGAACATTGCCGATGTCATAACCATAGAAACGTTCGATATGTTCAGTAGCAGCAGCTTCATAGTCGCCACCCTCGCTGTATACTTCTCCGATATGAACAATTCCTTCTCCCCAGCTTTGCTGAAATTCCAGAACTTCTTCCTCTGTGATTGCTTGAGTAGCACTATATGGAAGATGAGAGCTGTGAAGGACAATTTTCAGGTCGCCATCATTATCCTTTTTAAAAGTGAAAGTGTATTCTACTTCGACAGGCTCTCCTCCATCAGCTGGTGTGAAATAATACACGCCCATACTTACAGCCTTATTTCCTTCAATTAAAACCCCTTCATTTTCCCATCGTACATCTGACCAAGGTGCGATAGCAAAACCACTATCCTCGGAAATATCTCCACCCACGAAATAAGACAAAGCACTTTCAAAGGTACCGCGGAAACGTTCCTCTCTAGCTAAAGTTGGTTTGAAAAGAACATCACTCATGTCATAACCATAGAAACGTTCGATATGCTCAGTAGCAGCGGCTTCATAGTCGCCCCCCTCGCTGTATACTTCTCCGATATGAACAATTCCTTCTCCCCAGCTTTGCTGAAATTCGAGAACTTCCTCCTCTGTGATGTCATGCGTTGATTCTGCAGGTTCTACTTCTGCTACCGGCTCACTAGAAGTAGAGTCCGAACATGCTACTAACGTCATTGCTAAAAAAGCAACCCCTAAAATTGATGAAATCCCCTTACAGCTTTTCAATTTTTTACACCCCTTCATTTTTTTGTAAATTTAGTTTATTTTACACAACATAGACTAGTATAGTTATCATATAGTTAATTTGCAATGTTTTGTTTACTACAAGTTAATTAATGGGCTAAAATACCTAGTAGTTTAATAGTGTTATTGAAATTAATAAAATGGTATAATTATATAAAAATTACTAGTAAAAAGGAGGCACACTATTCATGCCTGACTTTAAATCAAGGTTTAAACGTTTAAGAAAACAAAACAAATTAACCCAACAAGAAGCAGGAGATAAAATTCGGGTTTCAAAGGTAGCTGTCTCGGGTTATGAAAACGGCAATCGTTCACCAGAAACTGAGACACTGAAAAGAATTGCTACCATGTTTAACGTTTCAATTGATTATTTAGTAGGGTATTCGAATAGTCCTAGCCATGCCAATGATGAAAATTCCGATGCTTATTACCTAATTTCTGATATAGGACTATTGCAAGGAAAGTACAAACTCATTATTGAGGATGAAATCGTAGACGAGGAGTTACTAAAAGAAACATTTAATTTTATAAAAGCTAAAAGAATAATGAAGAATATGCGTTAATTTATGTATAAATTAATTTTACTATAACTTATTTTCTGTTCAATATATCTTTAAAATAATTTAAAAAAGCCAAACTAACATATTCACTAGTCCAACAAAACATAGAGATGCGGAATCAGCTTTTTTATTGAATTAAGGTATGCAAGAATATTTGTGTGAATATAATGGGGATGCAGCCTAAACAGTGACAGTAAAAGCAGCAAGTAAATATTTTATGGCTTGACTCTTATGAATTGAGCCATTTTTATTTTAATCACATGTATGCATTTGGATGCAATGTAGATGGACTTTACGGTATTCTTTAAAATTATTAACCATTTCTATATCCCTTACTGCGGAGTACAACGATACTGGCAACCACTAAGAGACGATTATATATAAGGGAATTTTGTTGTTGACAGATTTATAAAACTTGGTATATATTATTTATAATTTTATAATCAATCGGTAGATGTTTATTTTCAACTTCTTAAATAATTAGGCCTTTAGCATTCTTTATAATATTTTAAATATTGACTGGATGAAAAAGTTTCCTAAAGTACAAGAATGAGAGAGTAATGTAAATCGGTATATTTTATAATCTAGGGGAATTAGATTAGAGATATACCGATTTTTTTAAGGGAGAATTTATAAACATAAATTATTATGACCAATAAAAAGGTAGCTCATCAAAAGACTTCGCTGAAGTTAGTTGAGGTGAAACCGACAATTTTCAGATTCAATGAATTTAAATCATCATTGACGTTTGAAGTTGTCGGTTTTTTTATTGAGTAAATAACATTCAACCTAAAGTAAGAGAAGCTCTTTCCAGATACGACTTGCGAGTGTTGATCCCGAAGGACGTTGGGAAAACTGGTAACCACTGAAAGTACTTCATTTCCAACTAAGTGACTTTACCATATTAAATGAAAAAGAGGGGTAAAAATGAACAAAACAAAGGGTGCGACTGAATCTGAAATCAGTAAAGCTTTAATTCAATGGCAAAAAGAATATCTTGGCCGTGGTCCAATAGCTGTTAAAACAGATATTTTAAGAGATTTAGTTATTGTTATACTTCGTGGTATTTTAACTCCTGCTGAGTATGCACTGTGTAAAGATAAAGAAGGAGTTTTGTTGATTAAAAAAACAAGAACTGATCTCATTGAATCAGGGATAGAAGACCTAAAGAGATTGATTTTTAATATAACTGATGAAGAAGTAGTGAGTTTTCATACCGATGTTAGTACTAAAACGGGTGAAAGAATGATGACTTTTAAATTAGCGAGTAATTTGGAAAATAAATATTAAAAACCTGTTAAAAACTAAAAGAGAGGGGGAATATACAATATGCATCCCTACAAGGGTAGAAAAGCTGCCCTATCAACAATGCATGATAAACGACAAGCCATTGGTAAGCCTTTCAATGAACTATTAGGAGTATCAATTAAAGTTCCTGAAAAGATTAATACCGATCTATTAGGAACATTTTCTGGAGAAGTAGAACGTGAGTTTACACCGTTAGAAACTCTCCGAAAAAAAGCAAGAATGGGTATGGATGAACTTGGTCTTCCTCTAGGACTAGCGAGTGAAGGAAGTTTTGGACCACATCGTTATTTTCCTATGGTTGCAGAAGACCATGAAATCCTTTTATGGATTGATGACGAACGTGGTATCGAAGTTATTGAGCAGGAGATAAGCCTCGAAACCAATTATGATGCAAAAACAGTTACTTCTTTTAATGATCTTAAAGATTTCCTAGATAAGGTACATTTCCCTTCCCATGCCTTAGTTGTTAGACCAAATTCAGGTTTAATTCAAGGTTTTACTTTTAAGGGGTTAAAGAGATCTTCTGAGGTGAAGGAAGCTATTAACCTTTGTACTTCTGCATCTGCAGATGGCTTAGTTCATGTCGAAACAGATATGCGAGCTCATATGAATCCTACCCGTATGAAGGCAATAAATAAGCTAGCGGAAAAACTAGCTGTTCGATTGATGAACTTATGTCCGAATTGTTCTTGTCCAGGATGGGGAGTAGTAGATGTGGTTCGTGGATTACCTTGTGAAGGTTGTGGTCTTAGGACAAAACAAATTGCAAAAGAAGTATATGGCTGTCCTAGTTGCAATTTTAGAAAAGAAGAACCTCGTCAAGATGGTGTTACAACATCATCTCCCACTTATTGTGATTGGTGTAATCCTTAATAAATTAGGGTTATTACAATAAATAGATTGAAAAAGGAGGTGACGTGGTTTGGATTGCTATGTCTGTAACGGGCATGGAGAATTCCTTGTAACTTTTGTCATTATGAAAATAAACATTCAAAACAAACAGTAAATTCTATATGTAAAAGTTGTTCTAAATAGGGCTTTGTTATTTGTTATTATTGTGAAGGTTTAGGCAGTATCAAGGTAATAGATTAATAATAGATATGGAGGAAATATTGATGACAAAAACCCCAATAACAGTTGCTTATGGAGATGGGATTGGCCCAGAAATCATGAAGGTTACATTGAATATATTAGAGGCTGCAGGAGCCCAACTTGATATTGAAGAAATTAAAATCGGTGAGGAAGTTTATAAGAGTGGTATATCAACAGGGATGGAACCAAATGCTTGGGACTCACTAAGAAGAACAAAAGTTTTTTTGAAAGCACCAATAACTACACCCCAGGGCGGAGGGTACAAGAGTTAAAATGTAACTACACGAAAAGCATTGGGGCTGTATGCAAATGTAAGACCTGCTAAATCCTATCATCCATTTGTTGAAACAAAGCATCCAAAAATGGATGTTGTCATCATACGAGAAAATGAGGAAGATTTATATGCTGGTATTGAGCATAGGCAAACAAATCAAGTGTATCAATGCTTGAAACTTATTACCAGACCAGGTACAGAAAAAATAGTACGTTATGCATTTGAATACGCACGCAGTCAAGGCCGTAAAAAAGTAACTTGCTTTGTAAAAGATAACATTATGAAATTAACGGATGGACTTTTTACAAAGGTGTTTAATGAAATTGGAGAAGAATACCCAGACATTGAAAAAGAACATTGGATTGTAGATATCGGCGCTGCAAAACTAGCAGATAGTCCAGAATTATTTGATGTCATCGTTATGCCTAATTTATATGGTGATATTTTGTCGGATGTGTCTGCACAAATTTCTGGTTCGGTTGGTATTGCAGGTTCTGCTAATATTGGGAATCAAGAGGTAATATTTTCTGAATATATTGATATTTAGAAATTGGTGTTATATATAGTTAGCCGGTGGGAACTCCCTCCGGCTATTTTTAGTGTGGACGTTTAACTGCCTCGATCATTCGAACCACCTTGGTATAGGTGTTTGCTCGAAATATATCGAAATAATATCGTCAAAATACGGGTAGTGACAGCTGGTTGCCCCCCTTATAATGGACAGATAGGATAGTATAAGATACGACATAATCACGTTATAAGGGGAGAGTTACATGACAAGAAAAAAGACACATTCACATAATCCTGTCGAAGTTAAG